>CAMYZO010000016.1 GCA_947303855.1 uncultured Prevotellaceae bacterium
TTCGATACGCACGAAATGCACGACATCCCCGATGATACCTCCTTCCTCGAGATGCTCGACATCCTGAACGAGGAGCTCATCAACGAAGGCAAGGAGCCCTTCGTGTTCGACCACGACTGCCGCGAGGGTATCTGCGGTATGTGCTCACTCTACATCAACGGCACGCCTCACGGCCTGACAGAGCGTGGTGCTACCACCTGTCAGCTCTACATGCGCCGCTTCAACGATGGCGACGTCATCACCGTCGAGCCCTGGCGTTCGGCTGCCTTCCCCGTCATCAAGGACTGTATGGTCGACCGCGGTGCCTTCGACAAGATTATCCAGGCCGGTGGCTACACCACCATCCGCACCGGTCAGGCTCAGGATGCCAACGCCATCCTCATCCCCAAGGAGGATGCCGACGAGGCCATGGACTGCGCCAGCTGCATCGGCTGCGGTGCCTGCGTGGCTGCTTGTAAGAACGGCTCTGCCATGCTGTTCGTCTCGTCTAAGGTGTCTCAGCTCGCCCTGCTGCCCCAGGGCCGCGTAGAGGCTGCAAAACGCGCCAAAGCCATGGTCATGGCCATGGAAGAGGCCGGTTTCGGCAACTGCACCAACACCCGTGCCTGTGAGGCCGTCTGCCCGAAGAACGAGACCATCGCCAACATCGCCCGCCTGAACCGCGAGTTCATCAAGGCAAAGCTGGCTGACTAACGTTCACCTTTAATTTATATGAAGAGCGCCACGGAAAACCTCCGTGGCGCTCTTTTGATAGCAGATTTGCAGATCGCCGTTTCTTTGGCCCTTCTGACGATGACAGGTATCAGCGCATCTTGTCGACAATAAGGGCTATGGCACCGTCGCCGGTCACGTTGCAGGCCGTGCCAAACGAGTCCATGGCAATGTAGAGCGTAATCATCAGGGCCTGCTGGTCGGGGTTAAAGCCCAGAATAGAGGCCAGCGGTGCCAGGGCTGCCATGATGCTGCCGCCGGGCACACCCGGTGCTGCCACCATGACGACACACAGCATGAAGATGAACTCAAGGAAGAGACTGAAGTCAGACGGCATACCCTCAAGCATGCAGATGGCCAGTGCGCACGACGTAATCTTCATCACCGATCCCGACATGTGGATGGTGGCGCATAGTGGTATGCAGAAGCCTGCCGTGCCTTCTGAAACGCCGTTCCTGATGCTCTGCCGCAGCGTCACGGGGATGGTGGCTGCCGACGAGCTGGTGCCGAGTGCCATCATATAGGCCGGAAGCATGGTCCACAGCAGCCGGAAGGGATTCTTGCGCACCACTGCCCCTGCTACCACAAACTGGTACAGCAGGATGAAGATGTGCAGTACGATGATGATGACGATAATGTTGGCAAAGAGCATCATGATGTGCCACACCTGTCCCGAAAAGGTCATCGACAGGAAGAGACCGAAGATGTAGACGGGCAGCAGGGGTATGAGCAGATGGCTGATAGTGCGGGAGACGACCTCCTTGAACTCTGTGGCTGCCTGGCGCAGCGTGGGCATCTCGCTATGAGCGATGCAGTTGCCAACAATGAACGAGAATATCAGCGCCGACATGATGTCAACCATAGGCGGTATCTTGATTGTGAAGTAAGGCTGCAATGCTGCTGCCTCTACTGGCACGTCTGTCGTGGCGTGGCTCACTATCGACGGGAACAGCAACTGCCCCGTGCCGTACGACAGCAGTCCGCAGAACACGGTGTCGGCGTAGGCAATGACAACCGTCAGCAGCAGCAGACGGCCTGCCTGACGCCCGATGTCGGCAATAGCCGACGTCACCAGGCCTATGATGATCAGGGGGATGAGGAACCCCAGCAGTTGACTGAACAAGGCATTGAACGTGATGAACAGTCTTACCAGCCATGCTGCTGACAGCATTCCGCCCACGATACCTAATACCATAGCTACCAAGATGCGCGGCAGCAGTCCTATCTTAAACGTCTTCATTTCCATTTTTCTTATTGCCAATGATGCTTTCGTGTGAATATCACTTGCAAAGATAGCAATTTCTGACGGAAGATGCCATCTATTTCAGAATTATTTGCTAATTTTGCATGCAGAATGACATTTACAGCCCATGATAGAGAGAATCACCGAACAGCCGTCGCGATACGACCATCTGGAGCAGATGTCGGTAGCGGAACTCTTGCAGCACATCAATGAGGAGGATATGCTGGTGGCCGAGGCTGTACGTAGGGCACTGCCCCAAATCACCGCACTGGTTGAAGCCGTCGAGCCGAGGATGAAGCGTGGTGGCCGTCTGTTCTATGTTGGTGCCGGAACGAGTGGCCGCTTGGGCGTGCTCGATGCCAGCGAACTGCCTCCTACGTTTGGCGTGCCTGCTACTTGGGTGATAGGCATCATTGCCGGTGGCGACAGGGCTTTGCGGCATGCCGTAGAGCGTGCTGAGGACGTTGCTGAGCAGGGTTGGAAGGACCTGCAGGCGTATTCCCCCACAAGGGATGACGTGGTGCTGGGCATTGCTGCCTCCGGCACGACGCCATACGTGGTGGAGGCCGTCCGTCAGGCTCGTCATAACGGGTTGCTGACGGGCTGTATCACCAGCAACCTCCATACGCCGTTGGCTCAAACGGCGGCGTTCCCCATCGAGACCATCGTAGGTCCCGAGTTCGTGACGGGCTCCAGCCGCATGAAGAGCGGGACGGCACAGAAGATGGTGCTCAACATGATCAGTACCTCGCTGATGATCCGCATGGGGCGCGTTCAGGGCAACCGTATGGTGAACATGCAGCTGACCAACGACAAGCTGATAGACCGAGGCACGCGCATGCTGCAAGAGTCCTTAGGACTGGACTATGACGAGGCCCGAGAACGGTTGTTGGAGGCCGGCAGCGTCAGCGACTGTCTGTCATAATTGTGTAAATTATCCCTAAACGACAGTATATGATGAACATTGGAGACAAGGCGCCCGAAGTATTGGGCAAAGACGAACAGGGACGGGACATCCGTCTGAGTGATTACAAGGGTAGGAAGCTGGTGCTCTACTTCTATCCCAAGGATAATACCAGCGGCTGTACGGCCGAGGCGTGCAGCCTGCGCGACCATCACCAGCAGTTGCAGTCTGCCGGCTATGAGGTGGTCGGCGTCAGCAAGGACTCTGCTGCCTCTCATCAGAAGTTCAAGGAGAAGTACCAGTTGCCCTTCCCCCTGATAGCCGATGTCAACCATGAGCTTTTAGAGCTGATGGGAGCCTGGGGCGAGAAGTCGATGTATGGCAAGAAGACCGTGGGCACCATCCGCACCACCTTTGTCATCAACGAAGAGGGTGTGATAGAGCAGGTCTTTACAGGCAAGCAGATCAAGACGAAGGAACATGCCGAGCAGATTTTGAAATGAAGCGAATTTGCCTAATCCTTCTGGTGCTGATGGCCATTGTGCCCACAGCCAGTGCCCAGGTTACCGAACCCAGCCAGGCACCCCGGCTGGAGTTTGTGATGCAGCTGCAGGTGACCCTCGGCGAGACCTACACCGTGGGCGAGACACCTCATGGCAAGCGTATCGTCATCCCCATCACCGGCGGCACCTTTGAGGGGCCGCAGCTGAAGGGCACCATCCTCAATGGCGGTGCCGACTACCAGATAGCTTCGGCCGACGGCAGCCGTACGGAGCTGGAGGCTATCTACAGCATACGTACCGACGACGGCAGCTATATCCACGTCCGCAACCGCGGACTGATTGTCAACGGTCAGGACGAGCAGGGGCGCCCGTCGTTCTATTTCAAGGCGGCACCCCAGTTTGAGGCACCGGCCGGCAGCCGTTATGCCTGGCTCAACAACGCCCTCTATGTCTGCCAGCCCGACTGGAGCCAGGGCTTCAAGGGCATCGTGCTCAATGTGTGGCGCGTGCTATGAAAGAGACATAACTTAAATTCGGGAAAAGCCCTTCATGACCCATTGGGGCATGTGGTCAAGATAGTCGTACAGCAGCCGCATGCCCTCGTCTTTCTGTGTCTCGGTCAGTTGTCCGCCATGCTTGCCGAGCACCATCTCCTTGAAAAATGCATCGGGCGTTTTGTCTGCTTCGTAGACGGGGTCACCAATGTGCTGCTGATAATACCAGAGGTTATGGCATATAACCATTACCAGCATCTCATTGTGGCCCAGCACATCAGTGAGGAACCGTTCTAAGTCGGCTTGCCTGGCGTTGGTTATCAGGGGCACACCGCCACGGGCAGCATCGGCCACCTCGTCGAGGGTGAAACTGCGGTATTCGCTGACGTGACGTCCCATCTTGTTGATGATATGCTGCTGCATCCGTACGTCACTCCATCCGTAGCGTGACATGAACACCACGTTTTCCTTCTGCAGCTTGCCCTTTGCGGGATCGTAGTCTAAGACGGGCTGCACCATCTT
This sequence comes from uncultured Prevotellaceae bacterium, assembly GCA_947303855.1. GTDB lineage: Bacteria > Bacteroidota > Bacteroidia > Bacteroidales > Bacteroidaceae > Prevotella. Next base: position 4,378 of record CAMYZO010000016.1, read on the forward strand.
GTCTATCAGCATGGAGTTAGCCCAGGCATCGTCGAAAATATCATCGGCATAGTCGCTGGGGATTGTCAGGATATGTTTTTTGATATAGTCAGCCACCTGCCGGCGTGTCACCATTCCGTACAGGTTGGCCAGACCGTCGGTGACCATCTCCACCACATAGCGCAGCTTGAGACCCGGTTTCTCTTTCTTCATGTAGTCGGCTATCAGGGGCTTTGCGGCCTTCAGGAAGTCGGCAGCCACGTGGACGGCATACAGCGTGCTGTCCTCCTTCCAGCCCTGTTCGGCCAGTCCGTAGTCAACCAACAGTGAGTCCGTACCACTGTCGAAGTAGGGCAGATAGTCGCCCCAGTCAGGTATGTCGCACAGCTCGTGGAGCCGTTCCAAATCCTCCTCACTAACATGGTCGAGCACCAGCTCCGGATGTTTCACCACAGCCTCAGCGTATGCCTGCAGCTGAGCGTCCTCCGGCTGTTCCTCGTCGAGGTCAATACCAAGCACATCGGCACAGTTCTGCACTTCAGAGATGTCCATACAGCCAACCAAGTCGGCCACCGTCACAGGACTGTCTGAAATGAGCACCCTCCCGTCGTCGTCACCGTCATCGTCATCATCGTCGTCATCGTCATCTAATAATCCCACGATATACTTAAACCCGTCCTCGCCCAGCGTACGGCGCAGGGTGGGCAGATAGCGGCTGGCTTCCAGCTGGCTCTCGCAGACCAGAAAGTACTCCCCGTCCTTGCCGAACTCAAACTCCATCAGGGGCACGTCGTCGGTGTCCTCCTCCAGCAGGTACTGGGCCGTCTGGAAACTTTTGTCGGGCTTCAGGCCTGCCTCCTCGGCGAAGGCTATGGCACCGTAGATGCGGTTGTGGGCCTCCTCGTAGCTGATTTCGCGGAAATCTATCAGGTCGTGGTCGCGAAACATCAGTTCGTCCAGCTCCTCCGGTTCTATCCGCAGGCGGTAGAAAGCCTCTCTGACACCCGTACACCACATATCCACCAGAAACATGCCTGCACTGACACGCCCGCCGGTATGCTCACGGGTAACAATAATATGGCACAGCCCACTGGCATCCACCATGTCGTTGATATAGCATTTGCCGATGGGCAGCGAGCGCATACGCTGTCTGAGAAAAGCCTCGGGTGAGAGGAATTGCTGCTGTGAACTCTTTTTCTTGTCTTTTTTCTTTGCCATCTTTACTACTATTATTTCATTTTCACGGGCAAAGATACAAAGAAGTTTTGAAACCACAAAATGAAAAAGGGAAATCCTAGTCACAGTATAGCAGCACAAGCTTTTTTGATGTCTATGAGCCTGGCAAGAAGATGTTTCTTCTGTCGGGCTACAGACATGTTGTAACGGGTCTGCATGTTGATGAGTAGTTCAGGATTGATACCCAAAGCCGCTTCCATCATCAGTGCAAAGTCTGTTGTTACAGGGCGCTTGCCGTTCAGTATCTCATTGAGTTGGGTATAGGGAACAGACAGCACTTCTGAGAACTTCTCATCATTCTGACTGCAAATTTAGCAAATAATTCTGGAAAAGAAACGATTTTACGATTATTCTTTGTACTTTTGCTCCAAACTTTCGATTGAGCGGCCAATGACGATGTCGTGCCGGGGCACTTTATCCCAGGAAAAGTGGGCTATGAGTTCGTTAGCGCTGAGAGGTTGAGGCTCTGGTACCAGTCCGGCCGTGTAGGCCAGAAATCCTATGATGTCGGCGGGCGAGCAGTGGCTGCGCAGGCTTCCCATGTCGAGGCTGCTGTCGCGTTTCGACAATCGCTGTCCGGCTTCGTTGCAGAGCAGGGGCAGATGGGTGAAGTGGGGTGGTGGGAACCCCAGCAGCTGGGCCACATACAGCTGTTGGGGCGATGACAGCAGCAGATCGCGGCCGCGTACCACCTCAGTGACACCTGTCAGCGCGTCGTCGACGACGACTGCCAATTGGTAGGCCCAGGCCCCGTCCTTGCGGCGTATGATGAAGTCGCCCACATGGCGGGCCAGGTTCACCGTCTGTTGGCCGTAGTGCCCGTCGGTGAACGTCACGTCGCCGTCAGGCACGATGAGGCGTGTGGCGGCTGCCGCGCCCGGCTGTGGCGGCCGGTGGCGGCAGGTGCCGGCATACACCACGCGGCCGTCGCTCTCATGAGGGGCCTGCGTGGCCAGCAGGTCGGCGCGTGTGCAGTAGCAGGGGTAGGTCAGGTGCTGGCTCTGCAGCTGCCGGAAGTAGTGCTCATAGATGTCTGAGCGCTGGCTCTGCCAGACGGGGTCGCCGTCCCACGCCAGTCCCAGCCACTGTAGGTCGTCCATCAGCCAGAGGGCATACTCGCGGCGCGAGCGCTGCGGGTCGATGTCCTCGATGCGCAGCAGCCATTGGCCGTCCTGACTCTTGGCTGAGAGCCATGACAACAGAGCACTGAACACGTTGCCCAGATGCATGCGGCCCGTCGGCGACGGTGCGAAGCGTCCTTTAGTCATCGTGGTGCAAAGTTACACTTTTTTTGCCAATTATGCTGATTGTTTGCAAAAAAAAATGTATATTTGCAAACTGTTATGAATATCAAGCTTTGTTTTGTGCTGCTATGCAGCCTTATGGCGGGGCTGACAAGCGCTGCCGCACAGTCCTTCGACGAGTGGTTTCAGGACCGCACGCTGAGGCTTGACTATGTCTTTGCCGGCGACAACCGCTCACAGCATATCTACCTGGAGCAGGCCATGATGACATCGCGCTGGGCCGGACGCAAGAGCCGCCTCACGGAGACGCCTTTGCGTGGCAACGGTCAGATACGCATGAAGGACCATCTGACGGGACAGCTGCTGTATGTCCACACGTTCTCCACCCTGTTTCAGGAGTGGCAGGCCACGGAAGAGGCCACCCGTCTGCAAAAGGCTTTCGAGACCAGTTACAACCTGCCCATGCCTAAAGGGAAGGTTGACATCACCGTCATGCTGACCGATTTTCACAACAAGGTGGTAGGCGAGATGACCCATACCCTTGACCCTCAGGACATACTCATCAGGCGCGTCGGTCCTGCCGACGTGGCATGGCGTTACATCTGGCCGACAGATGACACCCCTGATCTGACGGGCTCTATCGACCTGGCCATCGTGGCCGAGGGCTATACGGCGGCAGAAACAGACAAGTTCTATGCCGACTGCCAGCGGGCCGTCGATGCCTTGTTTGCCCATGAGCCGTTCACGCAGTTGAAAAACCGTTTCAACGTCGTTGCCGTGGCTCCCCTTTCTAAGGACAGCGGTCCCAGCATCCCGCGAGAGCACCGCTGGAACAGTACGCCCGTAGGCACCCATTACGATACGTTCTATAGCCAGCGTTACCTGATGACCGAGCAGATGCACCGCCTGTACGATGTGTTGGCGGGCGTGCCCTTCGAGCACATCATCGTGCTGGTCAACAGCGCCATCTATGGTGGTGGCGGCATCTACAACCAGTTGCTGGTGACCACCACTGACCACCCGACGTTTGTTCAGGTACTGGTCCATGAGTTTGGGCACAGCTATGCCGGACTTGCCGATGAGTACTTCTATGACGACGGCTTTGAGACGATGTATCCGGCCGACACCGAACCGTGGGAGCCCAACCTGACAACGAAGGTGGACTTCGGGCAGAAGTGGGCCGACCTGCTGCCTGACCCCACGGGACGCCTGGGACTGTTCGAGGGCGGCGGCTACCAGTCGAAGGGTGTCTGGCGCCCGTCCGAAGACTGCCGCATGAAGACCAATGAGTCGCCCGACTTCTGTCCCGTCTGCACCCGTGCCATTATCCGCATCACCGATTTTTATACAAGTCACTGATATGAAGAAACTGTTTTTATTCTTGTTTTTGTTTGCCGGTCTGGCTGCTCAGGCTCAGACGGACAGCGTGAAAACGCAGAAGCAACGCTGGCCGTCGTTTCTCAGTAACGACCTGATGCCCGACGGGGTGCTGTACCTGCCGCCACCACCGGCGTTTGAAAGCCAGGAGTTTGTTACCGACCTCGTGCGCTACCACTGGGGTAAGTCGCTGCGCGACACGCCACGAGGCAAGCAGGCCCACTTCGAGGCCGGGCTGGACCTGGAGACCATCTTCACCGTGTTCTCATGTCCTATGGGTATGGAACTGAAAAAGTCGGAATTGCCTGAACTGGCTTATCTGGTTGAGCGTATCGTCACCGATGCCAGCACGGCCACACGTAAGGCCAAGCGCCACTATAACCGCACGCGTCCGTTCCTTTATTTCAACGAGGGCACGCTCATACCCGAGGAGGAGGCCAGCCACCATACACCCAGTTACCCGTCGAGCCATTCCGCAACCGGCTGGACGGTAGCCCTGGTGCTTACCGAACTGTGTCCGGAGCGTGCCGAGCAGATACTGAAGGCGGGTTATGAGTATGGTCAGAGCCGCGTCATTGCCGGCTATCACTACCAGAGCGATGTCGATGTGGCCCGTATGGCCGCCAGTGCCTGTGTGGCCCGCCTGCATGCTGACGAGGCTTTCCAGAAGCAGATGGTCAAGGTCAAGAAGGAACTTGAGAAACAAAAGAAGAACTGATGATGCTACCATTGGAAGAACTGACGCGCAGTGTGTGCCAGGTGGCACGCCGCGCCGGGGAATATATTGCTGCAGAGCGACAGCGCTTCAGCGATGAGCGCGTGGAACGCAAGCATGCCCACGACTACGTGTCGTATGTTGACAAAGGCTCCGAGCGCCTTATCGTTGAGGCTTTGCAGGCTTTGCTGCCCGAGGCAGGCTTTGTTGCTGAAGAGGGGTCGGCAGGCTATCATGACGAGCAGTACTGGTGGGTGGTTGACCCTCTTGACGGTACCACCAACTTCATCCATGAGTTCCCGCCCTACTGCGTCAGCATTGCCCTGTGCCGTGGACATGAGATACAGCTGGGGGTTGTCTACGAGGTGACCACCGGCGAGTGCTACTATGCCTGGCAGGGTGGGGGAGCGTGGCTCGACGGCCAGCCGCTGCATGTGGCCGGCCATGCCATCAGCGATGCCCTGCTCTGTCTGCAGTTGCCGTATAACAGCGATGCCTACCGCCCTGTTATCCATCGGCTCATCGACACGTTCTACGGTCATGCCGCCAGCGTCCGTATGATGGGTTCGGCGGCCATGGCCCTGTGCTATGTGGCTGCCGGACGGCTCGACGGCTATGTGGAGAGATACCTGGGTCTGTGGGACTTCATGGCCGGTGCGCTGGTGGTCAGGGAGGCTGGCGGCCGTGTCACCGGTTTCGCTGGCGAGGACGACCTGGCTCAAGGCAATAGTGTTGTTGCCTCCAACAGCCTGATTCACCAGGACCTGCTCGATGCCGTGAAAGCATGAACCAGGCAACGGCCGACTTCATCAGGCAGCATGCCGACGGCGACGTGCGGCAGTTGGCTCTTCAGGCGAAGAAAAACCCTGAGGTGAACCTGCCTTTTGCTCTCGACCAGATAGCCGGCCGGCAGACGGCCCGGCGGAAGTTACCGTCGTGGGCTGCCATCGACGGTATCGTCTACCCGCCGCACCTGTCGATGGAGCAGTGCTCAAGCGAGCAGACGGCAAGGTACAAGGCCTTGCTGGCTGAGGGCACGGAGTCGGTCGTTGACCTGACAGGAGGCTTCGGCGTAGACTTCTCGTTTCTGGCAAAAGGAGTCCGCCGCGCTGTTTATGTTGAACGGCAGGAGCCCCTCTGTGCCATCGCCCGACAGAACTTCCAGCTCTTAGGACTGACGCAGGCCGAGGTGGTCTGCGCCGACAGCGAGGACTATCTGCGCCAGATGGAGCCGGCAGACCTTATCTTTATCGACCCTGCCCGCCGTGACAGTCATGGCGGGCGCACATACGGTATTACCGACTGTACCCCCGACGTGCTGGCACTGCGCCCGCTGTTGCTGCAAAAGGCGCGGCGTGTGCTTCTGAAGCTCTCGCCTATGCTCGACTGGCGTAAGGCCGTCAGCGACCTGGGTCAGGACGTTGTCCGTGAAGTGCATATCGTCTCTGTGGGTAATGAGTGTAAGGAACTGCTGGTTGTGATAGACACCCCTCTCCACGCCCTTCCCGGCGGAGAAGGAAGGCTGGTCTGCGTCAACGACGGGCAGGTGTTTGAAACCGCGTTGTCGGCTTCCGCCACATTGCCGCTCTCTCCCTACAGGGGCGACTGGGAAGGGGCTCTCTACCTCTACGAGCCCAATGCCTCTATCATGAAAGCCGGCTGTTTTGCCGACGTGGCCCAGCGTTTCGGTGTTGACGCGATAGCCCGGAACAGCCACCTCTTTGTTTCTGGCACACTGGTGGCCGACTTCCCCGGCAGGGTGTTTCATATTGACACAGTGACGTCGATGAACAAGCGTGAACTAAAGGAGAAACTCGGCTCCCTGTCGCAGGCCAATATCGCTGTCAGGAACTTTCCGCTGTCGGTGGCCGACCTCCGGCGGCGGCTGAAAATAAGCGAGGGTGGCAGCACCTATATTTTTGCTACCACCCTCGCCAATGGGGAAAGGACGCTGCTTATCTGCCGCAAGACGGCCACTCCTCCTCAACCACTTCGCGGGTAACGGTCTTCTGTACCTTCTTGGTGGTTATCTTCTTGCTGTCATACTCTTCATACTTGGTCACCTTGAATGTGCCCTCACCGGTAATGATGACGCAACGGTTCTTGTCGTTCTCAGCGAACGGCTGAACGGTGTCGCCCTTAGAGTCGCTCTTCAGGCGGCTGGCATCCAGACCATGGTCGCTGACGAGCTTCTTGGCAACGTCGTCGGCACGGCGCTTGGCATACATCTTGTTGACAGTGGCATTACCCGTACCCTTGTCGGCATAGCCCGTTACGGTGAAGGTGGCATCGTCAGAGGTCTTCATCAGGTCAGCAACCTTCTTGATGGCTTCGTCGGTGCCTGAAGCCTGATCGGAATTGCTCTGGCAAATCTGGAAGAAGATGGCTTCCTCTATCTTCTTCTGCTCCTCGGTCACGATGGGACGCTTCTCCTTGACGATGATGGTGTCGGGCACATCCACCCAGACCTGCTCCTCCACCTGACGAACCACCTGGCGGGGCTTGGTATAGCGGTGGCCGAAGCGCCAGCTCAGGCCAATCATGCCACTGATCATCCAGTCGTCGGCATCGTTGGTCTTGCCGTTGAAGCGGTCGCTCATGTTGTTGGCAGCCACCTCTAATGACAGACCGAAAGGCTTGGTGACGTTGGTCTCTAAGCGCAGACCGGCACGCAGGTTGTGGCTGTAGTGGTGCTTATTGTCCCAGGCTAAGGGTGCCAGGGTGGGATTGGCGGCAACGATGGCGTTCAGGTCGTCGTTCTTCCAGCTGTTGACCAGACCGACACCTCCCACCAGGATAACGTTCAGCGGACGGGCATAGTTGCAGCTGAAGAGGCTCGACAGGTTGATCAGCAGGTCAGCGTCGGTGGTCAGGAAGTTCCATTTGTAGTCCTTGTCAAGTTGCTCGAAACGTCCCTTGGCCTGCAGGCCTGACACATGCAGGCGTGCACCCACCACGGGCGTGAAATAGTGGCCAAACGACAGGGCGCCAATGGGCTGAATCAACTTGTCAATCTTGGCATCGGTGGTAGTCCACTCTAATCCGCCTTGAACTTCCAGATAATTGTAGGACTTCAGTTTCGGGCCTTTCTCACAAGTGTGTTGTGCCATCGCGGCACCCGACATCAGCAGCGCGGCAGCTGCCACAGTGATCATCTTTCTCATACTTATTGCAATTAGTAATTTGTTGTTTTTTCAGTCGTTAACATACTTTTATGGTGCAAAAGTAACTTAACTTATTGAAAAAACCAAATTTTTCTTTTATTTTCTCAAAAAATAGCTGTATCTTTGCGACATTAATTGTGTTAAAACGGCAAATTTCCCCAAAAAGATGGCATCAGTAGAAATTAGAAAAGTAACCGACAGGAAAGGTCTGAAAGCTTTTATCGAGCTGCACTATGAATTGTATAAGGGTAATAAGTACGATGCGCCGAATCTCTATAGTGACGAACTGCATACGCTGAGCAAGGAGACAAATGCTGCTTTCGAGTTTTGCGAGGCAGAATATTACCTGGCCTATAAGGACGGGCGTCTGGTGGGGCGTGTGGCAGCCATCGTCAACCATCGTTACAATGAGCAGTGGCAGCGCAAGGCCGTGCGTTTCGGGTGGATTGACCTGATTGACGACCTGGAGGTGATGCAGGCTCTGCTGGGAGCCGTCGAGAGCTATGGGCGTGAGAAGGGCATGACCGAGATTATCGGCCCGCTCGGTTTTACCGACATGGATCCTGAGGGTATGCTCATCAAGGGTTTCGACCAGCTGGGTACCATGGCTACGATATACAACTACGACTACTACCCCCGGCTGATGGAACAGATGGAGGGCTATGAGAAGGATAATGACTATGTGGAGTACAAGGCTTTTGTCCCCAAGGGCGACATGCCGGAGAAATTCTCGAAGGTGGCCCAGATGGTGGAGAAGCGGTATAACCTGCACTGCCCGCAGCTGAAGCGCAGTCAGGTGTTCGGCCCTGACGGCTACGGCAGGAAGGTGCTGGAGGTGGTCAACAAGACCTTCGGCAATCTCTATGGCTACTCGCAGATGACCGACCGCCAGATAGACACCTACGTGAAGGAGTACTTCAAGTTCTTCTCCATGGACATGCTCTGCGTCATTGAAGACTGGAACCTGCCTGACCACCCGGTGGTGGGCGTCGGCATCAGCATCCCGTCGCTGACACGCGCCCTGCAGAAATGCCGCAAGGGACGCCTGTGGCCTTTTGGCTGGTGGCACCTGTTCCGTGCGCTCTACCTGAAGAAGACCGACATTGTCGACTGCCTCCTTGTCGGTGTCCTGGAGGAGTACCGGCCCAAGGGGGCCAATGCCCTGCTGTTCTATCACCTCATACCCATCTACCAGAAGTATGGCTTCAAATGGGGCGAGACGCATGTCCACATGGAGAGCAACACCGCTGTGCAGGCGCAGTGGCAGTATCTGGAAAATGAGCAACATAAGCGTAGAAGATGCTATAAGAAAATGATATAATGGAAGAAATTAAGAATATAACAAACGGTTCAGACCCCCAGCCCCCTAACTTAGGGGGCTCAGATGCTAACACACCGGAGTATAACGACGATAACATCCGGCACCTGTCGGACATGGAGCATGTACGTACCCGTCCGGGTATGTATATAGGCCGTCTGGGCGACGGCTCATTGCCAGAGGATGGCATCTACGTGCTGTTGAAGGAGGTCATCGACAACTCTATCGACGAGTTTAAGATGCATGCCGGCGACCGCATAGAGATTACGGTTGAGGACAACCTGCGCGTCAGCGTCCGCGACTATGGCCGCGGCATCCCCCAAGGCAAACTTATTGAGGCAGTCTCGGTGCTGAATACCGGCGGCAAGTACGACTCCAAGGCGTTTAAGAAGTCTGTCGGACTGAATGGTGTCGGCGTCAAGGCTGTCAATGCCCTGAGCGCCCATTTCGAGGTCCGCTCATTCCGTGAGGGCAAGGTTCGCAAGGCTGCCTTTGAGCGTGGCATCATCACCAGCGACCTGACGGAGAACACGCAGGACGAGAGCGGCACCTATATCTACTTTGAGCCTGATGCTACGCTCTTCGTGAACTATCAGTTCCACGACGAGATAGTGGAAAACATGCTGCGTAACTACACGTACCTGAACACGGGGCTGACCATCATGTATAACGGGCGCCGCATCCTGAGCCGTCACGGACTCGAGGACCTGCTGAAAGACCGCATGACCACCGAGGCACTGTATCCTATCATCCACCTGCAGGGCGAGGACATTGAGATAGCCTTTACCCATGCCAACCAGTATGGCGAGGAGTATCACAGCTTTGTCAACGGCCAGCATACCACGCAGGGCGGCACCCACCAGAGCGCCTTCAAGGAGCATATCGCCCGCACCATCAAGGAGTTCTTCGGTAAGTATGAGTATGGCGACATCCGTACCGGCATTGTCGCTGCCATTGCCATCAACGTCGAGGAACCGATGTTTGAGAGCCAGACGAAGATCAAGCTCGGTTCGCTGACCATGGCACCCGACGGCGTGAGCATCAATAAATATGTGGGCGACTTCATCAAGCAAGAGGTGGACAACTACCTGCATATCCATAGCGATGTGGCGGAGGCCATAGAGAACAAGGTGAAGGAGAGCGAGCGCGACCGCAAAGCCATGGCCGGCATCACGAAGCTGGCCCGCGAGCGTGCCAAGAAGGCTAACCTGCACAACCGCAAGCTGCGCGACTGCAGGGTGCATTTCACCGATATCAAGGACGAGCGCAAGGAGGAGTCGTGCATCTTCATTACTGAGGGCGACTCTGCCAGCGGCAGCATCACCAAGAGCCGCGACGTCAACACGCAGGCGGTATTCTCGCTCAGGGGCAAGCCACTCAACACCTTCGGACTGACCAAGAAGGTGGTCTATGAGAATGAGGAGTTCAACCTGCTGCAGGCTGCCCTGGATATTGAGGAGGGGCTCGACACCCTAAGATATAATAAGGTGATTGTGGCTACCGATGCCGATGTCGATGGCATGCACATCCGCCTGCTCATCATCACGTTCTTCCTGCAGTTCTTTCCTGAGCTTATCAAGAAAGGGCATGTCTATGTCTTGCAGACCCCACTGTTCCGTGTGCGCAACCGCCGGACGAAAATCAAGAACAAGCAGGTGGTGGCCGATGCCGACGCTAAGCCGGGTGCCAAGAAGACCGACTTCATTACGCGCTACTGCTACAGCGAGGAGGAGAGACTGAATGCCATCAGCGACCTTGGCCCCGACCCCGAAATTACCCGATTCAAGGGCCTTGGCGAAATATCGCCTGAGGAGTTTGCCGGCTTCATAGGCCCTGACATCCGTCTGGAACAGGTGACGCTGCATAAGACCGACCAGGTGCAGAAACTTCTGGAGTACTATATGGGCAAGAACACCATGGAGCGCCAGAACTTTATCATTGACAACCTCGTCATCGAGGAAGACCGACCGGAAGAAGACCAATATGAATAATTTGCTGAAATACATTTTCTGTGCAGCAGTCATGATGCTGCAACCCACCCTTGCCTCTGCCCAGATGCGCATCAACCTGGGAGAGGACAGTCCGCTGCGTAAGTTACAGATAGCCGAGATTACAACCACCAACCTTTATGTCGACAGCGTCGACGAGGTGAAGCTTGTTGAAGATGCCATCCGTGGCATGCTGGAGAAACTCGACCCGCACTCCACCTACAGTAATGCCAAGGAGGTGAAGCAGATGAACGAGCCGCTGAACGGCAATTTTGAGGGCATCGGCGTGCAGTTCAATATGATCGACGACACGCTGATGGTTATCCAGCCCGTCACCAACGGCCCTTCTGAGAAGGTGGGCATCCTGGCCGGCGACCGTATCGTCACCGTCAACGACACTGCCATTGCCGGTGTCAAGATGTCGAAGGAAGAGATTATGCGCCGCCTGCGCGGTCCCAAGGATACGAAGGTGGTGCTGGGCATCGTGCGCCAGGGCATTGACGACCGTCTCACGTTCACGGTCGTCCGCGACAAGATTCCCGTTCACAGCGTCGACGCGGCTTACATCATCCGCCCTGGCATAGGCTATATCCGTATCGGCAACTTCGGGGCTACCACCCATCGGGAGTTCTGCGACGCACTGCAGACGCTCCGTCAGCAGGGTGCTCAGAGTCTCATCCTCGACCTTCAGGAGAATGGTGGCGGCTATCTGCAGGCGGCTGTCAACATTGCCGACGAGTTTCTTGCAAAGGACGAGCTGATTGTCTACACTGAGGGGCGGCGCGTGCCTCGTCAGGACTATCGTGCCCGTGGCGATGGCATGTTCATGAAGGGCAAGGTGGTGGTGCTTGTCGATGAGTACACGGCCTCTGCCGCCGAGATTGTCACCGGTGCCGTACAAGACCAGGACCGTGGCTACGTCGTAGGTCGCCGTACCTTCGGAAAGGGCCTGGTACAGCGGCCCATCGACCTCCCCGACGGTTCGATGATACGCCTCACCATAGCCCACTACTACACTCCCTCTGGCCGTTGTATTCAGAAGCCTTACGAGAAGGGCAAGCAGAAGGACTACGCCATGGATGTCTACAACCGCCTGAAAAAGGGCGAACTGACCAATCAGGACAGCATCCACTTCAGCGACTCACTGAAATTCCAGACGCTGCACCGTGGGCGCACCGTCTACGGCGGCGGTGGTGTCATGCCCGACTATTTTGTACCGCTCGACACCACGCGCTATACACCGCTGCACCGCCAGCTGGCTGCCAAGGGCGTCATTATCCAGCAGAACCTGCGCTATGTTGACAACCACCGCAAGGAGCTGAAGAAGCAGTATAAGGAGTTTGGGAAGTTCAAAAAGGAATTCGTAGTACCCCAGTCCTTGGTCGACGCTCTGCTGGCTGAGGCCAAGAAGCAGAAGATAGAGCCTAAGGATGAGGCGGAGCTGCAGCGTACGCTGCCCTATCTGAAGCTGCAGCTCAAGGCACTCATTGCCCGCGACCTGTGGGACATGAGCGAGTATTTCAGCATCTTCAACGAGGAGAGCGATATTGTGAAGAAGGCCTTGGAGGTCATTCAGCAGTAGCCGGCTATAGCAAGGCTAAGGCACGGTCTTCGGCCGCCTCCATCTGTTCGCGCTCACCAGGGCCTTTGTCATTGAGGCCGCAGAGGTGAAGAATGCCGTGGATGATGACACGGTGCAGTTCTTCATCGTATGGTTTGTTGAACAGTTCGGCATTGGTGCGTATGGTATCGAGCGAGATGACGAGGTCGCCACTGATGGTGTCGCCTTCGCAATAGTCGAAGGTGATGATGTCGGTGTAGTAGTCGTGCCCCAGATACTCGCGGTTCACTTCCAGGATGTGCTCGTCGTCGCAGAACAGGTAGCCCACCTCGCCTACCTTCTTATGATAGGTGGCTGCCACGCGGCGTATCCATGCCGACGTGTCGCGACGGCGTATGGCGGGCATCTTCACGTTTTCAGTGCTGTAGGTAATCATAATTATTAATGGCTCATTACTAATTACTTAGGTAGGAACTGGCTGACATCCACGCCGAAATGCTGTAGCTCACGGACAGCGGTGCTGGAGATGCTTGACAGCTCTGGTTCTGTATAGAGCAGGATGGTCTCGATGCCTCCAAGGCGGCGGTTGAAGTCGGCCTGCCACTGCTCGTGTTCGAAGTCGCTGACAGAGCGTACGCCCTTCACAATGAACTGCGCACCCTCTTGGCGGGCAAAAGCCATAGCCAGCCCGAAGTAGGTTTTTACTTCGATGGCTGGCTGGTCCCGGTAAATGTCTACAATGGCTTGAATGCGTTCCTCGGCCGGACGCATGTTTGGTTTGTTCACGTTGTCGCCCACCACGCCGATGACCAGTCGGTCAAACAGCGGCAGTGCCCGGCGCACAATACTGTCGTGGCCGATGGTGAACGGGTCGAAAGTGCCGACAAATACTCCTGTTTTCATATCTGCCGGCAAAGGTACGAAATAATTTTCACTTTCTTGCCTTTTCTGCCTTAGAGAATTCGTCAGAAAGCTCCTTGAAGAAGTTATGCTCCAAGATAATGCCAATTTTTGTCAGCAGTCCGGTGTTAATGTCCTGACGTGCGAAGATGTTGTAGACATTCGTACGCTCGCAGTTAATTTCCTTGGCCAGCCATGTTACTGGCTTGTGTCTCTGTTCGAGAACTTCTTTGATTCTTTTTCCGATGTGCATGTTAGTTTGTTATTTTAAAAAGTTAGACCATTTTGCGGTATTGTGAAGGTGTCATACCTGTTTGTTGCTTAAACAGACGGCTGAAGTAAGCCAGGTCGTCGAACCCGCATTTGTTGGCAATATCGCCGACGGGGCTTGTCAGGTCTGCCCTCAGCAGCCGTTTGGCCTTCGAAATGCGGATTTGTGTGATGTACGAGAGTGTGTTCTGTCCCGTGATGGCCAGGATGCGCCTGTTCAGCTGGGCGCGGTTCAACTGCATCTGTTCGGCCACGCTTTCCACGTCGGTCTTGCCTTTGCTCATCTGGCTGTAGACCACATCGACGAAGCGCCCGATAAACTGCCGGTCCTGTTCGCTGAGGATGATGTCTGTCTTCATCTCTGCGGGGTCCAGGGCAATGTTGGCAAAGAAGTCTTTCCTCTTGTTGTTCACTTCCTTGATGATACGCTGCGTCTTGTTACGTTCGTGTATCGTGTAGCTGAGTGCCAGGATGATGCAGATGCCTACCACGGTGCTGCACAGCAGGACGGTGGTGGTGATGACGTGGGCTTGGTGCTCGTCGTAATAGCGCTCGTTGGCCTGATCCAGCTTGCCTTGCTGCCGCTGGCGTTCCAGTTCGATACGCATGTTTTGTATGTCAGCCGACTGCTTACTGCTGAGCAGCGAGTCTTTCAGCTCTACGCTGCGCCGGTAGTTGTCAAGGGCTGCCGTGGCGTTGCCTTCCTGCTCGTAGAGTTCATAGTATTGCTGGTAGACCTGGCTGCGGTGGGCCAGTGAGTGTATGCGCTCTGCCGTTTCCTTAGCCTGTGCCAACAGCGTCTTGGCTTCTTGGCGCTTGCCTTGCTTCGCATGGAGGCGGGCCAGGTTCAGGGTGGCGTCCAGCTTGTGCCAGTCATCCGGACTGCCGGCCATGATACTGATGGAATGCTCCAACTCTGCGATGGCCTCTTTGATGTTGCCCTGCTGCTCGTGTAGGCGGGCGAAGTGTGAGAAACAGAGTGCTTCGCCCAACTTTGACTTCGCCTGGCGATTCATGGCCAGTGAGTAACGGTAGTAAATCCAGGCCGAGTCAGTTTCGCCTATCTGTTCCTTGATGTTGCCTAAGTTGGCCAGGTTGATGGCCTGCCCCAGCTTGCTGTCAAGGGCCTTTTCGCCGGCCAGTGCCATTCTGAGAACGCTGTCTGCCTGGTGCAGGTCGCCCACGGTGAGGTAGATATTACCCAGGCCGTTGAGTGACCTTACCCTGTTCTTCCTCACCAACGGGTTCGCCTGGTCTTCCTGCTTGATAGTGAGCATCAAGGCTTCATAGTGGTAGCGCGCTGCCTCATCGAGCAGACCTAAGCGGCGGTAGTTTGTGGCAATATGGTTCAGGGCAGCGACGATGCTGATCGAGTCGTCGGCCAATTTGGCCACCTTCAGCTCTTCTTGATGCAGTTGTATGGCTTTCTTGAACTGGTTGTTTTCGCGTGCTTCTATGCCCTCTTTCATGAGGCTGTCCAACTTCGCCGTTATCTCTTGCTTGTCTGGCGAGGTCTTTTCCGTTTCTTTGGCGCATGCCCATAACGTCCCTACCAGTGGAATGTAAAATAGCATCCACCGGCACGTTCTTTTGAGTGATTTGTAGTCACAGAACGAAGGGCTTAGCATCATTTTTTGCGCCTTTAGTAATAATTAGGTTACAAATTTAAAAATATTTTTTTTGTTGAGACATTTTTTTTAGTGAAAATACTTTAAAAGCGTTTTCTTTTTAAAAAAGGCAATTGACTATACAACCTATTGGAATTTAATTGTTTATTGGGGAATCATAA
The DNA here is from genome assembly GCA_947303855.1 of uncultured Prevotellaceae bacterium. Taxonomy (GTDB): domain Bacteria; phylum Bacteroidota; class Bacteroidia; order Bacteroidales; family Bacteroidaceae; genus Prevotella. The sequence continues at coordinate 19,919 of CAMYZO010000016.1, forward strand.
ACGTTTTATCCTATTAGAACAAACAAAAATCTATGTTTTCGACAAACAATTTGCCAAAATAAGAAACCGTTAGGAGTGCTTAATCAAACAAAGTCGGTTCCATGACATTACCCGAGTAGGGATTGCGGCCAAAATGGCGGTAGGCCAGTTCGGTCACCATGCGCCCCCGGGGGGTACGCTTGATAAATCCTTCCATAATCAGGAACGGCTCATACACTTCTTCCACGGTGCCGGCATCCTCGCCAATGGCTGTGGCAATAGTAGTCAGTCCTACCGGGCCTCCCTTGAACTTGTCAATGATGGTCAGCAGAATCTTGTTGTCTATCTCGTCCAGCCCGTACTGGTCAATATTCAGAGCCTCCAGGGCTATCTTTGTAATCTTGGTGTCTATGCGGCCGTTGCCTTTCACCTGGGCAAAGTCGCGCACGCGGCGCAACAGGGCATTGGCTATGCGGGGCGTACCGCGGCTACGGCCGGCAATCTCCAGGGCTGCATCCTCGGTAATGGGCACCCCCAGTATGTTACTGCTTCGCTCTATAATCCGCTGCAGCACCTCTGGCTGATAGTACTCCAGGTGCATGTTAATGCCGAAGCGGGCACGCAGTGGGGCGGTCAGCAGCCCGCTGCGGGTGGTGGCACCGACGAGCGTGAAGGGGTTCAGGTCTATCTGGATAGAGCGTGCCGACGGTCCCTTGTCTATCATGATGTCTATCCTATAGTCCTCCATGGCCGAATAGAGGTATTCCTCAACGACGGGCGACAGCCGGTGAATCTCGTCGATGAACAGGACGTCGTTCTTTTCCAGTGATGTCAGGATGCCGGCCAGGTCGCCCGGTTTGTCGAGCACGGGGCCTGAAGTGATTTTGAAGCCTACACCCAGCTCGTTGGCAATGATGTTCGACAGTGTCGTCTTGCCCAGTCCCGGCGGGCCGTGCAGCAGTGTGTGGTCTAACGGCTCGCCACGGTATTTTGCTGCTTCCACAAAGACCTCGAGATTCTCCACAATCTTCTTCTGGCCACTGAAGTCTTTGAAACTCAGTGGCCTGAGTGCATTCTCGAAGTCCTTTTCGCCGGCAGCAAAACGTTGCTCGTGTATGTCAAAATCCTCGTTCATTTTACAATTTTGCTGCAAAGATACAAAATAATTCATAATTCATAATTCATAATTCATAATTATTTTCTATCTTTGTACACAAAAACCAAAAATGACAATGAAAACTCATCTACTAACGATTGCACTTGCCTTTGCCGCTACAGCATGGGCACAACCTCGACAGGAAATTTCCCTGAGTGACAACTGGCAGTTCTCGCACGACAAGCAGCTTTGGCAGACGGTAACCATTCCCCATGACTGGGCCATCAGCGGCCCCTTCGACAAGAAGTGGGACCTGCAGATGGTACGTATTGAGCAGAACGGCGAGAAGGAGGCTACCGAGAAGTCGGGACGCTCCGGCGCGCTGCCCTGGATAGGCCAAGGCCACTATAAGACCACGTTCCGTGTGCCTGCCGGCTACACTCGAGCCCAGCTGGTGTTCGACGGTGCCATGGCCGAGCCCACCGTCTATATTAACGGTCAGAAGGCAGGCTACTGGGCATACGGCTACAACACCTTCCGCGTGGATGCCACACCGTTTGTCAAGAAAAACGGTGGCGAGAACCTGTTAGAGGTAGACTTGCAGAATCTGGAGGAGAGTTCACGCTGGTATCCCGGTGCCGGCATCTATCGTCCGGTGACGCTGGTCTGCACCGGCGATTCGCGTCTCGACCGTTGGGGCACCTACTTCCGCACGCTCAGCATCCATGACGGTGCTGCCGAGGTGGAGGTGACGGCCACGGCCCATGGCGGCAATGCCATAGAAATCAGTCTGCTCGACGGCAAGAACCAGGTTGTTGTTGCCTCGCATAACGACATCGGTAAAGACGGTCAGACCTGCACCACGATGGAAGTTCCCCACCCACAGCTCTGGTCGCCAGAGAATCCCGCCCTCTACCAGCTGCGTATCCAGTTGATGAATAACGGCAAAATCGTCGATGAAATCAGCCAGAAAGTGGGTATCCGCACCCTCAGTGTCACCAAGGCTGGCGGCTTCCAGCTCAACGGCATCACGCGCAAACTGAAAGGTGTCTGTCTGCACCACGACCTGGGGCCGCTCGGCGCTGCCGTCAACAAGGCCGCGCTCATCCGCCAGATCAAGGCGATGAAGGAGATGGGCTGTGATGCCATCCGTACGTCGCACAACATGCCCAGTCAGATGCAGATGGATATTTGCGACTCGTTGGGTATGATGGTCATGGCCGAAAGTTTCGACATGTGGGTTTATCCTAAGTGCAAGAATGGCTACGCCCGCTTCTTCAAGGAGTGGAGCGAGCGCGACATAGAGAACCTGGTGCTGGCCAACCGCAACCATCCCAGCATTGTCATGTGGAGCATCGGCAATGAGATACCTGAGCAGTGGGACCCGAAGGGTGTCGACATCATCAACCGCCTGCAGGGCATCTGCCACCGTCTCGACCCCTCGCGCACCGTCACTCAGGGCATGGACAAGGCCGAGAACGCCCTGAAGTCGGGCTTCGCCCAGGCCATGGATGTGCCGGGCTTCAACTACCGCGTACATAAATACAACAAGAACATCGAGCAGCTGCCGCAGGGCTTCCTCTTAGGCTCTGAGACGGCCTCAACCGTCAGCAGCCGCGGTGTCTATAAGTTCCCCGTGGTTGTCCACGACAACTCCAAGTTTGCTTCCTGGTCAAAGAACTACGATCCCAACGCCATCAAGACCGCCGACGGTCAGTGCTCCAGTTACGATGTGGAATACTGCTCATGGTCGAACCTGCCCGACGACGACTGGGTATGGCAGGATGACAAGCCCTGGGTTATCGGCGAGTTTGTATGGACGGGCTACGACTACCTGGGCGAGCCTACACCCTACGACGAATACTGGCCCTCACGCAGCAGCTACTTCGGCATCTGCGACCTCGCCGGTCTGCCCAAGGACCGCTATTACCTATATCGCTCGCACTGGAACAAGGCGCAGCACACCATCCACTTGCTGCCTCACTGGTCGTGGGGAGCCAGCAAGCGCCAGAAGGGAAACCGTATTGGCAAGGTGACCCCCGTCTACTGCTACACCGACTATCCTGAGGCCGAACTTTTTGTCAACGGCAAGAGTCAGGGGCGTATCAGGAAGAATGCTGCCGAGCGCCTCGACCGTTACCGTCTGCGCTGGAACGATGTGAAGTATGAGCCGGGCGAACTGAAGGTCGTTGTCTACGATGAAATGGGCAGAAACTGCGGTGAGCAGACGGTCAGGACGGCTGGCAAGCCTGCCAAGCTACAGCTCAGCGTCTGGACGCAGCATGATGAGTGTCGCCTCAACGCCGACGGCACAGACATGGCGTTTGTCACCGTCAGCCTCACCGATGCCGATGGTACGCTGATTCCCGGCGCTGCCGACCAGCTGACCTTCGAGGTGACAGGTGCCGGAAGCTTCAAGGCCGCCTGCAATGGCGACGCCACGTCGCTGGAGCCTTTCACCGAACCCACCATACGCCTGTTCAGCGGTCAGCTGGTGGTTGTCGCCCAGGCTGCCAGACAGCAAGGCAACCTGGTGCTGACGGTCAGTGACGCCCAGCGAGGTCTGTCGGAGACCATCACCATACCAGTGAAATAACATTGGTATCCGCTTATCCTACACCTGCTACTGATTATCAGCAGGTTACTGTGCCATTATCCGCTTGCTATCCGCTTTTATCCTACACCAAATGCCAATTTTGCGCACCTACACCCCTCCCTTGTAGGGGAGGGGGCAGGGGTGGGGTCAGAAATTAGTTGTAATCGTCCGAAGCCGTCGGACATTTGTCCGAGCCGTGGGGACTTTTTTCCTAACCTTGGGGATGGTGGTTCCCCAACGTGTATGTCTTTCTGTTTTTGGTGTAGGATAAAAGCGGATAGCAAGCAGATAATATCCTGCTAACTTGCTGATAATCAGTGGCGGGTGTAGGATAAGCGGATAATCTAAATTTTTAACCTGGTAATGTTGCCACTTGGCGCAATCCCAACTTTTTTGACAGATTGCGCTAAACAACAAAGATATTTCTTGGCTTAATCGCACATTTTTGTTATCTTTGCAACGAAAAAGAGAATCCGTGATTTGGAAATAGTTACTATAACGCCTTTGTACCATGCTCGCTTCAACCGATTTCTGTAGACAGATACTCAAATCATATTATGGCTACGACTCCTTCCGCCCCTTGCAGCAGGAGATTATCAACCATGTGCTCCAGCGGAAGGATGCGCTGGTGCTGATGCCTACCGGCGGAGGCAAGTCGATATGCTTCCAGATACCGGCCTTGATGATGGAGGGAACGGCCATCGTCGTTTCGCCACTCATCTCGCTGATGAAGGACCAGGTGGAGGCACTGCGGGCCAACGGCATAGCGGCAGAGGCCCTGAACAGTGCCAACGACGAGACAGCTAACCGGCAGATAGCCGAGCGGTGTCTGCGGGGCGACATCAAACTGCTGTATATCTCGCCAGAACGGCTGATGACGGAACTGAAGTGGATGCAGACGATGCTGAAGGTGTCGCTCTTTGCCATTGACGAGGCACACTGCATCTCGCAGTGGGGGCACGACTTCCGACCCGAATACACGCAGCTGGGCAATCTGCATGAGCTGTTCCCCAATGTGCCCGTTATGGCCCTCACGGCCACTGCCGACAAGATAACCAAGGCAGACATCATAGAACAGCTGCACCTGAAGGAGCCGGAAATCTTTATCAGTTCGTTTGACCGTCCAAACCTGAGCCTGGATGTCAGAAGAGGCTATGCGGCCAAAGAGAAGCTTCGCACCATACTGAACCTGATCCGCCGCCATCCCGCCGAAAGCGGCATTATCTATTGCCTGGCCAAGAAAACTTGTGAGAAGCTGGCAGAGAAACTTCATAAGGAAGGCGTGTCGGTAGGTGTCTATCATGCCGGGTTGCCCACAGACGTACGGAACCGCGTGCAAAACGACTTCATCAACGACCGTATTCAGGTGGTATGTGCGACGATTGCCTTCGGTATGGGTATCGACAAGAGCAATGTGCGCTTCGTGGTGCACTATAACCTGCCCAAGAGCATAGAGAACTACTATCAGGAAATAGGTCGTGGCGGGCGCGACGGACTGCCGTGTGAGACCATTCTGTTTTACAACCTGGCGGACATCATCACGCTACAGCGTTTTGCAGAGGATAGCGGACAGCGGGAAATCAACACAGAGAAACTGCAGCGCATGCAGGAATATGCCGAGGCACAGGTTTGTCGCCGGCGTATCTTGCTGAACTATTTCGGCGAGACCAGCGACAAGAGCTGTGGCAACTGTGATGTGTGCCATACCCCCCCGCAGACGTTTGACGGGACAGAACTTGTCCAGAAGGCACTCTCTGCCATCCTCAGGACGGGCGAGCAAGTGGGATTCACGCTGACGATCGACATTCTGCGCGGAAATTTTACACAAGAAGTCTTGTCGCGTGGCTATAACCAGATAAAGACCTTTGCCGCAGGCAGGGATGTGCCGGTAAGAGACTGGCACGACTATCTGCTGCAGATGTTGCAGATGGGCTATATCGAGATAGCCTACAACGAGGACAGCCATATCCGTGTTACCCCGCTCGGCCAGGACGTTGTCCGTGGCAGGGCCAGGGTACAGCTGGTTGTTATCACCCGTGAGGATTTCAGCGTCAGGGGTCGTCGCAGACAGATGATGGAAGAACAAGTCTCGGCTGTGACCGTTAGCGGGCAGAGTGAAAACATGGAGTTGTTTGAGCGGCTGAAGGCTCTGAGGAAGGAAATAGCCGACGAAATCAACTGTCCGGCTTTTGTCGTGATGTCTGACAAGACGCTGCATGCACTGGCTACTGATATGCCTACCACGCTCTCAGCCTTCGGCAACGTCTATGGTATAGGTACGCATAAGCGCGACACCTACGGCGAGCGCTTTATAGAGGTGATTAAGCCGTTTGCACCAGCGATGGAGGAGTTGCCGTTTCCTGTTACGCCTTACATCCCAGCGGAAACTCCCAAAGAGAAAAAGCCGAAGAACCAGATAACGATACAAGGAAAGCCATACCTTATTGACCTGGATATATGGGAGTCGATAGAATGGCGCAAGGTGTTGAAGGAAATAATGGAAAAGGCCTATTGGAACTATCAGGGACTGCTTGAAATTCGCCTCAGTGATTATGTCGCTCCGGATGCGGAACGGCGAGATGAGATTGTCGCAACGCTGTGCCATCTCCTGAAAGATGGTTATCAGATGAAGGTTAATGAGCAGACAGGCGTGGTGACAGTCGATCAGAAATACGATTACGACAAAGACGGACAAGTAGTGACGTTGCCGTCAGGCTCCTTCTTTGAGACACTTTCCCGCTTCCGCCTGTTCGTCATCCAGAACAAGCGTTTTCCCTTCATGGATGGCGAACACGACGAGATTGCGCTGAGGAAGTGGCATAGAGAAGTTGGTCATGGGTTGGTGGCGATGACAGACGAGGAAAAGATTCTGTTCGGTAATCTGAGCGTAGAGTTTGCCGATGTACCCAAGAATAGAAGCCAGTTAGAAAAGATGAATAACCCGGAAAATTCATAACCGCTATGAAGATAGGAAATATAGAATTTGGCGAGCGTCCGCTGTTCCTCGCCCCCATGGAGGATGTGACGGACATTGGGTTCCGCATGCTGTGCAAGCGGTTTGGGGCGGCAATGGTCTACACCGAGTTTGTGTCGGCCGAGGCCCTGATACGCGACGTGAAGACCACCATCCGCAAGCTGACCATCAGCGACGAGGAGCGCCCCGTGGGCATCCAGATTTACGGTCGCGACGCTGAGGCGATGGTAGAGGCGGCCAGGATTGTGGAGCAGGCCGGCCCCGACCTGATAGACCTGAACTTCGGCTGTCCGGTGAAGAAGGTGGCCGGCAAGGGTGCCGGAGCGGGCATGCTGCAGAACATCCCGAAGCTGCTGGAGATAACGCAGAAGGTGGTGGAGGCCGTCAGCCTGCCCGTGACGGTGAAGACCCGTCTGGGGTGGAACCACGAGCAGCTCATCATCACGTCGCTGGCCGAGCAGCTGCAAGCGTGTGGCATCAAGGCGCTGACCATCCACGGTCGCACGCGCTCGCAGATGTACACCGGTCAGGCCGACTGGACACTCATTGGCGAGGTGAAGAAGAACCCCAAGATACACATCCCCATCATCGGCAACGGCGACATCACGTCGATAGACGAGGCCGAGGCCGCCTTCGACCGCTACGGTGTGGATGCCGTCATGATAGGCCGTGCCACCTTCGGCGCCCCCTGGGTCTTCAGTCGCCAGCAGCTGACCGTTGACGAGAAGATAGACATTCTTGAGGAGCAGCTGCGCCTGAACATGGCCCGGCTGATTCTGACGAGGAAGCCGGGCGACACGAACTACGCCGTCGAGAAGCGCGCCATCCTGCATACCCGCCGCCACCTGGCCGCCACGCCGGTGTTCAAGGGCATACCCAACTTCCGTGAGACGCGCATCCAGATGCTGCGTGCCGAGACGCAGGACGAGCTGCTGACCATCCTTGAGAACTGTCGAGAACTGCTAAGAACGCTGACGCCATGACCGCAAGACATGCTCTTCCGCTCCTGCTGCTGTGGGCTGCCACGACGCTCTGCGCTCAGGCTCCATGCAAGGTGACCTACTACGACGAGGAGGACGGCCTGGCTCATAGCCATGTGACCCAGCTGCTGCAAGACGAACAGGGCTTTATATGGTTAGCCACGTGGAACGGGCTGTGCCGCTTCGACGGCTATGAGTTCCGCACGTTCAAGTCGCAGGTGGGCGATGGCTGCAACATGGCCACCGACCGTTTCCGCGACATCGCCCTGCGGCCTGACGGAAAGATGGTATGCCGCGTTGACGATGACTACTTCCTCTTCGACACGCGTACCTACCGCTTCAGCAATATTGCGGCCGAGGAAGCAGGGCAGGCAGCCGAAGATATGGCACGCTACCGCCATAGCATTGCCCAAAGGGGTGACGACGGTCTCACCTTCTTCAGTTTCACTGACAAGCAGGGGAACCGCTGGAAAACCGACGGGAAGGGGCTGAGCAAGGAGACCGACATGGTGAGCCATGCCGAACGGCTCGACATACAGCCAAAGGCAGAGGTGAAATGCCTGTTCAGGGACAGCCGCCAGCGCTACTGGCTGACGACACGCGACGACGGTGCCGTCCGCGTCTACGCCACGACCGACGACCGCCTGTTGGGCTTTCTGGGTGCCGACGGGCGCCTGCACACCACCTATACGCCGTTTGGCGCTGCCGTCTACTGTATCTATGAGTCAGCCGACGGCACGCTGTGGCTAGGGTCTAAGCCTGACGGACTGTTCCGACTGAGGGAGACAGCGGCAGGAACGTTTGAGACAGACCGTCTCACCGACCTGCCCAACCAGAATGTGTACAGTATCTGTGAAGACCGTCACGGCCGTCTGTGGATAGCCACCCTCGGTGGCGGCATCTGCTATACCGACCAGCCGCAGGCAAAGACACCGCACTTCATGACCCCCAGAGGCTATCCGAAGACCGCAGGTCAGCGCGTGCGTTATCTCTGCCTGACGCAAAACGGCAGTATTCTGATGGGGGCCGCTACCGACGGACTGTTAGTGGCCGGCCTGGAGAGCGATGCCGACCGCATGCAGTTCCGCCTGCACCAGCGCGAGTCAGACCGTGCGCAGAGTCTGAGCAGTAGTGCTACGATGGACATCATGGAAGACCCCGGGAAGCGTATCTTTGTCAGTACAGAGAGCGGCGGTGTCAACCAGATTGTGTACAACAGCCCCGCTGAGCTGCTGGCCGGGAGCCTGTCGTTCCGCCACTATACGGCGGGAAACCACCTGCTGCCCTCTGACGTGGTGCTGTCGCAGACCCCGATGGGCCGTGGCAGGACGTTGCTGGTGAGCAATCACCTGGTGACGCTGATGGACAGCACAGGGCACTATCGCGTACTTGACGCCCATTTCTTCCGCCCTACGGTGCCGACGACCGCTGCCGGGGATGCCGACTACCGCTTCAGCGATACGCACCCACTGCCGTTGGGTGAGGGGCGGTGGCTGCTGGGACTCAAAGACGGTGCCCTCGTCACCTCGGAACAGCAGATGTATCGGAAGGCCTACACGCCACGGATGGTGCTGACGGGCATCTCCATCCAGGGGGCTGACGACAACTGGACGATAGCCTACGCCGACACCATCGTGCTGCAGCCCAGCGAGCGCAGCTTCACACTCCACTTTGCCGCCATCGACCACGACGCTGCCGACCGCATCGGCTATGCCTTCCGCTTGTTGCCGAACAACCAGTGGAACTACATCGGCCATAACCGTTCGGCCACCCTGCTCAACCTGGAGCCTGGCACCTATACGATGGAGGTCCGCTCCACCAACAGCGACGGCGAATGGATGGACAACACCCGGAGACTGGTCGTCATCGTCACCCCCACCTTCTGGGAATCGACCACGGGGCGCCTGCTGATGGTGGTGCTGCTGATGATGACTGTCGGGGGCATTGTCTGCACCTTGTTATATATCAGGCATATCAAGCGCAAACAGCGTGAGACCTTGGAGAAGTATCTGTCGTTAATCGAGGAAAATTCGAGGTACGAGGATAGTTCGAGGTACGAGGTGCGAGGTACGAGGTGCGAGGATAGTGCGAGGTGCGAGGTACGAGGTACGAGGTGCGAGGAGGACCCCATGCTGAAACGCGTGATGACGTTTATCGAGGAGAACATTGCCAACAGCGATGCCGGCGTGGGCGACATGGCTGCCGCTGCCGCCACCAGCCGCTCGGGACTGCAGCGCAAGCTGAAACAGACCATGGGCATCACCCCGCAGGACCTGCTGCGCGAGGCCCGCATCAAGCATGCCTGCCTGCTACTCCGCTCCACCGACAAGACGGTGGCCGAGGTGGCCTACGCCTGCGGATTCACCGATCCGAAATACTTCAGCCGCAGTTTCAAACAGAGCGTCGGACAGACCCCGTCAGAATATAAAAACCAAGCGTGACGAGGGGGGACACGCACGTCATGAAGGGGTGAAAAGCGCATAATGACGCGTTTTTCACCCCTTCATGATGCAAAATTCTCCCCATTCCATCGAACTAATATAGTAATTTTGCAGCCAGAAAACAATTTAATCAAACTACTGACTGCAATATGAAAGCAAAAATCGTCACACTTCTGACAGCAGCACTGATGGTATGCACAGCAACCGTCGGTGCTAAGAAAGTACACACACTGGGCGACTCCACCATGGCACCCTACGACGAGTCGGCCACCGTTACCCGTGGCTGGGGCATGTACTTCGGCAACTTCCTGACCAACGGATGGACCAGCATCAACTATGCCAAGGGCGGCCGCGACTCCTACGGCGGCTACAATGAGCTGTGGCAGACGGCCAAGAAGAACGTTGAGGCCGGCGACTACGTCATCATCACCTTCGCCCACAACGACGAGAAGAACAGCGGCATGGACGGCTACCAGCTGAAAGCCTACTACGAGCGAATCGGCGATGCTGCCGCCGCCGCTGCCGTCGACCTGCGCGGCAGTATTCCCTCTACCACCTACAAGCAGAACCTCGCCAAGATTGTGGACGAGGCCAAGGCCCTGGGTGCCACACCTATTATCTGCTCGCCCGTATGCCGCAGCTATTTCAACGGCTCGAAGATTCGCCGTAACGGACGTCACGACCTCGGCGACAGCTACAAGGTGCTGACAGATAAAGGACCTGTTGACGGTGCTAAGCTGGCAGAGGACGACCATACGATGGATTATGCCTACCATTCCGAGCAACTGGCCAAGGAGAAGAATGTCAGTTTCATCGACCTGACCAATGCCACCAAGACGCTCTACGAGAGCTATGGCAACCAGCAGAAGTGTGAGGCCGCCCTGTTCGACGGACAAGGCTCTACCCACTTCAACACCACTGGCGCCCTGTTAGTAGCCCGCGAGTGTGCCCGCCTGATGAAGGCGCAGGGCATTCTGGCCAATGACATCACGCTGCCTACAGACCTGACGGTATCGCCTGCCGCCGGCGACTTTGGCGAGGCTTATAAGGGACAGGGCTTACAGAAGGAGTTTACGATTAACGGTTTTGGACTCTCGCCGGAAGAGGGAACGGTGACCATCGAGGCTACCAGCGGCATAGGGCTGTCGTTCGACAAGCAGGCCTGGCAGCCGTCGCTGAGTGTCAGCTACACGGCATCAACGCTCATCAAGACCTTCTATGCCCAGGTGATGCTGACGGAAACTGGCGATTTCAACGGAAAAATCACCGTCAGGCAGGGCAGCAAGACTATTGAGATTCCCGTCACGGCCACAGCGGTAGTGTTGGAGGGTGGCGCAGAGGTAAAAGCCTACTGGCGCTTGGAGAAGGATGACAGCTATGAGCTGACTGGTCCTGCCAACGTCATAGGGGAGCGTTTTCAGGGTATGTATGTGCAGCGCTACTCCAACCCCAATGCTGCTACTGTATGGCCCGACTGGACGGGTTACGACGCTTCGCGGAAGATGCAGCGTAACCTGTTGACGGGCGATGTGTGGCCAGCCGACGAGATTGACGACAATCCTGACCGCTACATCCAGTGGGGTGTCAAGCCCTCTGCCGGCATGGATCTGAAGATTGACCTCATCTCGCTCTTTGTCTCGGGCTGCGGCGGCAATGGCATGTGCTGCCACGTCTACTATTCGACAGACAACTTTGAGACGCGTACCACCATCTTCGAATACAAGAAGATGCCGGCCAATAATCCGCAGTTTGTCGAAGCCAAGCCAGTGCTGACCGTTAAGGACGGACAGGAACTGCTCGTCCGCGTCTATCCCTGGTATAACGGCACCGCCACCGGCAAGACCATCTGTCTTTCTGACCTCACCATCCACGGCATGGCCGTCGATGCTGGCGGCACGGGCATCCAGACCGTCTCTTCACAGTCGCAGGCAGGTGGACGATGCTACGACCTGCTGGGACGCTCGCACACCTCCTTGCGTAGCGGCCTCAACATTGTGCGCACCAGCGACGGTTCCATCAAGAAAATCATCAACAAATAATGAGAAAGTATCTATTCTTCTTCGTGCTGCTGTTGCTGGGCATCAGCGCTCAGGCAGAGAACTACCCCTATCGCAGTGACTATCTGTGGCTGACGGTGCCCGACCACGCCGACTGGCTCTACAAGACTGGCGAGAAAGCCAAGGTCGAGGTGAGTTTCTACCGCTATGGCATGCCTCAGGACGTGGAGGTGACCTATGAGATTGGCCCTGATATGATGCCGGCGACGGCATCGGGCAAGGTGAGGCTGAAAGGCGGCAGGGCTGTCGTTGACATGGGCACCATGAAGACTCCCGGCTTCCTCGACCTCCGCCTGACGGCACAACTGGACAACCAGAAGTATGAGCACCATGTGAAGGTGGGCTTCTCGCCCGAACAGCTGAAGCCCTATACCAAGAACCCTGCCGACTTCGACGCCTTCTGGCAGAAAGCCTTAGAGAAGGCCCGGAAAGAGGTGAGCAACGAGCGGTTAGAGGTGAGCAGGACTAAGGTAGACGAATACTGCACCGCCGAGACAGACATGTATCTGCTGAAGATCAAGACCGACCAGCAGCACAGTATCTACGCCTACCTGTCGATGCCGAAGGAAGCCGCCCATGGCCAATCCTCTGACCGCAAGTTCCCCATCGTGCTCTGCCCTCCCGGTGCCGGTGTGAAAACCATCAAGGAGCCTATGCGCAGCCTCTACTACGCCAAGAACGGCTTCATACGCTTAGAGATGGAGATTCACGGCCTGAACCCCACGATGACGGCTGAGCAGTTCAAGGAGATCAGCAGTGCCTTCGACCGCGAGAACGGCTATCTGTCAAACGGTCTCGACAACAAGGACAACTATTATATGAAGCATGTCTACGTGGCCTGCGTACGTGCTCTCGACTACCTCTGCTCACTGCCTGAATGGGACGGCAAGAACGTCTTCGTGCAGGGCGGCAGCCAGGGCGGTGCCCTGGCACTCATCACCGCCGGTCTCGACCGCCGCGTCACGGCCTGCGTGGCCAACCACCCGGCTCTGTCGGATATGGCAGGCTACCTGGCCAACCGCGCCGGCGGCTACCCGCACTTCAACAAGCAGAACGGCATGCTGACGCCACAGAAGGTTGAGACGCTGGCCTACTACGATGTGGTGAACTTCGCCCGCCGCATCACCTGTCCGGTCTACATGACCTGGGGCTACAACGACAATGTCTGTCCGCCCACCACCAGCTACATCGTGTGGAACCTCATCACGGCCCCCAAGGAGCCGCTCATCACTCCCGTCAACGAGCACTGGACTACCGCTGACACCAACTACGGCCAGATGCTTTGGCTCAAGAAACATATCAATACGCAAAAATTGCAAACCTGGAACAATGATTAACCAATAAACAAAACCAACAATGAAACAAGAACAAATCATGAAACTATGGGCAGCCTTCATGTTGCTGCTCACCACATGCGCGGTGCAGGCACAACCCGTTGATGAGAAAGACTTTACCCTCTCCTGGCCCTTGGGCAAGGGTACTGACGATGTGACGGCTGCCGAAGTGAAAACTGCCGGACTGTTCAGCGTGGCTGAGTTCGACTACGGCAAGATGACTGTCTCGACACAGCGTGCTGCCGGGACATCGCAGCAGACGCTCTACAAACCGTCGAACAACAATGCCGGTGCTGCTAACGACGACGATGTGCTGACCTTTACCATCAAGCCCAAGAAGGGCCTGACCTTTGCACCCAAGTCGTTCAGTTTTGAATCGTCAAAATGGGGCACTAACGGCGGCAAATTCGATGTAGTGGCCATTGCAGGTGGTAAGGAGACGGTGCTTGCCACAGGCTTCAGTCCCCTGCGCAATAATGAGTTTTCGGCCGTTAACTACGACCTGTCGGCTGTGACGCTCGATGAGAGCGGCCTTGTGCTGAAAGTCAAGGTCTATGGCCTGGCCTCGAACAAGGAATACGGCTTTGGCAAATTCGTCGTCACGGGCGACGTCAGTGGAACGCCTGAGGCCGTCCCCGTCTATACCATGAGCGTCAAACTGGGTACTGAGGGTGCCGGCACCGTGTCCTGCAACCCTGCCGGAGCAGAGTTCGACGAGGGTACCACGCTGACGGTCACTGCCACCGAGAACTTCGGCTATCACTTTGCAGGATGGACGGATGCCGAGGGTAACACGGTATCTGCCGAGAATCCTTACACCTTCGAGATCAAGGCCAATACGGCATTGGTTGCCTCCTATACCAAGAACACCGTCTATGCCCTGAACATGAAGTGGACGGGCGGTGCCAACGAGAACCTGCTGCAGTTCCAGCCCGTAGGCAACTATGTGGACGGCGTACACTACTATGAGGAAGGTACCGACGTGAAGGTGACGGCTCAGAACAACCGCATACTGACCTTCACCGGATGGGAGGGCGATGCCCAAGGCACCAGCACGGAATATGAGTTCAAGATGGACGCTGAGAAAAACGTCACGGCCAACTTCTCGGCTGCCGACTTCATCGTGGGCTGGGACCTCTATTACGACAGCCCGAAGAGCGAGCGTGCTGCCGACTACAAGGCTGACACGGAGAATGCCGGTCTGCTCAGTCTGCGCAATGCTGCCGGCGAGACCACCAGCTGGCTGGCCAATGGTGTGGCTGTCGGCAAGATGAACGGCAAGTACGGTGCCCGCGTATGGCGCCCCCTCACTGGCAACTACTATTTCGAGATATCGTTCTCTTCAAAGGGTTACGAGAACCTGAAGCTGTCGGCATCTGTTGGCGACGACTATAACGCCCACAGCATCATCTTCGCACAGTATAGCACTGACGGCGGACAGACCTTCAACACCTTTGGCACCTACAACCTGCCCAACCGTGGCTGGGACTCGCAGGAGTTTGACCTGCCTGCCGACGCTGCCGGTGTTGACCGCCTTTTCATCCGCTTCCTGCCCGACTACGACTCACCGATGACTGGTGTGGAGAGCACCAACGACGGCACGGCCATTGCCGACATCTTTGTGCTGGCCGACGCTACCGGTGCCGTCAACGAGACCGCCACGCTGGTGTCGAGCAATCCTTCCAACAATGCCACCGGCGTGTCACGCAACGGTTCGGTCATCCTGAACTTCGACAACAAGGTGAAGGCCGGTGCTGGCAAAGCTACGCTCAACGGCAAGCAGATAGTGCCCGTCATCAGCGGCAAGAGTGCCATCTTCAAATACAGCGGACTGGCCTATAGCACCAACTATACGTTCCAGATGCCTGAGGGCGTGCTCGTCAGCCGCAGCGGCAAGGCCGTGGCTGCTACCGAGCTCAGCTTCACCACCATGGAGCGCCAGCAGCCCGAGGCAAGGCTCTACGACGCTGTTGTGGCCAAGGACGGCAGCGGCGACTACACCACCCTGCAGGCAGCCATCGACGCTGCTCCTGAGGGACGTGCCAAGCCCTGGCTCATCTTCGTGAAGAACGGACGCTACAACGAGCATATCGACATCCCGGCGAAGAAGCCCTACCTGCACATCATCGGTCAGGAGCGCGACAAGACCGTCGTCTACGACAACCGTCTCTCTGGCGGCGACAACGCCTATCCCGTTGACCCGGGTGCCACCGTCGTGGTGAAGGGTGCCGACACCTTCTTCGAGAATATCAGTTTAGAGAACAGCTACGGCTATGAGAAGCTCGACGGTCCTCAGGCCCTGGCCCTGAACACTGTGGCCGACCGTGTCTGCATGAACAACGTCGCCCTGCTCAGCTATCAGGATACCTGGATTACCTCCAGCAGCTCTACCGCCCGCCACTATATCAAGAACTCGCTGATTGAGGGTGCCGTAGACTTCATCTACAACAACGGCGACGTCTACCTGGACGGTGACACGCTCCAGATCAACCGTCCCAGCGGCGGCTATATCGTGGCTCCACGCCATACCGCTGACACCAAGTGGGGCTATGTGTTCCAGAACAACATCATCCGTCCGCGCAAGGGCATCAACGTCACCGACGTGTGGCTCGGACGCCCCTGGCACGACCAGCCCAAGACCGTGTTCATCAACACCCAGACCTTCATCAACCTGCCCGCCAAGGGGTGGTACAACACCATGGGCGGTCTGCCCGCCATCTGGGCTGAGTACAACACCGTGGACAAGGACGGCAACCCCGTTGACCTGAGCCAGCGCGAGACATACTACTATTATACCGACCGTGACACGGGCAAGAAACACGAGGTGTTCAACGTGAAGAACACGCTGACTGCCGAGGAGGCTGCCCAGTACACCTTGAAGAACGTATGCGGTGGCGACGACAACTGGCAGCCCGACCTGATGTGCGAGGCCTGCGACGCCCCGGTGGTCAAGGCTGTAGGTTCACAACTCTCATGGGAGGCCGTACCCTTCGCCATCTGCTATGTGGTGACGAAGAACGGCGAGGTGGCCGGCTTCACGACAGCAACCTCCTTCGACGGCTACACGCCGGCTGACGTATGGCAGGTGCAGGCCGTCAACGAGAATGGCGGACTGAGCCAGAAGGCCACGGTCAGCACTATTGACGGCATCATGACCGTAAACTCTAAGACCGCCGCCGCCTCGCAGTCAGTCTATACCGCCGACGGCAAGCGTATCAGCCAGATGCAGCGTGGCCTGAACATCGTCCGCATGGCCGACGGCACGGTCTGTAAGATTCTGGTGAAGTAATACTCCGGAGGCCTGTCGCAAGAGCGACAGGCCTTTTTTACTATTTTTTATTCTGTTTCAGAGTCCTTTGGTTTCCAAGCCAGCGTATAGCTCACCTTAGCACTTGTCACTTCATACCCTTTGTCCGTCCACGCCTTCAATTTATCTTTGCCAGAAGCAGATAATGCAGCAATGTTTGTGCCTTGCTCATTCAACAAATAACCATCCTGGTATTGCAGGCAATCACCACTTATAAGGCGAAGCACCATATCTTTGCGCCCCTTGTAGAAGTCGAGCCATACATCACGCATATTCAGTGCTATCGATATTGACAAGTACTCGGCAGGTGGATTCGGTACAAGATACTGGTTTCGCTTTGCACGAGTGAGCCCCACATAATAGGCACGCATATCATTTACATCTCTCCCGTCAGGAACAGGTGACATGAGATAAACGGTATCGAACTCACGTCCTTTTGCCTTGTGGATAGTACTTACAAAAACCGACTTGTCATCAGCAGCAATGAAATCTTCAATATTCGATTCGACAAAGACTTAACCAGTCGGAAATCGTCAGCCCCCATATCCTGCGCTTCGTCAATGACCAGTACACTCTTGGCTATCTTCGACTGTTCCACCTCACTGTTTTCAATCATCTCAGCAGCCCGTCGCACGACATCTTTTGCTTCATCGAGACTTCCCTGTTTGCCTATCAGGTCAAAGCTATAGGAGTGGAATGTCTTAATATCCACATAGTGTGCAGCATTGCCAACCAGACTAATGAGCCGTTTCTTGAATTCAGTAGCCGCCGCCCTTGAGAATGTTAACATCAAAAGCTGTTCATGTTTAACATCCTCAAGCAACAGCAGTGAAGCGAGCTTATGTACCAACACTCTCGTTTTGCCGCTACCGGGGCCGGCAGCCACTACGATATATTTCGACTGTTTGTCGCCAATAATCTCACATTGACGGCTGGAGAGTTCACCAAAGAGTTTATTGTATTTGGCAGGAGTTATATTATGATCAATCTGTGTTCGCCGTTGTCGCCAGTCGGGTTGACTTCGTTTTCCGCCTTCGTTGTAGTTTATGTATTTGAAGAACCCTCCAAACTGTTCTGTATCATAGAGCAGTTGGTAGTATATTTCCTGTCTGTCAGGCGACAATTGATTCCATGCTGCCACTTCGCCATTCAACAGGTCGCGAGCCTTCATCGAGTCGTTGACAGGATTGTTCAGTTCGTCCACCTGCAACTTGTCATCCTTCACCAGATGGTGATAGGGCCGTTTGGGAAAGAGCAACGGCGAAAGAAACAAAGTGTCAACAATCGTGGGATTGCCCCTCAAAGTAGTATATTTCAGGTCATGATTGATAATGTTATGTCCGCAAACCGTATCGCATTCTGACACGAAGGCATCGAAGTCGGCCTTGGAGTGGGAATGCAAAACCGCACCAGACGATTGGTGCTCACCATCGTCTTCCCTAACCGCTCCGTAATCCGCTACCTTTTTCGTATGCGGATCCACCTCTGTATCAATAAATACTATCATGTCCTTATTGGACGATACTTTTTTTAGTCTGTGAGGAACCGTCGGAGTAGGCATGACGTCGGATGTTGACACCACGCTGATTGCCATTTGTGCGACGGCCCTGCATGTTATAATATTCGGTATGCATAGGAGATTTTCGAGATGTTGCTGCCTTTGTCGTATTGACAGCGGAGGTGTTGTTGCCATCTCCGCTGGCAGGACTCAGACACATCTCCTGCAAGGCTGGATAGCCCTTTGCCGTCATCAGCGCATCCCAGTTGGCCGGCAGGTCGATGCTGACAGTAGAGAAGCCGCCGCCAGGCATGGTCTGTACCTTATTGCGCGAGGCATCGCCAGTGATGAGGAATGCCGTCTGGCCTTTCTCCATCGTGGGAATGGTGGTCATGGACATGGCGCCGGTGTCGTACCATACAGGCGTTGTGGTTTCTGCGCCATCTTCAGTACTAATGATATGACTCAGATACTGACTAAAGGTGTGCTCCTCGCCATCCTTGCGACTGCCCGGGTTGGCATAGTAGTTGGCAAAGGCACGCTCATAGGCAGAGCGGCGCGAGTTGATGATTAAGGCATCCTCAAGACTGCCGATGGTGGGATAGCCGTCTTTCAGGATGTTTGCCACAGGTTCCGTCATCAGCACCACGCGATTGGTGAACTGCTTGCCGCTACCAAGTGCAAACTGGCACCGCTCGGCGATGTCCCACGCCATCAGTTGCATCACGCGTTCAGGATCGGTGGTAGAGGGCGCCATATTGTTGCCCCACATCAAGGCCGAGGCCAGCGTGACGGTGTTGTCGTTGATGCCGTAGCCTTGCTGCTCGTTCCACGTCTGCCATCCCACACGACGGCACGCCTCTTCGTCCTCTACGAGACACCACGGCTGCAGGTAGCCAAAGGTACCCATGCGATTCTGTCCGACGTAGTAGCCTGCCAGGTTCATCAGCGCCAGCGACATGAATCGGCTGATGCTGGCGTTGGCCTCGGCGTTGATCTCGCCCTGACCGCTGCTGATGCCCAACTGGCGAGCCACGGGACCGTTCAACCACGAATAGGGAACCCAGGCGTGGGTGCTGCCCAGCGTGCGACGGAAATTGCCACCCGCCATTGCCTCCGTCATTGCAATGAGGATGGGCATGTATTCGGGTTTGCAACCGGCCATACAGGCATTGACAGCTACGTGCCACGTCGTCGTATTACGGAAAGCGGCAGGCAGCACGGCGATGGTCTCGTTCCAGGCATGGTCGGTATAGTCAAGATAGGTCATGACCTTCTCGAAGGTGGGCGGATTGAAGGGCAGACCGTCGCTCCATCCCATCTTGGTGAAGTGGGCATACACCTCGTCGATGGTACCATGAAACACGTCGTCGGTAATGCCTTGACTGGCCTCTGCGGCAGCATATTCTTCCTGCCTGATGGGTGTGGTGAGGGCTGTTACAATCTGTGGCCACGTCACCTCACGAGTATTTTGTATGAGTTGTTCCTCGGTATGCGAGGCAAACGCTCCCGGATAGACGGCTACGCGAAGCACGGGCACGCCGTTGTTGCGAGCCGTATAGCGCGCCTCTGCGTCGAAGCCCGGGGCCGTCACAATGACCGAGGGAATGCCCAGCTTCTCTGCCACGATGCACGAGCCGGTCTCCTTGGGCGTACAGATGCCACAGCCGCCATTGCCGGCAATGACCGCATCCACCTTCAGGTCGATCAGTCGCTGGCGAAACAATTCCGTTGATTGACGGGTGATGCCCGGTGCAGGATAAGGTCCTGCAATTGGCAGTTCGTCGTACATAATCACCTTGGCTGTGGGATAGTGCTCCTTGATGAGCCGTTTCAGTTCAGGATGCGTAATGTTGTACATAAAGTCCTCGCCCACGATGGCGATGGTCTTGCTGTCGAGGGTCGTCAGTCGTGGTGCCATCTCTATCGGCTCTACCGTCGAGAAGCCCACCGGACTCACCACATTAAACTTGGCCACACCCGAGGCGTCGGGGTCGCACGAATCGTCACACTGGAAGCGGTCACTTTGTGCCTGCATAGTTATTGAGCAAATGGCCAAAGCCATCGTCAATAGTCGTTTCATTGTCGTTTGCTTCATTTATTGCCGTTGGTTGTCATTCATTAATAAGACCCACGAAAAGTGGAAAAGTAAAAACGAAGTCCTTTCTGCGACTTATCCACGCGCTGGCCGAGCATGTTGTAGGCCGATTTCTCCCATTCCTCGTCAGAGTAGCTAAAGCGGTGACACTCCTTGGCACTTCAGGATTTTGCTGCAAAAGTACGAAAAAACAAGTCTTATTTTCGCATAAACGGCAGTGTCTTGGCCTGCTCCATCATCATATCTGCCACGATACCATTGGCATCACTTTCGCCATTGATGAGGTCGTAGAGTGACTTCAGACCATCGCGCCCGCCGTCGTGCTTCAGTACATAGACCAGACAAAGATACTGGAGGGCGGTGTTCGACGAGAGGAGGTCAAGGTCGGTGATGGCCAGTTGTGAGAGTGCCAACTGATAGGCATCTTCACCGTTCTCGTCGATGAACTGCTGCACTTGGCCGAGCGTTTCCAGGCCGAATGACTCCAACACCGGCAGGTAGGACATCACCGATACGGGCCATATTTCGGCCTGGTTGACGGCAGCGATGCGCTTATTCAGACGGTCAAAGGGATGCAGTTCCAGATAGCTCCTGAACGTGTCGCGCGACAGTGGCACATCGTCAAGTTTACCATTCTTTACCAGCGCCAGTGTCTGTCGGCGATAGTCGGTAAGGATTGTGCGTAGGCGACTGAATTCATCGTCCATCAGTTCTGCCATTCCTGCCAGTCGATTGAACTGTCGCAGGTACACGTCGGGAACCTTTACATCGCCCTTGTAACCGGTGTCGTGCTCAATGGTAGACCACACATGCTGCAGGGCAGTACGCATCTGCAGCTCAAAGCGTGGGCCACCGGTTTTCAGTCGGCAGATATAGTGCAGGGAGTTGTAGCCGAAGGAGTCTAGCTTGTGCAACTTTCGCTTGTCGACGCTCTCCTGCCAGTCGATGTCGAACACGCGTTTGGCAATGGCCGCCACCTTGTCTACCTCGTCAGTATAGAAGGTGATGACACGTAGCCCTACAAGGTCGGTGATGTCATCGATACTCTTGTATTTCACCCCCTTCAGCTCCAGTTTTCCCGTAAGCGACTTTTCTGTTTTCACCCGGTGCTCCATGGCCGTGATATAGATTCCCTGCTCGCGTAGAGCACGGCGCAACAGGCTGGAGGCCTCGTCCGCTAACTGCTGCAGCGTAGGACGCAGTTCGCGGTATTGCTTCAGCAGCATCTCGCCATGCGGATCAAGTGATATTTGTCTATCCATCTCGGAACGGATTTACTTGAACTCGAAGATATTACTGAAGCCCGTGATGGTGAAGACTGCACGGACATTATCATTGATGCCTTTGATATAGACATGTCCGCCTTTGGCCTGGGCATTCTGCAGGATGCCCAGGAAGATGCGCAGACCGGCTGAAGAGATATATGCCATGTCAGTGCAATCGATGATGATGTCTTTACCCTCCACGTCGTTCAGTGGCCTCATTGCCTTTTCGGTTTCTACGGCAGCTGCCGTGTCGAGATTGCCTTCCAGAATGGCAACTGCGTTGCCGTCTTGTTCTTCAATTCTTACTTTCATAATCTTATTTTTTTAATTATCAATTGTCAATTTTAACAATCTTCTTCCTCAGCGTCAGCACATTGAGGTTGTCTATGCGTTCATAGTTGATGGAGTCCATGTTCTGACGAATAATGTGGATACCCAGTCCACCGATCTCCCGCTCCTTGGCCGTGAGCGTGGTGTCGACTTCCGGCTGTACGGTGGGATCGAAGGGTTGGCCGCAGTCGATGATGGTGAACTTCAGACGCACATCGTTGGATGCGGCTTCGATGGTTACGTCACGCTGCTGTCCTGGCGGATAGGCGTATTTCATCACGTTGACCACAGCCTCCTCGACGGCCACTTTCGCCTGCATGGCAACCGTCTCGTCGAATCCTACCTCCTGACAGACCTCTTCGACAAAGGCATTCAGTCGCGGCACCTCTTGCAGGTCGCAGGGCAACACAAGACTCTTGCGCATTCTGACGTCGCTCTGCTGACGGATATACTGGATGGCCATCATGGTCAGGTCGTCGCTCTGTTCGGCATCGCCCACAAACTGATGGACGGCCTCGGTCATCCGTGTGATGAGTTGGCGGGGCTCCTGTTGTTGCTGGGAGAGAGCCTGGAAGGCCACATCGTTGACACGCTCCATCTGGAACTGCGCATAGTCGGCATTCATAGCCTCGGTCAGTCCGTCGGTGAAGAGGAAGATGGTGGTGCCGGTGAAGATCTGTGCCTCCTGCAGCGAGTATTTCCACGTGGGCATAAAGCCGACGGGGATATTCGAATCGCACGGCAGCTCACCTACGCCTGCACCGACGAGCAATGGGGCATCGTGGCCGGCGTTGCAGTAGTGCAGACGGCCTGTTGGCAGGTCGAGCACACCGACGAAGAGTGTCACGAACATGTGGTTCGTGTTCATGTCGGCGATGGTTTTATTCATAAGGGTCACTATGCGGTCGGGCATCGATTCATGGGCCGACACGGTGCGGAAGGTAGAACGGGTGACGGCCATGAAGAGCGAGGCGGGCACGCCCTTACCCGATACGTCGCCGATGCAGAAGAAGAGTTTTTCGTCGCGGAAGTAGAAGTCGAACAGGTCACCACCCACCTCTTTGGCCGGAGTCAGCGAGGCATAGAGCTGCACGTCGTCGCGGTCGTCCTTGGTCGGGAACTTCTCGGGTAGCATGCCCATCTGTATGCCGCTGGCAATACGGAGGTCGCTCTCTATCGAAGCCTTCTGCGCCGTGGTATCCTTCAGCTCTTCGATGTATTTCACCAGCGACTGCTGCATGTTCCCGAACGAGTGGCTTAGCTGGCCTATCTCATCGACACGCTGGAAGTCGGGCAATACGGCATCAAACTGTCCCGAGGCAATGGTCTCTGCCTCGTGGGCAAGACGTCGTAAGGGCCGAAGTTCACGGGTAATAATGCGGATGAACAGATACAACATCAGCAGCAAACCTACTAATACAATGGCTCTGACACTGTTGCGCAGACGGTCGAAACCACCGAAGATGTCGCTCTCAGGACAGACGATGGCCATCGAGCACCCCGTCTGTCCGAGTGGCTTGTAAAAGACATAACTGTCCTCGCCATTGATATTCATCTGTTTGATGCCTTCCTCGCCGCGTTGCATCGCATGGCCCAGGGCTGTCAAGGCTGTGTCGGGGTGCTCGAGCGTCTGTGTGAAAATGGTCTGACGGGTAATCTTCGTTGTGTCGGGATGCACGAAGTAGGTACCGCCGCGCCCTATCATGATGCTGTAGGAGTTCGGATAAGGCTTAACCGCTGAGATGGTCTGCGAGAGCCAGGTGATGGAGAGACTGGTATTGATAACACCTATCACCTGTCCTTGTTTGTTCTTGATGGTCTGACAGTAGCTGGTCACCATCTCGCTGGTGTTGGTGGCCACGTCGAGATCCATATATGGTTCTGTCCAGCATGGCTTTCCAAGCAGTTGAGACATGAGATACCAGTCGGCAAAGAAATACTGGTGGTAGTCACTGCCCCCCTGTGTGGTACGTAGCGAGTCGCCGGTGTGTTTGGTGTAGGCAGAGAAGTATCGCCCTTTGTCCTTGAAGTAGTAAGGTTCAAAGGCTATGGAGCAGTTGTAGAAGTCAGGATTGTTCAGCAGCATACCCCGGCTATAGACAAACATTGAGTCGGCTTTGTCGGGATGGCGCTGCACCAGCCACTTGGTCATGTTCGAGGCCACCTCCACACGGTTCAGGATACCCTCTACACGCAGTGAGGTTTTTTCCAGAATCGTTGTAGCGCGGCTGATAGCCTCTTGGCGCACGGCCTCGCGCGACTGGTAGAACAGGAACCCGAGGGCAACGTTGAAGATGATGGCGGCAAAGAACACCACCCACAGGCTGACCCTCACTGAGAGTTTGCGACGGATATATGTGAATATCTTGTTCATAATTGTCAATGATCCATTCTCAATTGTCAATTAACTCCTTGTATGTTACCTCACGGCTTAGCATCTGGTTGTCCGTCATCAGGCGGCTGGCCAGTTTCACCATGTCGGGACGCATCCTGAACTCGCGCTTCTTAGACTCGCGGTCCACCTGCAGGCGCAACACGTCCTCCAACATCAATTTCTGCATCACGCGGTTGGTGGCGATGTGGTTTTTATCCACGTACTGCATCACGATGTCGAGTGCTTCCTGTGGGTGCGCGGCAGCCCACTCCCAGCCCTTCCTGCTGGCCTGGGCAAAACGTCGTGCTTGGTCCTTATGTGTGGCGTAGTACTCGCGGGTCATATACACGCCATCCTCCTGCACGTTATAGCCATGGTCGCAGAACCGGTACACGTTCTTTTGGGTCATCTTGATGCCCGCCTGCACCAACTGGTAGTATTCGTTGTAGCTCATGGCCAACGTCGCATCAAGGGCTCCGGCTACGAACAGGTTGACGTTCTGGGCGAAGCGCACCCACTCGTAGTCCAAATGGTCCTTGTTGCTCATGCAGATGGCCAACTGTCCGAAGCTCACGCTCCAGATACCCACCTTGGCTCCCTTTTGCTTCAGTGGGTCTTTTCCACGTGCTGATACAATGACCATCGCATTGTTCATCGATGTCTGAAGGATGTTCACTAAGGGAATGCCGCCATCGACAATCTCCAACGCCTGACAGAGTTGTAGTGTCGTGGCCTGACATTCGTTATTGCGTAGGCGGCTCATGGCGGGCTGAGTGGCTGACGGATGTTCTATGCGCACCTTCACCCCCGCCTCGCGGTAAAAGCCCTTTGCTTCGGCCACGTAGTAGCCTGCAAACTGGGCCTGCGCAGTCCATTGGGGCGTAAACACGATGGTCTCATCTTGCGCCACTGCGTGGCTAAATGATAATTGAGAAATGAGAAATGATAAACCCATTACCATCTTCCACCTCCGGTTCATTGTTATTCTATTGTCTTTGCTGCGAGCATCCAATATTATATGTATTATCTTTCGCATGTTGTTTTGCAGTTTTTGTTTTGCAAAACTACAACTTTTTTGGCAAATAACTGTCAATTTGCTAAAATTTAACGTAATTTCCGTTGCAAAATTGAAAGAAAAAGCACCTACAATTAATATGTAAGTGCTTGATTATCAACGGTGGACCAGCCAGGGCTTGAACCTGGGACCTCCAGATTATGAGTTGCAGAAGAAT
>CAMYZO010000017.1 GCA_947303855.1 uncultured Prevotellaceae bacterium
CCATCACCACGAGCGAGAACAGCAGCAGGTGCCAGTCGCTGACCTCGTCAAAGGGCTGCAGGAACTTGCGGTCATAGTCCTCGAAAAGTATAAAGATCAGTGCATAGACGGCGAACACCACCATGACGCTGGCGAACATCTTCCGGCCTTCACTCAAATGCTTCATACCTCAAACAAATAGCCGTACCCTTGTCGGCTTACTACAAAATTTCCATATCTGCCTATCTTCTTGCGCAGACGGGTGACGTTGACATCTACCGTGCGGTCGCTGACCACCACGTCTTCCGGCCATACGGCATCGAAGATCTGTTGCCGTGAAAAGACCTGCCCGCGATGCTTTAGCAACAGCCCCAACAGCTCGAACTCCGTCTTGGTGAGACTCACGCTCTCGCCATCCACCGTCGTCGTCTTCTTGCCGAAGTCGAGAATCAACCCCTCATAACTGATAAGACTCCCCTCCCCGGAGGGATTCTTGCCTTGCAAGCGTCCTTCGACCGAGCGGGGAGTGGGTCTCCTCAGCACCGCCTTCACACGGGCCACCACCTCGCGCACGGAGAACGGCTTCGTCACGTAGTCGTCGGCCCCAAACCCAAAGCCCCGTAGCGTATCGTCCTCTGTATCTTTTGCCGTCAGGAAAATAATAGGTATATGGGCGGTCGTCTCGTCAGCCTTCAGTCGCTCTGCCAGCTCGAAGCCCGACATGCCCGGCATCATCACGTCGAGTATCAGCAAATCGTACCGCAACGGTTCCCTATCCATCGCCTCCTCGCCCGAATAGGCCGCCTCGGCCTCGAAGCCTGCCGCTCGAAGGTTATAGAGCAGAATCTCGCACAAATCCTGCTCGTCGTCTACCACAAGAATCCTTTTCTGTCTCATCGCCTGCAAAGGTACAAATAAATCGCAACAAACCCCCAAACAGACTTCAATATTTTCACTGTGGTTTTGTCATTTCCCAAATTTTCAAGATGGGCGGTCTGCCAAGTGTTGAAACTTTTGTTCATTTCATGCTGGCGGTTCAGTTCTTCATTAGGCGTCAACAAACAGCAGACTCAGATACTGGAGGAAGGACTTTGTCGATTTCGTCAATGAAGAATTGCGAGAGTCATCTTGACGTCACTCTCCTGGCCTTATGGCACTGCCAATCAGCTTTACCTGCTTGCTTGCATTTTCAGATTGCCGTAGATAGATTTCGTAGAGGGAGCTTTCCTCAGTGAGCATACCGAAAACGATGGTGCTGGCAAGGTCTGCTACATAATGGTTACGGGCTTGGGCAGCAGCGTTGCTGGTGCGGGCGGCCTGGTTCACGGAGATAATGAGCAAACGTCCGTCGCCATAGGCTTCACGCAGTTCCTCAGGAATGTGTTTGTATATGGCCCGGGCCAGTACCACAACCACTGGTATCCGTTTTTTCAGAAGGAAGTGCAACACATCCCGCTCAATGGGCGATTGAAAACCGCTAACCACGCAATCCGTTTCGGCACAAAGACCTGTAGCCCAGTCGTAGCAAGCCATCACCCGTGCAGTCTGCACGGTGCGACTCGCCAGGAATGCAGTCAGCTTCCGGTTTAGCAGGTCTTTGTTGCCGAGATAGTCCATCAAAAGACTCCTTCTTTTTGCAAAATCTCCACCATCTCTGCCGGAGTCACTACAATTGGCTCCTTAGGGAAATGCTTCTTGTTGCCTGTCACCAAATAGGCATCCTCTTTCGACAGAGACACTTCATAGAATACGATATCTTTCGGATCAGGGAAGTCTTCCTGAGATGGTACACGTTCACCGTGAATACCATTCATTAGTATTCTGTCTATTGCCCACATAATCAGATGTTCTGGGATGCCGAATTTCTTGCGACGTAACACTTCCCTGTATTCGTCGATTATTTCATCGTTATACACGGGAGTGATTTTTCCCTGTAAAACGGCTGCCCATATTTTTGATGTTGCAGCCATTAGATTCTTCGTAATGTACGCAGACACGATAACATTCGTGTCGATGACTGCATAAATCATACTAATGCCTTTTTCTTTGCCGCCATTTCTTCACGGGCCAGCCTGATTTCTTCATTAATTTCTTCCATCGTCAATTCGGGACGGTCGCTCGCAGCAACAGCCCTGCGGAATTCGTTGAAATCCTTCATTACCTTGTCCTCGTCAGGATAAGCCGTTATCTTAAATGGAATACTTCTTGTCTTTACAACTGCATTGGCAAAGATGTTCATTGCTGCATTTGCGCTCATGCCAAACTGCTGGCAGAGGGAATCGAAAGCGGCTTTGATGCCTGCATCCATACGAACGGTCATTGATACTTGTGCCATAATCTTAATGTTTTAGAGGTGCATCGATGCTGTAAACATCTTCGCACGAGTTTGTGAGTGCAAAGATAATCACTTTATTTGATATTTACATCATTTTGCCATAAATTTTAATCATAATAGGCAAAAACTTCCCTTTAAGACTATTCTTCGTTTAATTCGTCGCCCATGCGGTATTTGATGTCGTAATTGATAATGAAGTCAAGTTCCTCGTCCGTGAAGCCGTAGTGCTTCGCAAGGACTTTGTCGATTTCGTCGATGATGGGTTTGGAGAGTTTCTTCTGATAGGCAAATGATTGATTTACGCCACCATCAGATTTGTTCACAATTGATACTTGTTTGTTTCCATCTAAATTCCTTTCAAGACTTTTAGCAAACACGCCAACGTCATTATTGCTATCAAAATTTAATTGGAAATCAAATACGTTTGCTTCTGTCAGATTGAACATATCGTAGTTTGTTGAATAATACCACCAGAAAAGGCTTGAATTGAGTGCGGCCATGAGATAATCTGCAACAATTGAACTACAGACATGTTTTTCTTTGTTACTTGCAGAATTAGTATTGAATCCATTCCGAAGGAAAATAATCCAATACCTTAGTCCTGCAGAACGGTAGTGAATCAGGGGGTCGCTTATTTGGGTTGTGGTATATTGACCAATTGAGTTATTCGCTTTATACTTGTTGTAAAGCCCATGCTCGATAGCAGATGAAAAGCGCCAAATACGAACATTGTTAACTGAAGAGCTGAAATGAAGATTGCGGAAGAGCCATTTGCGGTGTTCTGACGACCATCGTAAAACCTGAGTTGTAAATAACTCATTACATACAGGGCTGTTGGATGAAATGAAGATATTTAGTCTTTGGTCTGCACCCTTATTACCATCGAATAGTTTACCAGGTCTAATCTCATAACTGCTAATACATAGGAATTTGTTCTTGGTCATTAACTCACGAAGCGAATACATATTTTTGGCTGCCGTAAAAGACAAGGGTACTATCATCCCTATTCTTTGTCTATCTGACAATAAGTTTAGCGACCTTTCTATCGTGAAGGCGTATAGATTATTACTTTCTTGTGTCTTATAGTTTGTAAGTTTATATAAGTCAGCAACAGACTTTTTTGTATCTTTGTCTTTCTTAGTATAAACCACATACGGCGGATTGCCAATCACCACATCAAATCCACC
This sequence comes from uncultured Prevotellaceae bacterium, assembly GCA_947303855.1. Taxonomy (GTDB): domain Bacteria; phylum Bacteroidota; class Bacteroidia; order Bacteroidales; family Bacteroidaceae; genus Prevotella. Next base: position 3,502 of record CAMYZO010000017.1, read on the forward strand.
ATTGCCCCGTATAATTTCGTAAAACTCAGCGAGCCAGTGGAAGGGCTGATGCGACTTTTTCCATTGTTCGTAGTTCATGCCGGGGGCCGTGGAAGCGTGGAGGTTGTGATTGAGCAGTTCGTTGAGCTTGCCAAGCCGTTCTTTCAGTTGTGACTTTGCCTGTTTGAAGGTTTCGAGGTCTTCGTCCTGCGTTAACTGCACCGTACGGAAAGTGTGGTAGGCCGTAGAGACGATGTCTATCTCGTCATAGACCTTAGTCTCAAACTCCTGACGGGCAAACATATCCATGTACTTTACCCCTTCCTCCATCTCTTTCTCAGTAGCATACCCCACAAGCGTATTGCCGCAGCGGATATTGAAGTCGATGTCGGGCAGCGGGTCCAGTCCGAGGTTGTCAGCCCGCATATCCACCTCCACCACAGCCACCATCTTCAGGAACAGGCGGAGCTTGGCTATTTCAGTAGCCTCAGCCATGATGTCCACACCGTAGAGGTTGCGCAGGATGATACTCTTATAGATGAAGTATTGGCGGTTGCTCCGATACTTACGATTGATCTCGTCCAGTTCATCCTTGAAGAGATTCGGATTCTCCTCATGCCACTGCTCCATACGCTCAATGCAGACCTCATAGAGCGGTTCGAGGATGTTCATGGCAGCAAAGAGGAAAGCACCCGAACCACAGGTGGGGTCGAGGATGGTGACATGCTGCATGGCATGATAGAAATGTGCTACAAAGCGATGGTCGACGGCATTCTGCAGCAGGTCATAGACGAACTGACGGATGTCGAGATTATAGGTGATGAAGTCGTTGATTTCCGTAATGTCGCCGGCATAGATTTTTTCAAGCAGCGAGTCACAACGCTGCAAGCGTTCTATGGTTTCACGCCATATCTCTGTGGGAAGTGCAAACGCCTCTGAGGTACGCTCATTCCAACGGTTCCGACGCTCCAGCAGGTTAGGCTCTTCGGTATCAATGCCCCGCGCGATGTAGTCAGGTATTTGTTCCTGCCAGTCATCCGTATAGCCTTTCTTTACTGCATCGTAGATGTAGCGGTCGCCACTCTGTGCCAGCATCTGCCACACATAGCCATTGGGACGGAAGTATTTTTCGCTGTCCTTGGTAGCAGTTCGAACCTTGTCCATAAGGAACGGCAGGATGCAGTTCTTGCCGATATACTCTGTGATGTCCTCCTTCGTATAGTAGGCTCCCATCGCAGCACGGTCGTTGATATACTGCTCGAAGATGTAGCCCAGCACGTCGGGGTTGATGTCCTTGCCCGTAGCCGTATGGCGGTCGTCAAGATGCCAGTGCCACTGGTCGAAGAAGGCAAACAGGCTCACAAAAGCGTCATCGGCAATGTCGATGTCGGCATACTGCTGTTCCAGCGTGTGCTCATCAAACATACCTCCGTTGAGATAAGGAATGCGGCCGTACATATTCTCAAACTCCCGGGAGTGGCGCGGGGCGTTCAGTCCTCCATGAAAGAGCTGGGTAAGGAAGCCACGATAGAAGGACTGGAAGAAGCGGTCCTCACCTTGCTCACGACGTACCCAGGCCAACTTGTCGCGCAGATAGTTGGTGTTGTTGTCAAGGAAGCCCTTCTTTTGGATGAAGTAACAGAACATGAGGCGGTTAAGCATGATGCTGGCATACCACTGCTTGTTACCATTATCCTTTACATCGATGTTGTCGTCAATGCCCGATATGAACTTGACGAAGGCAGCATGCTGCTTGCGGAACCCCTGATAGAAGTCCTTGGTCAGTTTCTCCGAGTTCACCACAAAAGCACCCTGGATGCGCTCTTTCACATCCATAATGGTGGTATGCTCGTCCACGCCGAAGGTCAGACCGTCAATCTTTGAGAAGAGAAAATCAGCCTGCCCCAGTGTCTCATACTCCACGAATACGAGGTCGCGCTTTTCAGTCTTCTTCACAGGAGCTACCCATAGGTGGTGCAGACCATGTGGTTGGTAAAAGATAAGGATATAACTGTCGGCCTGTTTTCGCAGCTTCAGGTCAAGTTTCTTGCAGAAAGATGACGAAGGAATCTCCGCTGTTTCACATTGCAGCACCTGAAATCCGTTGCGCTCAGCAATGGCCGTGAATGATTTGCAGGCTGTCGGCCTTCAGGTGCTGTTTCAGCGTACGCTTGAAGTATCGTGATGCTATCCAGGTGACGTTGTTCTTCTGTATCAGCATCTGAAGTACTCCTGTGCCTTGCGCATATAGTGCTCCATATCGGTCGGAATGCGCAGGGTGCGCTTAATGTCATCCTCCTCACCTGCACCATTGTCATCAGTGAAGAAGCCCTCCATGTCTTCGGGCGTATCGCCATACATGGGGTTCTCATCGCCAATAGGCAAGTCCAGCTTATTCTCGATGGCATAGATAAAGACGGCATTGCGCACGATGTGGCGGTAGAGCGTCATCAGGAACGCGAAGCCGCTCGAATCCATACGCTTGAAGAAGGTGCTCTTGCAGAATCCCATCATGCGGGCTCCGGCCCGTCTGTACGATTAGCTACATCACCGGATACATCGTCCTCAGATTATGCCTAAGAGCTTTTGGATTAACAATGTGAGAGCATCACAAGGGGCCTGACACTTTGTGAGGTTTTGTGAAGTCAATCACTCCACCCGGAGGTGTGCGGAATGTAAAAGTTATCTTATCTTCTCCAGAAGATATGGCAAAATCACCCTCCAGTATGACGTCCATGCCGATAATGCAGTCTACCCCGACAAGGAAATCACTCTCAAACGCAGACACGAGCAGCATCATCCGGATATCCCCTGACAGTCGCGCCTGCACAAAATACTGATTTACCTTTCTTGACTTGTAAATACCGTTAGCGACTATTCTTCCTACCTTCTTAAGCCGCAAGAACTCCGCAGCAACAATGCTGATGGCAGAACTGGAAGCACCAGTATCCCACAACGCCCGGGCCTCGAAGGTTTCTCCTGTCGCTGGGTTGACAAGTATAATAGGCGTGATGATTCTGTTTGCCAAACGCGGGAACGTGTAGGTAAACGACTTCTTTTCCATGACTAACAAATGGTTTCTCTGATATCGACTGTGTAACATTTCTCGTCGGGGCCGCAGAGCTGGATGATGTACTCACCAGGCAGAAGCCCTTCCTTCTGGGCATTCGTGTAAGCCTCCCACCAGTCAGAGCCCGTCGTAATAACCTTTGTGCCGGATATGACCAGATATCAGTTCGGATACTGTCCGAAAAGCAAGCTCTGGTTGTCAATAAAGTACTGAAGTTCGATATCTTCCATCGTTTTTTCGGCAAAGATAGGGATTTTTCTTCAATCAATAGGGATTTTCCCTTGCATATTTGCGGATTTTTGCCTATATTTGCAGCAGAAAAGAAGAGAAAGGGTCAAGATATGTTGGAACTGATGATGATACTCGGAGCAGCGGCCATCGGACTGGGAGTCGGCCTGATGAGCAAGCAGGAGCCGAAGAAGAAGCCCTACAGGCGGAAGAAGAACTTCTTCGTAAGATGGGGAGAGACAGGCTGCAAATATTATTGGTAAAGGCACCACTGACAGAAGATTGTTCCCAATGGAAAGAGAGTGTGCTCGTCACTGAGGAGCAGGTGACTAATGGTTGTGAGACCTCGTTAAATAAGGAGACAACCTGCGTCCGGCGGTAAATAGATCTTCGACGATAACGATAGGGAGAGCCCGAAAGGGTTCTCCTCTTTTTGTGTCCTTTTCGCTTCACCTTATTATACATATCTTTGCTGAAAATTAGCAATGATATGTCGATACGCGTTGATAAAGTACAGTTGGAAATAGAGGTTCGGGAACACAAGCGTGATGCCGAAATCGTAAAGCTCAACAAGGAATTGGGTGAGGCCGGGAAGAAATACCGCAACCTCCAGAACGAAGTGGACAAGCTGTCCGACAAGAAGAAAAGCGGTGCAAAACTGACAGAGACAGAGACCAGGAAACTCGCCGAACTCGAAGTTGAGTTAGAGAAAGCGAAAGCAGACTATCAGAAATTAGACCAGCAGAAGACGGAGTACGTCAAGAACAACAAACTGGAGACAATGACCATCCACGAGTTGTCTCAGGAGTACCGTGCCTATCAGCAGCTGCTTCGCAACCTTGATCCAAGAAGCGACTATTACAAACAGACTCAGGATTATCTGGATGCCTTAAAAAACAGAATGTCCGAGCTAAACAGGCGAACAGTTGAAACAAAGAGCTCTCTTCAAAAATTCGCCGAAGGGTTCAATCATATTGCCTTCGCCATCACCAACGCCCTCGCCATCAAGGACCGCATCGTGCAGTGGGCCGACCAGTACGTGCAGAGCTTCGCCAAGATGGACGAGGCGATGACCGACGTCATGAAGTACACCGGGCAGACCAAGCGCGAGGTGGAAGAGATGAACGAGACCTTCAGCCGCATAACCACCCGCACGCCACGCGAGGAACTCAACGCACTGGCAGGAGCTGCCGGACGGCTGGGTATAACGGCACGCAAGGACATCGAGGGTTTCGTCGACGCTGCCGACAAAATCAACGTCGCCCTGGGCGATGACCTCGGCGAGGGTGCCATCGACCAGATAGGCAAGCTCACCATGGTGTTCGGCGAGGACAAGACCAAGGGACTCAACGGTGCCATGCTCGCCACCGGCTCAGCCATCAACGTGCTCGGTGCCAACTCGTCGGCCAGCACGGGCTTCATCACGGAGTTCACCTCCGCCATGGCGGGCATGGCTGTGAATGCCAGGATCTCGCAGACCGATATCATGGGCTATGCCTCTGCGCTGTCGCAGGCGGGCATCGAGGGTCAGACGGCCTCGGGTGTGTTCGCACAGATGATCACCAAGATGTTCACCGACCCGGCCAAGTTCGCCCGCGCCGCCCGGCTCGACGTGAAGCAGTTCACCGACCTGCTGAAGACCGATGCCAACCAGGCCATCCTCCAGTTCCTCAACGGACTGAAGCAGAACGGCGGCTTCGACTCGCTGGCACCCGCCCTGAAGTCGCTCTCTATGCAGGGCACGCAGGCCGTACCCGTCATCTCGTCGCTCATCAACAAGATAGACGAACTGAAGAAAGCACAGCAGGACGCACGCCAGGCTTACGACGAGGGCACCAGCATCATCGGCGAGTTCAACAACGCCAACTCCTCAGCAGCCGCTAAACTGGAGATTGCCAAGAAGGCCATGAATGATGTTTCGGTAGAACTGGGACAGGAACTGATGCCTATAGTAGAAGGAAGCATCAAGGCCACCACTACCCTACTGAGAATCATCACCCCCATTGTCAGCACCATCACTTCAAACATCTCGGCCGTCGTGCAGCTCACAGCCGCCATCGTTGCCTACAACGTGGCCACCAACGCTTCTGCCGTCATCAACTCACGCTTCGTGGCCAGCCTGAAGGCAGCCACCAGCGACATGAGAGCCACGGCGAGATAGAGGTAGAGCACGCCCTGCGGCAACAACTATCTTAGGTTAAGCGGCGATAGCGGAATATGCCTCGACAACGATACAGTGATAGACGGCACTCTGTCGGTAGACGGTGTTGGTGGGCTGCACGTCGAAGACGGCGTTGAAGCGTATGGCAATATTACTGCAGGTGGCGACCTTACCGTAGGTGGTGACGTTAAGGTGGACTATAACGGCGACACGTATAGACTGAACGTACAGGCAGCAATCAACGCAGGAATATTAACACAAGTAACAGCATAAGGCTATGGCATACAACAGCAATACAGGAGAGATAACAGCACCCGTCAGCATCTATGACGTACAGCTTAACAGAGGTCTGATGAACCGTCAGAATTTGCAGGCTTCTCACAAAAATTTGCAGGCTTCTCGCAAAAATTTCCAAGCCTCTCGCAAAAATTTGCAGGCTTCTCACAAAAAATTTTTCGTTTCATACTGTCATCTGTCATATTTCCAGGTTAACTTACTGAATGACATTGATTTATTTACAAATCATACTGTCATATACTGTCATATACTGTCATGTCGGCCTAGGTTTGCTACGGGCAAAGTGGGAGTTTGCTACGGGCAAACTATCGGTTTGGAGGCTCCAAACCCTCTGCTTGGAGCCTCCAAACGCCAGAAAAGCCATAAAAACAGCGTAGAACATGACAGTATATGACAGTATAAAACGAAAAATATTGACGTAACACACTGGAATACAATTACATAACTTACAACATGACAGATGACAGTTGAAACAATACTGACCCCGCCGTGTGCTCACCGGTATTCAGGACTACTACAACATGAAAGGTCTTGTCAGCGACCGTGGCGAGCGCAAGAAAGCCTGGTATGTGCTGAAAGAGTGGTACGAGGGGAAACGATAGTTGAACCTACGACGGCATGCTATAGACATGGACGCTGGAGCCTTGGGCCGAGGGCAGGTAGTTGATGCCCCACCAGCACATCTGCAAGAGGACGAACGAGATGACCAGCACCCACAGGGCGAAACGGGGACGGTGAGTGGGTATCTGCCTGTAGTGTATGTAGACGAGATAGGCAAACCAGGTGATGGCGGCCCAGGTCTCCTTGGGGTCCCACGACCAGTAATGCCCCCACGCCTCCTTGGCCCAGAGTGCGCCGAAGAGCATGCCGATGGTCATGAAAGCGAGGCCGACGTAGACGAGGTCGTCTAAAGAGGTGAGAGGTGAGAGGTGAGAGGTGAGAGATTTCTTTTTGACAAGCAGGAAGATGGCCATTAGGGTGGCTACGCCTAAAACGGCATAAGCGAACATGTAGACGATGACGTGTGGGGCGAACCACGGACTCTGCAGGGCCGGCATCAGCGTCTTGGAATGAATCTCGGGCTTGAAGAGGTTGATGCAGATGAACACCACGGAGAGAACGGTGGAGAACGAGAGTATCCACTTGTAGCGCCAGCGGGAATAGACGATGATGCCTGCCAGCGGCAGGAAGAAGGAATACCAGAGGCGTGTCTCACCCATCGTGCGCAACGGCGGGCGCTCTAACGAGACCCACATGGCGAGAATGAAACTAAAGAACACCAACAATCCCAGAACGGTGGAGGTATAGGCAATCGACGTCTTATTGCGCCATGCTGCCCAAGCGCCTGTTGCCCATAGCAATACTGCTACAATGGCGAAATATATAAATTGCTCCCAAGTCACCATGACTATTTACGATTTAGCGATTTTCGATTTACGATTTAGCGATTTTCGATTTTCGATTTAGCGGTTTTCTTTCTGCTGCCAAAGAGGAACATACATACGGCGCCGGCGAGCATCATGTAGATACCGGTATAAACCAGCGGCAGCCACGGATCGCTGACAAGCTCAAGGATACTCGTCTGACTCATGGCACCCATCTGTGTGTCGTAGCCATACTGGTAGATTTTCCAGCCATCGACCTCCACGGGTTTGTTCACCTCGACAGTGGTCTCGATATTCTTACCCGTCTGCGTCAGAATCTGGATGTCGGAGGCAAAACGCTTGGGCGAGCCGTCATCGTAAGTCTCCATGACAAACTCCTTCAGCTCGATGGCGATGGGCATCTCTACAATCTCCTGCTGCGGTGTCAGCGCACGCCACTCCGGCTCTCCCTTCACGGTAATCATCTTCAGACGCTGCATGTCGGCATTACCCAGCGTAGCGGTTGTGATGGCAAGGAACAGGCCGAGATGGTTCAAGACAGAGGTGAGAGGTGAGAGGCAAGAGGTGAGAGAATGGTCTTGCTGCTTCAACAGCCTCCTGACCTTTGATAACACTACCAATCCGAGAATAACGGCGATATAGACATAGATAAGTACGAAAGGCCAGAACGAGAGCATATTGTTCAGCCAGACACCGTTTACCGTCTGCCGTGTCAGTCCCATGACGACGGTCAGCACGACGGCGTAGGCCAGCGCAGGTATCGCGGCCTTGTAAGTGCCAATGAACTGAAAGCCATACACCTTCTTTCGCAGGAGGAAGATGGTGGCTATCAACGCGAGGAATCCCGCCAGCACAATGCCATTGACAGGCCAGCGGAAAGCATCCCAGTCTACAGGGCCGACACTCAGTTCCAGCATCAGTCCCGACACGATGAGGCCTCCTCCGATGAGGAGGCCTTCAATCATTCCATAAGGTTTAGTCCACATAAAAACCTATTCGAAGTCGAAGAGTTTGATGAAGCCCGTCATGGTGAGGACCTTCTGAACTTCACCAGTAACGTTTCTCAGCTTCAGGCTACCGCCCTTGGCAGCACTCTCCTTCTTGAGTTTCAGCATACCGCGCAGGGCCAGACTGCACACGTATTCCAGATCTTTGCAGTCGAGCACGATAGACTTGTCTATATGGGCCTCCAGGGGTTTGATATCTTCCAGGAACTGTGAGGCTTCGTTAGTATCGAGCCAACCTGACAGTTTGACTACGTACGTACCATTGTTTTCTTGAATCTCGGTAATCATAATTTTCAATTCTCAATTTTCAATTCTCAATTTAATGAAGTGGGGTTAAAGGATAGATGATGTTCACGATAAGGATGTTGGCAGCCAGGATGATGAAATTCATCAGCAGTCCGATACGCATGAAGTCGCTGAAACGGTAGCCGCCAGGACCATATACCAGCATGTGGGTAGGCGAACCGATAGGTGTGGCGAAGCTGGAGCTGACGCTGACCATCAGGGCGATGAGGAACGGATATGGCTCATAGCCCAATTTCTCGGCTGCCTCGTACATGATGGGGAAGAACATGGCACCAGCTGCCGTGTTGGAGATAAACTCGGTGATAAAGGTGCCCACAAGACAGATGGCCGTCATCACCACAATAGGATTCGAGCCACAGACATCGAGGATGCCGAAGGCCAGACGCTCGGCGATACCCGTCTTCTGGATGGCGACACCCAGCACGACACTTCCTGCAAACACCATCAGGATCTCCCAGTTGATGGCCTTCATGGCCTGGTCAACATTGCAGCACTTAAATATAAGCATCGCCATCGCTGCGAGGAAAGCACACTGGAGCAGAGGAATGACATTCAGCGCAGAGAGCACCACCATGGCAATCATAATGGTAGTAGAGACCAGCGTCTTCTTGCCGATATTTGGCACTTGGGCAGAGTCAAAGAACTGCAGTTGTGAAGACAGGCGCTCGGTGTGGATATTCACATTCGGCGGACACTCGAGGAGCAGGGTGTCGCCGGCCTGGAGTATCACCTCACGTGGTGACTCGTCGATACGCTTACCCCTGCGCGCAACGGCTACGAGAATCATGTTGTTGTCTTTCTCGAACGAGCCGCTGCCAATACTCGTATTAATCAGGCTACTGCCGAAGTTTACAAAAGCCGTACGCAACTGACGGTTAGTGTCGACCTCGCTCATTGAAAACACATGGTGATCGGCATTAACCAGACCATGGCTCTTCTTCAGGTCGAGAATCTCGTCAATCTGACCTGCAAATATCAGACGGTCACCACCCATAACCATATCGTCATCAGGCACAGGAGAGATAACATCGTCATAGTGCATAATCTCAATCAGGCGACCGCCACGCACGTTGTTAAAACCCGCTTCAGCTATCGTCTGTCCGACATAAGGATTGTCTGTCGGCACAAGCAGTTCTACGGTATAATCGCTAGTAGACTCGAAGGCTGCCTCAGGGGCCTTGCGGTCGGGCAACAGCTTGCGCATGGCAATGATGCTGAGCACGCCGATAAACAGGCAGAACAGGCCAGGAATGGTGGTGGCCAGCACGTTCATAGCATTTCCCGTATGCTCAGCATAGAGACCTGAGATAATCAGGTTTGGCGGAGTACCTATCAGCGTACACACGCCACCCATACCGGAAGCATAGCTCAAGGGAATGAGCAGCTTTGACGGCGAGATATTCAGTTTCTTCGACCACATCTTGACGATGCCCACAAAGAGAGCCACCACCGTGGTGTTACTCAGGAATGAACTGAGTGCTGCCACGGGGAGCATCAGTCGGATGACTGCCTTAGAATAAGATTTTGGCTGTCCTAACAGGTGCTTCACAATCCACTGCAACACACCGGTATGCGTCAGTCCTGCCACCACCACGAAGAGCACACCGATGATAACTACCGAGGTGGAGCTGAAACCGGAAAAAGCTTCCTTGGCATTGAGCACCCCTGTAACGAAGAGGATAGAGATGGCTCCAAGAAACACAAGGTCGGCACGAAGCCTGGTGAACAACAGGACGGTGAACATGGTGAGCACCGTGGCAATGGTAATCCATGCATAGAGGTTAAAGCCCCAGAAAATGATTGATTCCATAGACCTATTATTATTTGACGATTTACGATTTACGATTTACTATTTACGATTTATTCTTCAAACCCTTCGTCAGAACCAGGCGGTTGTAGCCGTCAGTAGTACGCTGATACTCTACCGTATCCATAATGGTACGTACCAGATGGATGCCAAGACCTCCGATGGCACGCTCGTCAAGGTCGGCATCAATGTCAACCTCTTCGTGCTGCGTGGGGTCGAAGGGGGCTCCATGATCCTTGATTACCAGCGTCAGCACATCAGCTGTCACATCGGCAGTCACCTCCACATGGCCTCGCATGCCCTTCGGATAGGCATAGTTGATAACGTTGGCCACCCACTCCTCCAGGGCGAGGTTCAAGGTCTTGGCAGTATCGTCGTCGATACCATGCTCACGACAGACGGAAAAGAAGAAGGAGCGCATACGTCCTACTTCCGTCATCTCGTTCTTCATGATAAGTCGCCGCGAAGGGTCAACACCTGGCTCCTGTGCCGTACCGTGACGGAGGAAGAGCATCGTCAGGTCGTCACTCTGCTCTGTGCCATCAGCAAACACGCTGACGTGTTGTTTCAGGAAGTCGATAACCTCAACGGCCGACGCCTTACTGTTTTTCTCCACGTCATGCAGCACGCGATGCTCGCCAAAGAGTTTCCGGCTGCCGTCATTAGAGAAGTACATGGCCTCTGTCAGACCGTCAGTATAGAGCAGCAGGGCACTACCCGGCGGGAAGTCTACCTGTTGCTCATCGTAGTTATAGCGGTCTTCCACGCCAATGGGCAGATTGGTCTCCACTTCTAAAAGACTGCATTCTCCCTCTGTTGTAATCATGACAGGAGCATTATGTGCTGCATTACAATAGGTGAGATAGTGGGTCTTCATGTCGAGCACGCCCACAAACACAGTCACAAAGATATAAGAATCGTTGGTAGAGGCGATGGCGTGGTTCATCTCGCGCACGATGTTGGCAGCACTCTGGTAGTTGCCGGCGAGGTTGCGGAACAGCGTTCGCGTGACGGCCATATAGAGTGATGCCGGCACGCCCTTGCCTGCCACGTCGCCGATGATAAAGAACAGCTCGTCGCCCTCGATGATGAAGTCGTAGAGGTCGCCGCCCACCTCCTTGGCAGGGGTCATCGACGCAAAGAGGTCGAGGTCTTGTCGCTGGGGAAAGGCAGTGGGAATCATACCCATCTGGATGTCGTGGGCAATCTTCAGCTCACTTTGCAACCGCTCCTTGCTGGCGGTAGTGGCTTGCAGGTCGCTGATATGCTGCTTCAGGGATAGCAGCATGTGGTCGAAGGCATTGCGCAGCTGGAAAAGTTCATCCTTTGAGTGTATCTCCGGCAATGGTGTGTCGAGATTTCCCTCTGCTATGCTGATGGCTGACTCTGCGAACTGCTGCAATGGCTTTACCAGATTGTAGATGGCCCATGTACAAAAGACGAACAGCGAGGTGAGTCCAACAACAAATACGATGGTGCCGTACTTCACAATCTGGTGTGTCAGCGGCAGCGTCATGCTGTCGCCTGTGAAATAGAAGAACAGCGCTACAGCCACCAAGAAGACGCCTGCTGCAATGCCCATGATACGGAAACTGAGCCTTGCAGCAAACGACTTCTCGTAAGCTAAATCGTACTTATACTCAAAGTTAGGTTTTTCTACCAATTTTCAGATTTCAATGAGTTTGCCGTTCTTCTTGGCCTCCTCAATCCACTTCGGCTCAATCTCCTGCAAGAAGCGACGCTTCTTGTCGTTCAGTTTCTGCATGTCAAGACCGATGGCAGCCTGAGCCTTAGCCTTCGTTGAGTAGTCGGGCACGGGAATGTCTCCCACGAGTCCCTGCTTGGCAGCCACACGGGCAATGAGCAGGCGGGCCTGCTGGGCGTAGTCAACAGAGTGAGAGAGCAGGCGGGTAACCTCCTGCGGTGCATGGAACGTGGCACCGTGCGAGGCGATGGCATAGTCCCAACGCCACTGGCTCTTGCGCAGCAGGGCCTGGATGGGCTTCATGTCGGCCTCGGTAGCGCCCTTGTCGATGATGTACTTGGCCTCGAAGTGGGCACGGGCCAGCTCCTGCTCGGCACGGTTGCGCACCTCATTACACTTCTCCTGGCGCTCGTAGACGTTCTGGCGCAGCACCTCGGCATCCTGACGGTGACAGGTCTGGCAGGTACGGTCAATCTTGGCCAATGGCGACATAATCTGGTGGTCAGAGAACTTCACCCCACCCTCCTGTTTGTAAGGCATGTGGCAGTCGGCACAGCTGACGCCGCGCTGGGCATGGATGCCCTGCTTCGACATCTCGTAGCCGGGGTGCTGAGCCTTCAGGATGGGGGTCTTCGACAGCGGGTGGATATAGTCGTAGAAGCCAATCTCATCGTAGTATTCCTCGGCAGCCTCGCAGGTCAGGCCCTTGTCATGCGGGAACATCAGGTAGTTGGCCTTGCCGGGATTGTTGGGGTCGTCGGGTTTGATGAAGTAGTACTCCACGTGGCACTGGGCACACACCAGCGAGCGCATCTCCTGATGGCTCTGAGCCTTCACGTCGAGACCACGGCGTGCAAATGCCTCGTAGATGGCAGGACGTGCAGGACGCAGGTCCATCGTCTTGGCGTCATGACAGTCGGAGCAGCCGATGGTGTTCACCTCTTCAGCACCCAGTTCACTCCACTTCTTTGCATAGAAGTTTGCAGGGTCGAATACCGACTTCGAGTCACTCAGCTCGCGCATCATGCGAGGCACATCAGGACCCTTGCAGGTCCAGCAGGTAGCAGGCTGCATGTCCTTGTCGTCATCGATGCCGGGATTACCCGTGCGCAGAATCTTACGCATATCCTCCAGCGCATGCTTATGTCCGCGAGGCGTGTTGTAGTGACGCGAGAAGGCATAGCCAGCCCACAGCACCACCATCTCAGGACGCTGCTCAAGCACGTCCACCTCCTGCGATGAATTATACTTCGACTTGAACGTGGTGTCCGCCGTCATGGCCCACGTCTCATACTCACGCGGATAGTCGGCCTTGAACTTCTCGTTCTGGGCCACGATACTGTCTTCAAACACGGTGCGCTTGTTGTTAAACACACTTGCCACTTCGGCACGGCGCTCCATAAGCGACGAGACGAGCAGTCCCAGCAGGAACACCACAACCATTGAGCCTCCGAAGAGAATCCAACCTTGCCAACTCTTTAATTTCTTAGCCATATCAATGATATTTACAAATTTACGATTTACAGATTTTCGATTTTCGATTTATTACTTCAGCGGTAGCGAATTTTTCATTATTCACTATTCATTTTTCATTAGCACGAAGTGCGCCTTGCAGCCAACCTGGAACGGGTGATGGCGGCAATGGTGTAACAAACTCCGCATTAGGCGTGGCCATCAGCGAGTTCATGCCGCGGTGAGGCACGTTGCGGTGACAGTCCCAGCAGACCTTGCCACCCTGAGCCCGCTGCTGCATATAGCTCATACGGCCGGTCTTTACAAACTCCTGGTTCAGCTGGGTGTGGCAGCGTATGCAGTTGTCCATGACTACCTGGCCGGTGAGTGTCTCGGCCATAGGAGCCTGCCGCTCGGCATGGGTCACGAAGTAGGCCGTATGCTTCAGTCCGTCGAGTGCCTTGAAACCATATTTCAGGGCAAGGTTCTGGTGAGGCACATGGCAGTCGTTACACGTGGCGTCGCGTCCGTGGGAGGAATGGCTCCACGTAGCATAATAAGGTGTCATAATGTGGCAGTTGACGCAGGCCGACGGGTCATCGCCAACAAAATAGGTATGCGCACGAAGCAGATACATGAACAGTCCGCCAAGTCCGCACAATACGCCCGCCACGACCAGTAGTCCTACCTTCTGCCAATAAGAGAACCAGTCTTTAAATGTTAATAGGTTTTTCCAACTCATTAGTAGAATATTCTAGTTTGGCGGCAAATATAATCATTAATGTGGATACAAGATAGTAACATTTGTGCCCTAAGACCTATAAATCTTGTTAATTTTTTGAATTTATTCACACTTTATGTCTACCTTTGTGGACATTATGGATATAGATACCTTACAAGGGCTGAAACGTTGCCCGCTATTTAACGGTTTAGAGGAAGCAGAGATTATCGGTCTGATGCACACCGTTCGTTACCGCATCAACCGCTACCGCAAAGGCGATATTCTGGCAATTGCCGGTTCTGCCTGCCAACATGCCGATATCATCATCAGTGGCGAGATGGTGGCCTATATCACCGGTCCTTCCGGGCGGGTCATCCGAATGGCAGACCACCAGGCAGGCAAGCTGTTAGCCCCGGCCTTCCTTTTTGCCACAGACAATCGCTACCCCGTGACCGTCGAAGCCACCACAGACACGGCAGTTCTGCGGCTGACACTCGACGACCTCGAGAAAATGATGCATCATGATCAAAGACTCATGAAGAACTATCTCTGCGTACTCTCAAACATCATTTCGATGTTAACCAAGAAGGTACGCATGCTCTCCATGAGTGTACGTGAGAAGCTATGCCTCTACCTCAAGGAACAGAGCAAGCAGCAGCAATCCAGCAGCATTCTCCTGCCCTTGTCGAGACAAGCCTTAGCCGACCACTTCGGCATTCAGAAATATTCGCTGTTGCGCTGTCTGAACGAACTGAAGCAGGAAGGTATTATCCGTGTGGAAGGACGCTACATACATATCACGTCCCAACTCAATGCCTACTTAAACAGTTTCTGAGCCATCTGATAGAGGCTGCGGCGCCAGGTGAGGAACTCATGGGCCGTGCCCTCGGAGACAAACCCTTCAGCGTTGTAGCCGGCGGCCTTCAGCGCCTCCACACTCTTGTTGATGCCGTCGGGGTTCTCTTTTGAACCACAACTCTCAAAGATATACTTCACCGCCTTCGGGTCCTTTATGTCGTCGGGCTGGTAGGTGCCGCCGCTGAGCAGTCCCCATGAGCCGAATACCTCGGGACGGCGCAGGGTGATAAGCTTGGTCTCGATGCCGCCCATGGACAGTCCGGCCATGGCACGGTTCTCCTTGTCGGCGATGGTCAGAAAGTGCTGGTCAATATAAGGCACGAGCTCGTCGACGAGGACGGTCTCAAACTCCTTGGCGGTGAAGCTGCCGATGGTACCGAACTTCACGTCGTTGGTCATGCCGTAGGTCATGACGATGATGAAGGGGCGGGCCTTACCCTCAGCCAGAAGGTTGTCCATGATGAGGTTGGCGTGTCCCTGGTTGCTCCAGGCATATTCGTTCTCGCCCCAGCCGTGCTGCAGATAGAGCACGGGGAAGCGCTCCTTCTTGTTCTTCCCGTAGGTGGGCGGGGTGTAGACAAAGGCTCGGCGCAGCTGGTTGGTGCTCTCGCTCCAGAAGAGCACCTGGCTCACCTGTCCGTGCGCTACGTTTTTCTCGGCATAGAACTCCTGGTCGTGGGCGGGAATCTCGATGCCGCTCTCCCAGCGGCAGCTGCCGAAGTAGTTCTGGGCACCGGGGTCGTTCAGCGTGCCGCCGTCAACGGTAAGATGGTAGTAGTGGAAGCCCTCGTCCATGGGGCCTGCCGTCTGGCCTATCCATGAGCCGTCGAACCAGCGGCGCAGCTTAGTGCCGCCGCTGCCTCCGAGTCCGAGACTGACGGTGACGGCCTTGGCATCGGGCGCCATGACGCGGAAGCGGACGTAACCCTGGGAGTTCACCTGCGGGTAGTCCTGTCCGGGCTGATTCTTGGTAGAGGGTTTGAAGTCGTTGGCCACGCCCTCTATCTTGCGGAAGGCAAAGTCAGGATTGAACTGCGGGCGCTCCTGACGCTGTGCCCTTGGCTTGCGGGCAGGTTTTTCCGGCATGTCCCAGGCGGGTGCCTTCTTGTCCCTGATATACTCGTATGCCAGCTTGGGCTTGTACTCCGTGTCGAAAGGCAGGGGGTAGTTGGCGGCGCCAAGCCAGGAGTCGCGGTCGCTAAGGTTCCAGAAGGTTACGCAGTCAATGACGTCCTTATGCTTGCGGAACACGCGGAACACGCGGGCATACTGGTCGGCGAGGTGCTGCTTGACGGAGTCGGTGACGTTGACGCCCTCACGGCTGAAGCGCAGGGCACCGCCCATCTCCTCGTTGGTGCGTATGTCGAGTTCGGTGACGTGGATGTGCTTCACAATCTTCCTGTAGAGCGTCAGGGCGTTGTCCACCTCCTGCTCCGTAGGACCATAGATGTTGTAGTGGCCCTGCATGCCGATGCCGTCGATGGGCACGCCGGCCTGCTTCATGGCTTTCACCATATTATATATACGCTGGCTCTTAACGGGGTCGCACTCGTTGTAGTCGTTATAGAACAGCAGCGCCTTGGGGTCGGCCTCTCGGGCAAACTGGAAAGCCTTGGCAATGAACTCATCGCCGCAGAGCTTGTACATGGGCGACTGGCGGTAGGGGTCCACGGCGTTCCTGTCGTCGGTCATGGCCTCGTTCACCACGTCCCAGCAGTAGACCACATCCTTGTAACGCGAGACCACCTTCTGGATGTGGTTCTTCATACGGGCATAGAAGACCTCCTTCGTGGGGTTGTCGTTATACATCCACTCGCCTATCTGCGAGTGCCACATCAGACAGTGCCCACGCAGCTTGATGCCGTTCTGGCGGGCAAAATTGGCAATCTTGTCGGCAGCCTCCCAGTTGAACTCACCCTCCTTGGGTTCCGTCGGCTGGGGCTTCATGTCGTTCTCAGCAGTAATGCTGTTGAACTCACGGCAGATGAGCGCCTTCTGCCCGTCGTTCGACACATTGCGCTGGTTGACGGCTACGCCAATCATAAAGCAGTCTTTGTAGGCATCCTTCAGTCCTGTCTGTCCCCAGGTGTTGACGCTGCTCACTACGAGCATGGCCGTCATGGCTAATCGGTTCATTGGTTTCATCTTCTTGTATCGGGTTTTTAATTGATGGTTACATTTCGCTTGCAAAGGTACGAAAAAAGAGCGGCACACACGGTTGCCGTATGTGTCGCTTTGTTTGCTATTTGTTTCAATGGCTCTGTTATTGGGCAACAAAGGTGTAGGTCTGACCTGCCTGCGTATCGATGTCGTACTCATAGACGGGGCGCAGCGGCAGTTTCTGGAAGTCCTTCAGCTCGGCCGACTGCAGAGGCTGACGGATGGCCGCCGGCATAAAGAGCGCATTGGGGCAGGCGCCCTTGGCAACTGTCAGCACGGCACCCTTCGGGGCTTTAGCTAAGCGCAGGGGGACATACGAGCGCAGGCGCAGCACACCGCCGATGGTGGAGCGCACCTTGGCAGTATGAAGTTTTGCCTCACGCCACTGCTCGTCGACCACAAAACCGCCACGGGCACGCACACCTTTCACCTCACCGCTGGTCCAGCTGTCGGGCAGGGCGGGCAGCAGGTGGACAGCACCGTCGTGACTCTGCACAAGCATCTCGCAGATGCCTGCCGACACGCCAAAGTTGCCGTCAATCTGGAACGGCGGATGAGCATCGAACAGGTTTGGATAGGTACGCCCGTCGGGGTAGTCCTTGGTCTTCGAGTCGTCGGGCAGCAGATGCAGCATGTTCCTGATAATCTGGAAAGCGTGGTTGCCGTCGAGCATGCGGGCCCAGAAGTTGGTCTTCCACCCTAAGCTCCAGCCCGTGGCCATGTCGCCACGCTGGTTCAGGGTGTTGGCAGCAGCAGTAAACAGGTCTGGATGGCTGTAGGGCGAAATCTGGTTCGAGGGATACAAGCCATACAACTGGGAGATATGGCGGTGCTCATCCTTGGGATCGTCGGCATCAATCAGCCACTCCTGCAGCTGTCCGTGACGGCCTATCTGCATGGGTGGCAGACAAGCCAGCTGGAAGCTGAGGTTGGCGGCAAAGAGGCTGTCGCGCCCTAACACCTTGGCGGCCTGGAGGGCCTGCGAGAGCACGTCGAAGGCTATCTGGTTGTCCATGGTCGAGCCGGCCGTGACATTGGTGCCCTTACCCTTGGGACCATGCTCCGGCGACACCGTGGGGACGGTCATCAGCCAGCCGGCGGCCTGCTTCACCTCGCCTGCCGAGGGATAGACCTGCATATAGTCGAGCAGGAACTGGGCGGCACCCTTCAGCACGTCGTAGTGGTCGCTGAGGAACTGCTTGTCGCCGGTAAAGAGGTAGTGCTGCCAGATGTGGGTAGTGAGCCAGGCGCCACCGGTGGGGAACATGCCCCAGGGAGTGCCGTCAACAGGACCGGCGATGCGCCACAGGTCGGTGTTATGATGAGCCACCCATCCGCCGCAGCCATACATCTGGCGGGCAGTCTCGGCACCGGTGACACTCAGGTCGCGCACCATGGAGAACAGCGGCTGCTGCGTCTCGGCAAGGTTGCCTACAAGTGCCGGCCAGTAGTTCATCTCGGCGTTGATATTGATAGTGTACTTCGAGTCCCACGGGGCTTTCATCTTGTCGTTCCATACGCCCTGGAGGTTGGCGGGCTGTCCGCCGGGCTGGCTCGACGAGATGAGCAGGTAGCGGCCGTACTGCATCATCAGCGACACCAGGTCGAGGTCAAGGGATTTACTATTGACGGATTTACTATTTACGATTTGGGGGGCTACTTCTGCGAAGGTCAGCAGGCGCTGGTCGGTCTCCAGGGTAGAATGCTCCGACTTCGGCAGCGTCAGCTGTACGCGGTTGTACTGCTCCTGGTACTTAGCCACATGGGCACTTAACAGTTGCTTGTACGACTTTCCGCGCAGGGCATCCAGCACCTCGTTGTTTTTCTTGACGGGGTTGCCGCTGATGTCGTGGTAGTTCACGAAGTTGGTGGCGGCGGTGATGTAAAGGGTGGCCGTGGTGGCATCGTCAATCTCGTATCTGTTGCCTTCGTCCTTCAGTTCAACCTCGCCGTCGGTCTCCACACGGATGCGGCACTCGGCCTTCAGACCGGCCTTGATGCCCTCCTGCTCCACACCTTCGACAACGGCAGCCAGCTCTTTGACTGTCACGCCCTCACGCTCTTTGACACCGAACACCTGCACCTTCAGCTGTGAGTCGAAGCCCAGTTCAAACTCCAGCTCACCCTTCTTCGATGCTGTCAGCCTGACGATGATGACGTTATCGGCCTGTGAGGCGAAGACGGTACGCTCGTAGCGCACACCTTTATATATATAAGAGGTGGTGGCTGTGGCGTTGCCGAGGTTCAGGGCCCGTTCATACTTCGTCACGTCGTGATGCCCTAACGACAGCTTGACGCTGCCTAAGGGCAGGTAGCGCATGCCGTGGGGACCGGGAATGAAATGCTTGTCTATCAGCTTGGCGGCCTTGCCCTCCTTGCCTTCAAAGATTAGGCGGCGCACCTCTGACAGATGCTCTAACGACTGCCGGGAGTTGTTCTCGTAGGGCGAACCGCTCCAGAACGTCTCTTCATTCAACTGAATCTCCTCTACATCGGTGCCGCCATACACCATGGCACCAAGATGAGAGTTGCCCACAGGAAGAGCCTCCAGCCAGTGACCGGCAGGACGGCTGTACCACAGACGATGCTGCTGGGCGTTAACAACTGAGCACACAAGGCTCAAAACACACAAAAAGGTTAGTCGTTTTCTCATAATTTATGGTTTTTGTTGCAAAGTTAGTCATTTATTTGGATAGTTCAGTAATTTTTTGTTACTTTGCAACAAAATCAATAAAAAAAAACCGAAAAAATGAAAAGATTCTTCACGTTCGTAGCGCTGGCGGCAGCCCTTTCTGCATCCGCACAACTGCCAACACGCATTGAGACTTTCCCCATTAGTAGCATTAGGCTGGGCGACAGCCAGTTCCTGCGCAACCAACAGGCCGACATCCACTACCTGCTGGCACTCGATGCCGACCGCCTGCTGGCACCCTATCTGAAGGAGGCCGGCCTGAAGCCTAAGGCAGAGAACTACACCAACTGGGAGAACACCGGACTGGACGGCCACATCGGCGGCCACTACCTGTCGGCCCTGAGCTATATGCTGGCAGCCACGGGGAACAAAGAGATTGAAACGCGGCTGAACTACGTGCTCGACGAACTGCGACGCTGCCAGAACGCAGCTGGCGACGGCTATCTGTGCGGCGTCCCCAACGGCAGAAAAATATGGAAGGAGATTGCCGAGGGCAACATCCGTGCTGCCTCCTTCGGGCTGAACGACCGCTGGGTGCCGCTTTACAACATCCATAAGATCTATGCCGGACTGCGCGATGCCTACGAGGTGGCCGGACGAGTAGATGCCCGTCAGATGCTGGTTCACCTGACAGACTGGATGGTGCAACTGGTATCAGGACTGACCGACGAGCAGATCCAGCAGATGCTGGCCAGTGAGCACGGCGGGCTGAACGAGACGTTTGCCGATGTCTATGGCATCACCCAGGACCAGAAATACCTGAAGCTGGCCCACCAGTTCAGCGACCAGAAGATATTACAGCCGCTTTTACAAAGCAAGGACGAACTGACGGGCAAGCACGCCAACACCCAGATTCCGAAGATCATTGGCTACAAGCGCATTGCCGACCTGGAGGGACTGACAGACTGGGACCGCGCGGCGAAGTTCTTCTGGGATGTCGTCATCAACCAGCGCAGCGTCTCCATCGGCGGCAACTCCATGCGCGAGCACTTTAATCCTACCAACGACTTCAGCGGACTGCTCGCCTCAGAACAGGGGCCTGAGAGCTGCAACACCTATAATATGCTGCGCCTAACGAAGATGCTTTACCAGACCTCGGCCGATAAGAGCTTCATAGACTACTACGAGCGCGCACTCTACAACCACATTCTTTCCATTCTGAACCCCGTGCAGGGCGGTTTCGTCTACTTCACGCCGATGCGCTCGGGTCACTACCGCGTCTATTCTCAGCCACAGACGTCGATGTGGTGCTGCGTAGGCACTGGTTTGGAGAATCCCGCCCGCTACGGCGAGATGATCTATGCTCACGAGGGCAACAACCTCATCGTCAACCTCTTCATCGCCTCCACCCTTACATGGGATGACCTGACAATCGTCCAGACAAACCGATTCCCACAGGAACCGGCCACCGACCTGACCCTACAGCTGAAGAAAGCACGCAAATTCAGCATGAAGATTCGCCAGCCATGGTGGACGGAGGGAATGACCCTCACCGTCAACGACAGCCCCGTCAAATTCAGCACCGACAACGGCTATGCCGTCATCACCCGCAAGTGGCAGGACGGAGACCGCATACACATCTCTATGCCCATGCACCTCACAGCCATGCAGACACCTGACGGCAAGCCACAATACTCGTTCCTCTATGGTCCCATCGTACTGGCAGCCAAGACGGGTACCGACCGTCAGGACGGTCTCTTTGCCGACGACAGCCGTGGCGGCCACATCGCCAACGGCCCCAAGATTCCTGCCACGCAGATGCCGGCTCTCATCGGTTCTGCCGACGAGGTCCTTAAGCATCTCAGCCCCGTAGATGGCAAACCCATGACCTTCAAGCTGAACGGTCTGACCCTGCCCCAGTTCGAGGGCATGACGCTCCAGCCCTTCTACCAGCTCTACGAGTGCCGCTACCAGATTTACTTCCCCCTCTATACCGAGGCAGAGTGGACAGCCAAACAGCAGGAACTGGCAGCTGCGGAGAAAGCCCGCATGGAGCTTGAAGCCAATACCATCGACAAGATTTTCTGCGGCGAACAGCAGTCGGAGAGCGACCACTTCTTCAGCGGCAACGGCTCATGGAACGGTGCCGACGAAGGTATCCGCTGGCGTCGCACACGCGGACAGTTCACCTACCAGATGAAGACCGACGGCGCTAAGACCTTGCGGCTGAAAGGCTTTGCTGAGCGCGAGGCCATCGTAGTCAGCCTCAACGGCAAGCTGCTGGGCACAGTGAACCTCGACCGCCAGGGACAAGCAACCCTACCCCTCCCCGCCGACACCAAGGGCACCGTCACCCTGAGCCTCGGTGCAGAACAGGGCAAGCAAACGCCACGTATCAGCGAAATCAGACTGTGTAAGTAAAGGATGCTTGAGCAAAGATCATGGGGACAGGTTGTTTGAAGTGAATTCAACGAATTCATTCAAAAACCTGTCCCCATGATCATTGAAACTCATCATCCTCGGCGACGCCCCTACCATGACGCGCCACCCCTTCTACCGGAAGCTGTATCAGTACATCTTAAATCTAAAGAATAGTTAATTTGACTATTTAACTAATTAATTTTCTTTAATAACTAAACTATTTAGTTGGATATAACTAAAAGTTTTAGTTACTTTGCAGCAGATTTGATAACCGACGCGCAAAAGTAACTACTATTCAAGACACATGACAATGAAAAAGCTGACAAACAAAGAGAAGGAAATCATGGACCTGTACTGGCAGCACGGACCGATGTTCGTGCGCGAGTTGCTGGAACACTACGACGAGCCACGCCCCCACTTCAACACGCTGTCGACGATGGTACGCATACTGGAGAAGAACGGCTTCCTCGGACACAAGCAGTTCGGCAACACCTACCAGTACTTCCCTACGATGACGGAGCACGAATACGGGCGCAGTTCCATTGCTGGAGTCATCAAGAACTACTTCAACGACTCCTACCTAAGTGCCGTTTCCTCATTCGTCAAGGAGGAGAAGATTTCCGTGGACGAACTGAAAGAACTCATCAAAGAGATTGAGGACAGCAAATCGTAACCTGTAAATCTGTAAATCACAAATAGTATGATGCTTGACTTCCTGACATACGATGCCAAAGTGGCGGTACTGATTGCCGTGTTCTACCTGTTCTACAGGCTGGTGCTGGCCCGTGAGACATTCCACCGCGTCAACCGCGTGGTACTGCTCCTGACGGCCGTCATATCCTTCGTGTTGCCGTTGTGCGTCATCACGATGCACCAGACGGTGGTACTCGACGCTGCACCGACAGTCGATGTGGGCGGCGTGCAGGCGGCCCTTGCCGACGAGCCTGCCATGCCGACTTTCTGGCAACTGGCACTCCCCACCTTATTTATGATAGGGGTGGTGGCGACACTCTGCCGCACGCTGTTCTCCATGGCCCGTGTGTGGCAGCTCATCCGCCACAGCGAGCAACACCGTCAGGACGATGGCACCGTCATTTGCGTCACCGACCGGCAGGTATCACCCTTCAGCTGGTTCCACTACATCGTACTCAGTCGTCAAGACTATATCCAGCCCGACGCTGCCGTGCTGGCTCATGAACGGGGACACATCCGCCTGCGCCATTCGTGGGACGTGTTGCTCGTCGATATCCTCACCGCCCTCCAGTGGTTCAACCCCGCCATGTGGCTGCTGCGTCAGGACCTGCGCGCCATCCACGAATACGAGGCCGACGGTGCAGTACTCTCTCAGGGGTTCAATGCGCGTCAATATCAATACCTGTTAATCACAAAAGCCGCGAGCATTGGCGGGTACTCCATTGCCAACGGTATCAGTCACAGTACCCTCAAAAACCGTATACACATGATGTTAAATAAGAAATCCGGGCGCAGCCACCTGCTGAAGTTGCTCGCCCTCCTGCCCATTGTGGGCGCAGCACTGGCCCTGCAGGCCGAAACCGTCACCGACTACCGTTACGACGAGCCTCAGAAGAAGATTGTCAAGAAGGGCAAGAAGAATGCCACCGTCAAGGTAGGCGCCGTCAATGACATCGTCGTCATTGAACAGGAGGTTGCCCCCCAGACCCAGAAAGCAGAAACACCCGACAGGACGAAGGACGGCGAACAGACGAAGACCAAGCCTGTAGAAATGCCCAATGCCATGAAGGTCAAACAGGGCGAGCGCCCCTACGACGTGGTCGAGCAGATGCCCCAGTTTCCTGGTGGTCCTGCTGCCCTGATGGAATTCCTGAGCAAGAACATCCGCTACCCTGAGGAGGCTCACAAGAACAACATCCAGGGGCGCGTCATAGTCACCTTCACCGTCGAGAAGGACGGCAGCATCAGCGAAGCACATGCCGTGAAGTCGGTCAACCCATCGCTGGATGCCGAGGCCATCCGCGTCATCAACGCCATGCCCAACTGGACAGCAGGCAGACAGAATGGTGAACCCGTCCGCGTGAAGTACACCGTACCTGTCACCTTCAGATTGCAAGGCGATGCCAAGCCTGCCCTGGAGCACATCAAGATAGGTCCGGAGCACAAGGGGAAAGAGGTTGAATTGGTTATTGACGGAAAAATTGTGGAAACCGAAACATTGAACAGCATTAACCCTGCCGACATTGAAAGCATGCACGTAGAAAAGGCGAAGGACGGCCACCCCAAAGACAGAATCATCCTTAAAACAAAGAACAAGAAATAAGCACACACACTCTCTTTTATACATGAACAAGACACTCACATTGTTCACCCTCGCCCTGCTGTCGGTCACTACCGCCAAGGGCGAGGGACTGGACTCTCTTGACCTGTTCGTGCAGCGTGGCGACAGCCTGATGCAGCAGTACAACACCTACGAGGCACTAAAGTACTACCAGCAAGCCTACGACAAGGCGCAGCAGCGCGATGCCGTCTACTTCTCCATGAACGACAGCGACCCGACCAGCCCTACATCGAAGAGCTACGTGCCCGAAGACCGCGTTCCCCGTCAGCTGCGACTGAAGCTTGCCGACTGCCAGAAGGATCATGGGGACAGGTTGTTTGAAGTGAATTCAACGAATTCATTCAAAAACCTGTCCCCATGATCCTCACAAAATAAAAAGTCGTTTTTTTGTTTTTGTTTCATTCCCATATAATGTGATAAGGCAAAATAAACCCACACTTCCCACACTTCCCACACCCAACCTTTGAGACATACACAAAAGCGTGGGTGTGGGAAGTGTGGGATGTGTGGGTTCATTTCCCTTTATGACAATATACGCGCGCGAAAAATCCAGGCTTCCCACGGAAAAATCCAGGCTTCCAACGGAAAAATCCGGGCTTCTCGCTGGAGCGTGCAGGTGCTGAAATGTGGCCCATATCATGAGCCACACCTTATTATATATAGGAGTTCGGGAGTTTCAGCCACTACTTCTTGAAGAGGTGCGGAATGAACTCACGCAGGCCGCGACGCCAAGTCAGGAACTCATGGCCAGTACCGGCGGACTCGCTGGCCTCGACCTTGATGCCCAACTCACGCAGGCTGTCGACAATGGGCTGGCCCTTGATAAAGTCATCTGAGCCCCAGTTCATGTAGAAATAGTGAATCTTCTTATTAAACTCGTCGGCATTGGCAAAGACGCCGTCGTAGGCTGTCTTCACGTCAAGACCGAAGATGGCGCCACTGAAGGTACCCATCCACGCAAACTTGTCGAGGTTTGTCAGCACCACATCGAGGGTCTGGTGACCACCCCACGAAAGACCAGCCATGGCGCGATGCTCGCGGTCAGCCTTCGTGCGGAAGGTCTGGTCGATATAGGGAATGAGGTCGTTCAGCAAAACGGGATAGAACGAAGCACCATACTGGCTGCGGCCGGCACGGTTGTCGCCGCCACGGAAGGGTGCCTTGATGTCGCCGCTCTCCATCACCACTATCATCGGCACAGCCTCACCAGCGGCAATGGCATTGTCCATGATGTGCTGCATCTTGCCCTGAAGGGCCCAGCTGGTCTCGCCCTCGCCCATGCCATGCTGCAGATAGAGCACGGGATAGCGCTTCTTGGCGTTCTTGGCAATCTCATACTCGGCAGGGGTGTAGACCAGGGCGTGGCGCCATACGCATTGACTATTTGACGATTTACTATTTACTATTTGTGCATCGTGGGCAGAGGGATAGTAGATGCTGCGCACCTGACCGTGAGGAATACCTACCTGCGGACGGTAGTAGTCGCCCTCAGGACCTTCAGGCACCTCAAGACCACCCGCCTCGCGGTTACAGCCGAAATAGGTCTCGGAAGCAGGGTCAATGAAGTTCACACCGTCGATGCTCAGGAAATAGTAGTGGAAGCCCACGGGCAGCGGGTCGGTGGCGGCCATGAAAACGCCCTGACCGTCGGGCTGCATATCATATTTCTTGCCACAAATATCCACTATAACCTTCTTGGCCTTTGGCGCCTGGATACGGAAGTAGGCACGGCGCTCCTTGTCAACCTTGGGGAACTCATTGCCGGGAATGGCATTCTCAACGGTAACGGCATCGGCAGGAACCTCCACCTTCTTCTGAGCCAGCAGAGCTGCGGGGCGGACGGGTTCGTAGCCCAGGAGCTGCGCCATCTTCTCACCATAGCGACAGCCCAGCTCACGATAGCCGGCGGCATCGAAATGCAGCTTGTCGGCCAGGTTCGTACAGCCGTCCGACGAGATGACCTGCGACGTATGGAGCGTCTTGGGCAGTGCCTGTATCTGCTTGTTCATGGCAATGCACTGTCCCTGACCGTCGGCCTGCACCACCTCGCCAGCCAGCAGGGGCACCTCCTCGGGCTTCAGCTGCAGGTCGCCCAGCAAGCGGTCGTAGACATTCTGCACCTTGTTGGCCCATTCCTGGTCGCCGGTATTCGACTCGCCCTGGTGCATCAGCACGCCCTTGATGACACCATCCTGCTGGGCCTTGCGGGCCAGGGTTACCAGCCGCTCATATGGGTTGTCGCCATAGGCTTTGAGCATTCCAATCATCCAGTTGGGAGCCGTCTTGACATACTCCGCTATCTTATCGGGCATGAAGCCCTCGATACGGATGCCGCCGATGGCGACATGAATGACGCCAATGCGGATATTCTCGGGCAACGAGGCCACCAGCGTACGGCCGAACCAGTCGGCGGGGGTCAGTCCGTTGTTGGGACGACAGAGCGGAGGCACAGCCTCACACCACTCTCCCATCTTGCGGGCTGCCCTGGTGTCAGTAGCGGGGTAGTCTACAGCGGGCATCAGGAGGAATCGCGAACCGGGACTTTCCAGGTCTAATGCCTCCGGGCGGGCAGCGCCCTCCATGTTTGACTGTCCGAAACAAAGGAAGATGTAGAAGTTTGGATCAACGGCAGCTGACATACTTCCTACACAGAACAGCATCGCCGCAGAAATAGCTAAGGCTTTTATATTCATATTCATCGTATGAAAGATTTGGTTAGTATCAAACATTCTGCTGCAAAAATACGAAAAAATATGGTTTCCCTACTGTATTATCTGTTTCATTGACTTTTCTTTTTGTTATAGACACAAAAAAAAGATGCTGCACCACCTGGCGCAGCATCTTTAATCAATAGGTTACATCTTATTTATAGGCTTCATTCTGCTCGATGAGCGTATTCTTCAGAATCTCGTCCGTCGGGAACGGCATCACCAGACGTCCAGGATTGAAGTCCCAGTCACGATAGTAGTGCCAGTTGTTCTTCTTGGCAGGGTTGTCGCCGGGAAGACCTACACCCTTCGGGTAGTCGCACTCAATATGGATGGCGAGGAAATCACTGCGCTGCAGGTCAGCCTTCAGGTTCCACTCTGAGTTGAACTCCTTGCGGCGCTCCTGACCCAGGGCCACCTGCCAAGGCTCGGCCTTGCCGGCAAACGGCAGACAGAGGGTCTCTTCCTTTCCGGTGACGTTGATCTTCATACCGTTATTGCAGAAGTCGGTGTAGTAGGTCTTAGCATCGGTGAAGGCCACCTTCTCAGTGTTGAAGGGGATAGGATACTCGTCCATTTTCTTATAGTCGCCGTATGCCCAGTTAGCGCCGGCCAGCGAGTTGTACCAAGGCAGGTTCTTGTCGGTCAGCTCCTTAGCCTTGCCAATCTCCAGGTTACCGAAAGCACGGTTGCGCACCTGATCGATGATGGCCCAGGCCTGTGCATCGTTGCCACCGTTCAGGCGGAACAGGCACTCAGCATAGTCGAGGAGCACACCAGCATAGCGCTTGTAGTAGAAGTGGCAGGGAGAGTGAGGCGTTGCCCAGTTGGCACGCTGCAGACGCCAGAGCTTCATAGTCCAGATGCCAGGAGCGAACTCACCGTTGTTGAACATAAAGCCATTGTTGTCGTGAGGTTTGCCATCATCGCCAAGTCCCAGGTACTGCTGCATATAGGGATGGTATCCATAGCAGTACTTCGACTCGTAGGGAGTACCCTTCAGCTCAGGCACGGGACTGGTACACATCGAAGCGTCGCGGCGCTTGTCGCCCAGCTCGAAGAGGAAGTAAAGCTCCCACGACATGTACTGTGAACCCCAACCGCCACCGCCATTGGTAGAGGCAGCAAAGAAGTTGTTGAAAATCTGTGCATCGCTGTTCCAGGCGCTGTAGTTACCGGCACCCATATCGTTGACCACCTGCCAGACAGCCTCCTTGGGCCATGCTTCGCCGTTGTCCCACAGGGTGGTGTACGACGGGGCAAGCTCGTAGGTGCCGCTGTTGATAACCTGCTCCAGGGCAGCCTTGGCCAGCTGGATATTCTCCTTGCTCTTGGCATCGCCGTCGCCATTGACACGGGCCTTATAGGCCTTCCACAGGTAAGCCTCGCCGAGGTACGACAGAGCCATACCCTTGGTAGCACGGCCATACTCATTGTTATGCGGTGCCCAGTCCAGTTCCTCGGCGGCCTTCTTCAGGTCGGCAATGATAAAGTCCCAGGTCTCGTCGTCAGTAGCGGCCTTGGCCTTGTTAGGCGTATTGATGAAGGTCTCACCGGTGGCCAGCATGGGCACGCGGCCCCAGTTCTGAGCCAGGAACATATAGAAGTATGCACGGAGAGCATGGGCCTCGCCGTCAAGGAAGCGATAGCCGTCGCTCTTCACCACGGCCTCACTCTTGTCCAGACCGCTCTTCTCCAAACCGCTCAGGAACTCATTGGCACGGCCAATGGCGCGGTAAGCGTAGTTGTAACCCTTGCCCAGGTCGGGATCGTCGCCGGTCCACGTCTGGTTACACCACTTCGTGTCCCAACCCGTACACTGCGTATCAAGTGTGGGGTGGCAACCAAAGAAGAGCTGGGGCTTATAGTTCCACGCATCAGCATACGTTCCATCCTGGAACAGACAGTCGTAGATACCGTTCAGACCACGGGTTGCGTATGCCTCATTCTGATACATCAGGTCAGGGTTGTAAATGTCGTAGTGGTCTACCTCGAGATAGTCATCACCACATGCCGAGAATCCCAATGCTGCAACGCCAAAGGCTGCAAAACATAATGACTTTATTATAGTTTTCATATCCTTTTTATTCTTTTGTATTCATGCTTCAATCGTCATATTAGAACTGTACGCTCAAACCAAGTGAGTAAGTACGCGGAGTCGGGTAACGACCAGTGTCAAGACCGGTGTAGACCACAGAACCCTGACCACACTCGGGATCACCATACTTGTTATACGGAGAGATACAGAGCAGGTTGGTGACAGAGAGGCTGACACGGGCTGACTGGAGCTTCAGAGGAGCAAGGAGCTTCTTGTCAAAGGTATAGCCAACCTGTACGTTGCCAATCTTGAAGAAGTTGCCGTTCTTGATCCAGAGGTCAGAGCAACGGGTGTTGTAGACATCGTCCTGGATAACCAGACGGGGCAGGTCACCGTTAGGATTGTTGGTGAACGAGCGGTCGTAAGAGTCCTTGAGGATGCAGGGAACCTGGTCGGCATCGGCCAGCATCGTCGACAGACGCATGGCAGAATAAGAAAGGATGTCCTGACCCAGTACACCGTAAGTGTGAACAGACATATCCCAGTTCTTGTAAGTGGCATTCAGCGTGATACCGAAGTTGAAGTCGGGCACACCGTCACCAATCACATCCATATCCTTGGCAGTAATCTTTCCGTCACCATCCAGGTCGACGAACTTCACGTCACCGGGCTGGTACTTCACACCTGAATCATCAACAACGTCATAGGCGTCAATCTCCTCCTGCGAACGGAAGATACCGGCTGTGCGGTAGCCGTAGTAAGAACCGACGGCATAACCCTCACGGCAGATAGAGTGGTTGCTCCACTTATAACCGCTGGCGTTGATAGCCTGTACGTTAGAACCGTCAATGTTGGTACCGTCGTTACCGCCAGAGCACTCATTGAATACGTCAAGACCGCACTCAACGACCTTGTTGCTCAGCGTAGAACCGGTTACAGTAGCACCGATGGTCCAGTCGTTGTTCAGACGCTTGTTGTAGTTCAGGCTGAACTCGAAACCGCGGTTGCGAATCAAACCGAGGTTATTATAATAGGTCAGATAGCCAGAAGAAGGACGTACGCTCTGGTAGAGCAGCAGATCCTTAGAGTCGCGCTGGAAGTAGTCCAACGATACGCTCAGGTCGCCACCGAGGATGCTGAAGTCCAGACCGACGTTGGTCTGCTCGTTGGTCTCCCACTTCAGGTCGGGGTTGGCAATGATGAGCTGTGCCAGACCGTTACCGCGGTTGAAGCCCTGTGTCGTAGCGCCGGCGGGATAGAAGCGGTACTCGGTAGAACCGAGCTGATAGATAGCGTTACTGGTAGCACCGCCTGCATTACCGGTACGGCCCCAGCCCAAACGCAGCTTCAGGTTAGAGACGAAGTCGATATCCTTCATGAAGGCTTCCTCGCTGATACGCCAAGATGCAGCGACTGAGGGGAAGGTACCCCAACGGTTGCCAGAACCGAAGTTAGAAGAACCGTCGCGACGGACAGTGGCTGTCAGGTTGTAGCGGTTGCCAAAGCTGTACATCACACGACCGAAGTAAGAGACGAAGCGGGTCTCGAGGTTGAAGGCACCGTTACCGTCCTTCGTGTCGAGGTCGTCGCTCATGCCCAGCACACGGATGGTCTCGTCGACGAAGTCGGTAGCACCTGCGCTGACCCACTGGCCTGTATTCTTGCTGACAGAGTAACCCAGCATAGCGGTCACGTCGTGCAGGTCGTTGCTCCAGTTATAGGTCAGGTAAGACTCCAGACCAGTGGTGGTACCCGTGTTCTGCGAAAGGTTTAACTTACGGCGGGTATCAACATTGTTCAGAGGCGTGGGGTCTTTCGAGAAGTTACCCTGTGCATCGGGGTTGAAACGCTTGATTTCTGTCTGCCAGTTGTAGCTGTCATTGCCGCTGTAGTCGTAAGAGCCGATGGTCTTCCAGTGCAGGCCCTTGAAGAGTGTCAGGTCGACGTAGGCATTAACCAGCACGCGGTTGCTCTTGTTGGGATTGTCAAGTTCCATCTGCTTGGCATAGTAGCTGTCCTGAGAGGCTGCCTCAGAACCCTGGGTAGCGGTCTGATAGAACGTGCCGTAGGTGCCGTCGGGGTTCTCCACGTTCGGCGAGATGATGTTGCCGTTGGCATCGGTATAGTCCATCGTCGGCGTCATCGTGGCATAGTCACGGACAGACGACAGGTTACCGTTGTTGCCAATACCGACGTTGCTACCGATGGCCTTGGAGTGGGTGAAGTTGATGTCACCGCCTACCTCCAGGTAGTTGTTTACCTGGCCCTTGAAGGTGCCGCGAACGTTCATACGCTCGTAGTTGGTATTGATAACGATACCGTCGTTGTTCATATAGCCCACAGAGAATGAGCCTTGCATCTTGTCGGTGCCGCCACTGGCTGACATCGAGTAGTTCTGACGCAGAGCTGTGCGGGTCATCTCGTCCTGCCAGTCAATATACTTGCGCTTGCCGTCGTACTTGGCATCCCAGATGCCCATCACCGGCGTCTGGTTCTTGGCAGCCTTACCGGCTCGGATAGAGGCGGCATACTCGTCAACGCCAAGGGTCTCAAACTTTCTCGACAGCGTCTGGACGCTCCAGTTGGCACTCACGTCAACGCGGGCAGCGCCCTTCGAGCCGTGCTTCGTGGTAATCATTACCACACCGTTAGCACCACGCGAACCATAGATGGCCGTTGCAGAGGCATCCTTCAGAATCTCAATGCTCTCGATGTCCTGAGGATTCAGGAAGTTGGCATTCGTTCCTACCTGCACACCGTCAACCACATAAAGGGGGTTGCCGTCGCCGTTGATAGTACCGATACCACGGATACGCACCTGAGCCAGAGCATCAGGAGCACCGTCCTGCTGGGTGACGATGACGCCAGGGGCAGAGCCTTTCAGACCGTCAGCCAGGTTGATAGGTGTTTTCTTCATCATCTGGTTAGCGTCAATAGAGGCTACAGAACCAGAGATGTCACTACGCTTGGCAGTACCGTAACCGATGACCACCACGTCGCTGAGGGTCTGGGCGTCGTCCTTCAGAACGATGTTGATAGTCTGACGACCGTCAATCTTCACGCGCTGGGTCTCATATCCCACATACGAAACTACCAGCTGACCACTCTGCGTGGCATTGACACTGAACTTACCATTGATGTCAGTCACGGCACCTGTGTTAGTGCCCACAACCTTCACCGATGCGCCGATGATTGGTTCACCAGCATCATCATTCACGGTACCTTTGACCGTCCACTGAGCCCAAGCCCCCTGGACTGAAACCATTAGAAACAGAATGAGTAGCCCTAATGATTGCTTCAACGAATAAAAGTTTCTCATGTTTTTATTCATAGAAATTTGGTTAATAATAATTGAAAAAAATGTTTACGGTTTTCGGGTGCAAAGATACCGACTTTTGTCTTACACACTATTACATTTTGTCTCAAAAGCTTTCAAAAATGTACAAAAAGACAATAGGAAGGTTTTTTAGACAAAGTATTACGAAATAATATATTAACTTTGCGCCGATTAAAACCAACACCTTTCCAATGAAAAAGAACCTTGTACTATGCTTCCTCAGCATCCCATTGCTGACCACAGCCCAGAATCCTGTCATCCGCAACCTATTCAGCGCTGACCCTTCCGCGCGCGTATTTAATAATAAGGTTTATGTCTATCCATCGCACGACATTGTCCCGCCCGAAGGACAGCGGGCCGACTGGTTTTGCATGGCCGACTATCACGTCTTCTCATCAGAGAACCTGACAGACTGGATTGACCACGGCGTCATCGTCACACAGCAGCAGGTGCCCTGGGGCAAGCCTGACGGCTACTCTATGTGGGCTCCCGACTGCGTAGAGAAGAACGGCAAGTATTATTTCTACTTCCCCAACAGCCCCAAGAGCGGACGCGGCTTTGCCATTGGCGTGGCCACCGCCAACCAACCCGAAGGACCCTTCACGCTGGAGCCGGAGCCCATCCGTGGCGTCACCGGCATAGACCCCTGCGTGCTGGTTGACAACGACGGCCAGGCCTACATCTACTGGAGCGGCATGGGCATCCGGGGAGCCAGACTTAAGAATAACATGAAGGAGATAGAACCCACCCCCAGCCCCTCCCCAAGGGAGGGGAGTTCGGACAGTTCTTCCGCGAAGAAATCTGATAGTAATACCCAACAAGCCCCCCTCCCTTGGGGAGAAGTTGGGGGTAGACTTATGGAGGGTCTGCCCGACGGTTTCAAGGAGGGACCCTTCGCCTTCCGACGCGGCGACTGGTACTACCTGACCTTCCCCTGGGTGCGCGGCAAGAAGGGCGTAGACGGTGACAATCCTACTGAGACGCTGGCCTACGCCATGTCGAAGTCACCCCTTGGTCCGTGGGACTTCAAGGGTATCATCATGGCCGAGCATGCCAACGGCTGCTGGACAAACCACCACTCGCTGGTAGAGTACCGCGGCCAGTGGTATCTGTTCTACCACACGAACTTCTTCTCGCCCAATGACGACAAGCGCCGCTCCGTCTGCATCGAGAAGGTGCGCTTTAATGCCGACGGCACCATCCAGGAGGTTAAGGAAACCAGGCGCGGCGTGGGCATCAATCCCGCCACCTCCCGCATCGAAATCGACCGCTTTAGTGCAGGCGACGGCTCTGCCGTCGCTTACAACGACACCACGAACTACCTGCGAGGCGCCAACGTCACCCTGCAAGCCAAGCGAGGCTGGCTGCTCTATAAGGACGTAGACTTCAGCACCGTTACCGACGGCTACCTCACCGTCTGTGCCAAGGCCGATGACAACACCGAGTTCTGTGTCCGCGAGAAATCGGCCAAGGGCAAGGTCATCGCACGCATAAAAATGACGGTGAAGAGCGAGCAAGGCCCCTTCCGCCGCGACCAGAGCGGACAGTGGCTGCCCCTCACCGCTCCGCTGGAGTACACACCGAAGGGCATCACCGACCTCGTCATCACGGCTGAGGGCGATGCTGACGTCAGCATCGACTGGGTGCAGTTCAAGAACCGCCCGCACTACTTCACGCCGGTAGCCAAGAACGCCACCCCAGCCAGTCCCGACGACGAGGGATTCATACGCCGCTGGCGACTGCTGGAACCGGCAGCCGTCGACGTGCGGTCAAACGTCATCTTCACCTACTCCTGGCTGCGCGAGAAGTTCGCCACCGAACTGGCCAAGCTGCCTAAGCAGAAGGGTAAGTGGTACAGCCTCGACAGCGAGAACTACAACATGAAACTCTTCCGCTTTGCCGAGAAGTACGGTCGTCAGACCTACGGCTCGTTCTATTGGTGCGAGACCGTCATCAATTGTCCTGAGGACATCCAAGACCTCCGGCTGGCCGCCGGCTCCAACGGTGCCTCGATGTGGTGGCTCGACGGTCAGGAGGTGCTACTCCTCGAAGGCGACCGCCGCATGGTGCGCGACGACGGCATGTCTGCCCGTCTCACGCTGACAAAAGGACAGCATATCCTGCGCTGTGCCGTCATCAACGGTCCCGGCCTTGCCGATATGTGTGTCCGCTTCCTTGACGCGCAAGAAAAGCCTGTCACCAACTACACTGTTACCGTTTCAAAATAATCGCCATAACGATATAACGCCATAATGCAAAAGATTATGAAAACAAGAATCCCCGCAATACTCTTCGCTATTCACTGTTCACTATTCACTACCCGCGTAGCGGCGCAAGTAGGTGCTCCCTATATCCACGACCCATCGACCATCGCCGAGTGCGACGGCAAGTACTACACCTTCGGCACCGGCGGCGGAGGCCTTATCTCCGACGACGGCTGGTCGTGGCACAGCGGTGCCGAGCGTCCCGGCGGCGGCGCTGCCCCCGATGTGCTTAAGATTGGCGACCGCTACCTTGTCATCTATGGTGCCACCGGCGGCGGCTTGGGCGGCGGCCACAACGGTCGCATCCTCACCATGTGGAACAAGACCCTCGACCCGAAATCGCCTGATTTCAAGTACACACAGGCTGTCGAGGTAGCGGCCAGCGACGGCATGGAAGACCAGGATGCCATAGACCCCTGCCTGCTGCTCGACCCCACCACGGGACGGCTGTGGGCCACCTACGGCACCTACTTTGGCACCATCCGCCTCATCGAGCTGGACCCCACGACGGGCTACCGTGCTGAAGGAAACAAGGAAAAGGATATCGCCATCGACTGCGAGGCTACCGACCTCCTCTACCGCGACGGCTGGTACTACCTCTTAGGCACCCACGGCACCTGCTGCGACGGTGTCAACTCCACCTATAACATCGTCGTCGGACGCTCCCGTAACGTGGAGGGACCTTACCTCGACAACGTAGGCCGTGATATGTTCCACGGCGGAGGACGCATGGTCATCAATGCCGGTGACCGCAAGACAGGTCCCGGACACTTCGGACGTACCGTCATCGACGAGGGCATCGAGATCATGTCGTGCCACTACGAGGCTGACTTCGACCAAGGCGGACGCTCCGTGCTCGGCATCCGACCGCTGCTTTGGCGCAATGGCTGGCCCGTGGCTGGCAACCAGTTCCGGGGCGGCGTCTTTGCCATCGAGAGCGAGCGTCGCGGCTATTCCCTGGAACTGGCCGTTGACTTCACTCGTATGCAACAGGAACGTGAGCGCTTCTGGCAGATTGACACGACAAAACCCGTGAAGCCCATTCCCAACCAGACGCTGGCAGAGGTCATCGGCAACTGGCCCGAAGGCGATATCCCCGCGCGCTGCAGCGACTATATGTTCCGTCCGTGGCAACACTGGAACATCGAGCCTGTGGCCGAGGCGGGCGGCTATCTTGGCGCACCTTACTTCAAGATTACCATCAACGGCACCAGCCGCGCCCTCTGTGCCACGGCTGCCTGCGAGGTGACCACCGTCCCCACATTCACCGGCGACGACAGCCAGCTGTGGCGCATCGAGCAGGCCACCGACGGCACCTTCCGCCTGATGCCCAAGGCCATCCCCGGCCGCAAGGACGTGAACACCCGCCTCTGTCTCTACTCCGCAGGCGACTCCACCCCCACCCTCGCCCCCTGGGACTTCCAGAGCGACAATGCGAAGTGGAACCTTCGCATAGCAGAGTGACACGGAAATGCTAAAAAATGGCAAATTATTTGGCCATTTAAGATAAAGCGTGTAAATTTGCTGCACCTAACTGCTGACGAATGATATGAAGATGAATATCTGGGGACTGCTGAAGAACATCCTGCCGTTTGTGACTCCCTACAGATGGCTGATAGTCATAACGCTGTTTCTGACACTCATAGGCTCGCTGATGGCACAGGTGAACGCGGTGGTGCTCGACCGTGCCGTCGATGCCATCAACGCACTGATCCAGCAACCCGGAGGATTCAGCTGGAGCCAGGCCGTGCGGATCCTGACCATCGTCAGCATAGTCCTGCTGGGAAAAGAGGTGATTGGCGCGCTGGTAACATTCTTCCAGCGCTACTATGGCGAGCGGATGCGTATTCTGGTGAGCCGTGATATGTCGCTGAAGGTGGTCGACAGGATCCTGTCATTCCGCATGGCTTTCTTCACCAGCGAGGGCAACGAGACGGGCAAGCTGCAGTCGCGCATAGACAGGGGCATCATGAGCATGAGCAACACGGTGAATAATTTCTTCATCGAGATTCTGCCCCTGTTCACCAGCGCTGTCCTTGCCCTCGTGCTGATGTTTGCCGCTAATGTCTACGTGGGACTCGTGGCGCTGTGCATCGTGCCCCTCTACTTCTGGGTGACCTATATCCAGGCCTCGAAGATGAAGGGCGGACGCAGGGGCATCTTCGGCGGACACCAGGCCGTGAGCCAGGGCATACTGAACATCCTGGAGAGCATCACCGTCATCAAGTCGTTCAACCGCGAGCAGGTAGAGGCCGACCGTCAGGCTGACATCCAGCGCAACATGACCGACCTGCAGCTGAGCACCCGGAAGAAGGCCTATCTCTTTAATGGCCTGAAGAGCTTCCTGGAGCAGATAGGCACCGTGCTGATCATCATCCTGACGGCCTATCTGGTGCTGATAGACTATCCCGGCATGTCGATAGGAAAAATCATGTACCACGTGATGCTCTTCGCCAACGTCAGCGCTCCCATACGCCAGCTGCACCGTATCTATGACGACATGAACGACGCCCTGATCTATGCGGAGGGATTCTTCGGCATACTGAAGGCCGACGACGAGGTGGAGCCGACTGGCATATACAGGCCACAGACGGTGAAAGGCGACTTCGAACTGAAGCATGTGGACTTCACCTATTCCAACGGCACACAGGCCCTCTGGGACGTGTCGATGCATATAGAGAGCGGCAAGATTACAGCCCTCGTGGGACTGAGCGGTGCCGGCAAGAGCACCATCGTGAACCTCCTGGACAAGTTCTACCTGCCACAGCAGGGCACCATCAGCCTCGACGGCACACCGCTCGAAGCGTGGAACACCGAGTGGCTGCGTGAGAACGTGGGACTGGTGCTGCAGAAGAACCACATCTTCGACGGCACGATAGAGGAGAACATCAGATACGGCTGTCCGAAGGCTACGCACGAGGATGTGGTGAAAGCTGCCAAACAGGCATATATCTACGACCAGATCATGCAACTGCCCCACGGTTTCGAGACCGACGCCCTGCAGCTGAGCGGCGGACAGCAGCAGCGCATAGCCATCGCCCGTATGTTCATCAAGAATCCGCCCATCATCTTCCTCGACGAGCCGACGGCCAGTCTCGATGCCATTGCCACCGAGCAGATAAAGGCATCGATAGACGCCATCAAGAAGGG
Organism: uncultured Prevotellaceae bacterium; assembly: GCA_947303855.1. Taxonomy (GTDB): domain Bacteria; phylum Bacteroidota; class Bacteroidia; order Bacteroidales; family Bacteroidaceae; genus Prevotella. Next base: position 41,502 of record CAMYZO010000017.1, read on the forward strand.
ACGCACGGTGATCATCATCTCACACAACATAGGCCAGATCATCGATGCCGACAATATCTACGTGCTGCAACAGGGACGTGTGGTGCAGTCAGGCGCTCCCGAGGAAGTCTACAGGCAGGGCGGACTCTACAAGGACATCTTCGATGCCAGCGCCCGCAGCATGAATGCTGACAAAATCAGTGCCATCACAAACTTTGACTAAGGGGGAAATTGCAAAAAAAAGGAGCGAATTGTATCTTATTTCAAAAAAAGTCGTATCTTTGCACCGATTTTTAAACAAAACAACAGTATGAAAAAAATTCTGATGATGGTAGCAGCCGCCATGATGGCTGTAGTGAGTGTGAACGCACAGCAACCCGTAGGTGGAATGTGGCTGAAGCCCATGGTTGGTGGAACGCTCTCCACAGTGACAAAGAGCGATGACGCAAAGATGAAACTCGGCATCGTGGCCGGTGGTGAATTTGGTTACCAGGTGGCAGAGCCCTTTGCCGTTTCCGCTGGCCTACTTGTGAGCATGCAGGGTGCAAAGATGAAGGATAACAATTATATGAGAGATGAATCCTCCACCATGACCTACCTGAACATTCCCGTGCTGGCAAACTTCTATCTCACCAAGGGCTTGGCCATCAAGGCTGGCTTGCAGCCCGGTTTCCTGCTTTCGAGAAAATGGAAGGGCGAGGAGAACGTTAACGGCAAATGGGAGTCATTTGACGAGTCGTCGACTGACGGCATGAAGAAGGTCGACCTGAGCATCCCCTTCGGCCTGTCGTATGAGTTCTCTGACTTCGTCATTGATGCCCGCTACAACCTTGGCCTCACCAAAATTGTCGACAGCAACCTGGTCGATTCCAAGAACAGCGTTATCATGCTGACCATCGGCTACATGATTCCCTTTTAAGACTTCCCTTACCCGTCTATGACAGCCCTCGCTTTCATAGACGGGTCAACTTCAAAAAGTCGGCCCCAGACGCAGAATAATACGCAAAGCCCCATCCCTCCCTTTGGAGAGGGATGGGGTTTGACCATCAATTTTAAAACGCAAGTGCGAAAAGCCGTGCCGACAGCCTCGACTTCGGCTTCCCGCCTTTTGTCTTTATGTCTTTCTCCAAGAAATCTTGCACAATAGTCTTTTAAATGGGGCATGAAATTGTTGACAATAATAATAGCTATAATGATGATGAATACATGTAACGGACAAAAGGCTGCAGAAAGGCAACGGGTAGGCGAGCATAGCTCGGGAATGCCGATGGTAAGACCTGCAACGCAGGCGAACCGTTTCTATACGGGTAATGCCAGACGAGGAGGTGAACAGCTTCCTGGCGCTGCATGCTAAAGACAGGCAATACGAGCATGTGGCAGCGCTGATAGTGCCTCATGCGGGATATTATTTCTCTGGCAATGTGGCTGCTGCAGCGTATCAGTCAATACCTGACGGAACGGCTTATAAAAGGAAAACGCCCGAAGTGGTGTGAGGAATCTGGCCACGAGTGCCTGTGGGGAGCTGGCCATTGCTACGCTGATGCTGATGATGCAGGATGGCTGCTAAGAGGTAAAACACCTGATGCGACATTGACCGCTCGGCCGAAGGACGCTTGCAAGGCAAGAATCACGACCATAGCCGTGTAGTGGGCTATCATGCGTTTGCGGTACTGAGAAGCCTCCCCCTTGCCTCCTCCGAAAGAGGGGGAAAAGGAAACGGTAGTTTTTCATTGTCTGATGAGGAGAAGCGGATGCTGAAAGACATCGCTCTGACGAGTATCAAGGTAAGTCTTGATGGCAAACCAATCTCTCACCACTCACCTCTCACCACTCACCTTTCTTCCAAGTGCGGAGCTGTTTGGTATGAATGTCTCTCCTTACTTCACCTCGTTCACCAGCTCCTTGCCCTCGCTGAAGTCGAGGATATTCTGGAGGGTGGTGAGGGCGATGTTATGCACGGCCTCACGGGTGAAGAAGGCCTGATGGGAGGTGACGATGACGTTGGGCATCATCAGCAGCAGGGCCAGCTTGTCATCGTCAATCATCTTGTCGGAGCGGTCCTCGTAGAAGTAGTTGGCTTCCTCTTCGTACACGTCGAGGGCAGCAGAACCTACCTGATGGGAACGCAGGCCGTCGATAAGGTCGGCAGTCTTGATGAGCTTGCCACGACCGGTATTGATAATCATCACGCCATACTTCATCTTCGTGATGGAGTCACCATTGATGATGAATTGCGTTTCCTTGGTCAGCGGACAGTGCAGAGATATGATGTCCGACTGCTCATAGAGTTCGTCGAGCGACACAATCTTCACCTGATGCTCCTTGGCGAAGGCTTCGTCGGGATAGAGGTCGTAGGCCAGCACATTCATGCCGAAGCCACGCAGGATCTTCACCAGCTCCTTGGCAATCTTTCCCATGCCGATAAGTCCTACGGTCTTGCCGTACATGTCGAAGCCAAGGAGTCCACCCAGACGGAAGTTGCCTTCACGGGTGCGATAGACGGAGCGGTACACCTTGCGGTTCAGGGCCAGCATCAGCGTGACGGCATACTCTGCTACGGCATGAGGCGAGTAGGCAGGCACACGGACTACGCGGATGCCGAACTGCTTGGCTGCCTGTACGTCCACATTGTTGAAACCGGCACAGCGCAGGGCTATCAGCTTCACGCCATAGCCCGCCATGCGTTCAATGACACGAGCGTCGCACTCTGCATTGACGAAGATACACACGGCGTCAGCCCCCTGAGTCAGCGAAACGGTGTTCAGGCTGAGACGCTCTTTGTAGTACTGAATGTCGAAACCGAAGTTCTCATTCACCTTGGCGAAGTTCTCGCGGTCGTAGCTCTTCGCATCGAAAAACGCTATTCTTATTGCCATAATCTACCCATGCGTTTGAATGATTTGTTGTTCATCGCGTGCAAAGATACGAAATAGTTTCCAAAGTTATTCTCTTTTGCCGTTAAAAGTAACTAATCACTACGAAAAAGGAGCGGGAAAGCCGCGCCGAGCTCCCCGCCCTGCCTTCGTCATTTAACCCGCATTGCAGATGAAGTCTACGTAACTTATTGGTTCTCAGGAGGTGGAT
>CAMYZO010000018.1 GCA_947303855.1 uncultured Prevotellaceae bacterium
CCTTGATGCCAATCATTTGCGACATCGCGTTAAAGAAAGGCATCCGTCCTGAGCGCCCCTGTGGCGTGGCCTCCATCGCCTCTCAGGTGGGCATCACCTGCTCGCCCATCGCCGCTGCCGTCGTGGCCTTCGTCAGCATCTCCAATGCCAACCACTTCGACATCACCATCCCCCAGGTGCTCATGGTGTCTATCCCTGCCTGCATCTGCGGTCTGATGGCTGCCGCTGCTGCCAGTTACCACCGCGGCCTCGACCTCGACAAGGACCCCGCGTTCCAGGCCAAGATCAAGGACCCCGCACAGTATAACTACATCTACGGCAGCGGTGCCACCACCCTCGACAAGGAGATTCCGCAGTCGGCCAAGAATGCCGTGTTCATTTTCCTCGGCGCCCTCGCCGTCATCGTCTTCTTCGCTATCTTCCAGGATATGCTGCCCCACTACAACACCCTTCGGGCCATCAAGGGCGTAGACCCGCTGAACATCAATCCCGTCCTCAGCGTCACCGCCGACCAACTGGTGAAGGCCAACCTGCAGGTAGAGGGTATGACCGAATACTTCCAGAAACCGCTGGCCATGAACCTCGTCATCCAGATTGTCATGATCAGCGCCGCCGCCCTGATGATTATCTTCTGCAAGGCTGCTCCTAAGAAGGCCGTGGCCGGTCCCGTCTGGCAGTCGGGCATGGTGGCCGTCGTCGCCATCTACGGCATCGCCTGGCTTGCCGACACCTACTTCTCCAACTACCTCGGCGAGATGAAACTCATGCTGGCCGACGTCGTCAGCGCCTATCCCTGGTCTATCGCCCTGGTGTTCTTCCTCGTCTCGGTGCTCATCAACTCTCAGGGTGCCGTTGTCGTGGCCATGCTGCCCCTGGCCTACTCGCTGGGCATCTCCGGTCCCGTGCTCCTCGGCGTACTGCCTTCGGTCTACGGTTACTTCTTTATCCCCAACTACCCCTCGGATATTGCCACTGTCAACTTCGACCGCTCCGGCACCACCGTTATTGGCAAGTACCTGCTGAACCACTCGTTCATGATGCCCGGACTCATTTGTGTCTTCACCTCCACCATCGTGGCTTATCTGCTCTCAATGCTGTTCTATTAAGTTGTAGTCCGCATAAGTGCAAGAAAACCTGCCCCAAGTGTAAGCACTAATATAATAAATCGACAGCGACAGTGGTACTACCATTGTCGCTGTCGATTTTGGTGGGGGTGTACTTTACCACCAGACCTTACTTCGTCAGATAAACTATCACCATGGCAATCGTCGAAGCCATACTTGCAAGACCAGTTCCAATCCCAAGCCACTGGGCAGGGGTCATAGCCTCCTTCTTAGGTTTCGATGGCACCACGATTTCACAGCCAGGGGTAATTCTTGTACCGCTCTTTGCCATGGCCATCGTACCATTCGGATAGATAACATACGTCTTCGACTTCTTGGCCCTCTGTCCGAAGCCACCAGCCTGGCGAATATACCACTTGTAGTTTTTATCACCTGTGAACGCCACCGTATTGGCAAACATAACATCGCCACTGATTTTCACCGTTCCCTCATACTCAGGAATAATCAGTTTATCACCTTCTCTCAACACAACATCTGCATCACTGCCTGGATGTTTCAGTGCCTCGTCAAGTCTGATGCCCACAGTGTATATATCACTTGTTTCCAACTTTTCAAGCGAAACCGAGTCTTTGTCATCTTTACTCATTTCCGCTGTCTTTAGGGCCATGTCTCTGCGGGCACGCTCCATTTCGTTCATCCGGCGTTCCAGTCGGGCACCCTCTACATAGGCATCCTTGGTCACACCACCGGCCAGTCGCACCAGGTCGCTTATTCGCTGGTTTTTCTTCTCCAGGGTATAAGCGCCACCGAAGGTCACCTCTCCCTCCACAAACACCTGCCGGGGCTCGAAGAAACCTGGACTGCGGCGTACCTGTACGATATCGTAAGGCTCCAAGGTGAATCCCGGCTTGCCGTCGATAACGAATCCATCCTTCAGTGAAAACGAGAACGTCTGAGCAATCTTACTGTCCGAGACTGTCGCCTTGGGATCAACCAGCCGTCGCGACACGTCAACCTTTGCCACCGAGGCAGCATCCGTCAGGCCGCCGGCCTGCATCACCAGGTCCTCAATGGTCATGTTTGCCGCCCACTGATAGTCGCCAGGCATCAGCACCTCTCCATTGATGGTTACTGTTCTATTGCTAATCAGTTCTGCCTGAGTCGGAATGAAAAGTACATCTTCGTTTGCCAAAGGAATATCAGCCACTCTGCCTGCCATAATCGCAGCCACATCAACTGGAATCACCTCTAAGGAACGGTCTGCCCGCAGGCGTTTCAGTACAGCATGACCCGTAAAAGCATCTTCGGTCAGGCCGTCAGCATGTTCTATCAGCCCGCGTATGGTCGTGACCTTATCGCCAATCTGATACAGTCCGGGGCGGAACACAGCCCCCTGCACCTCCGCTACTGACTCATAGCGGTTCAGCATGCTGCCCACTTCCACAATGTCACCATCAACCAGGTGGAAAGTCGCCTGTTCAAACTCACCTATATTAAACACCCCATACTTTTCACCATGATGGCGAGTCAGCCTAACGCTCTTTTGATAAGCGTCACCCGTTAAGCCGCCAGCGTACTCCAGCAAAGTAGCAACACTCTCCGTCTTACGCATCTCATAGAACATTGGGCGCTTCACATTTCCAGAAGCCCCCACCAGACAATCGTAAGTTCCAACCTGAATAACATCACCCTCCTGAAGCCGTATGTTTCCAGCAAGCCGGCCGTGCAAAATGTATTCATACACATCGACAGTCGTCACCAGATGTCCGTTACGGAATACGTGGATATTACGCAGAGTACCCAGTTCGTTAATTCCCCCAGCCATATAAAGAGCATGAAACACTGACGCAAAGGCACTCAGATGATACGTTCCTGGCACCTTCACCTCACCCATCACGCTTACCAGAATTGTTCTGGTCTGCCCTACCGAAAGTTTCACTGCTGAACTACTATATCGCGCACCGACACTGCCACGCACCTTATTCTGTGCAGCAGCGACCGTCAAACCGCTCACTTGCACTGGACCATAACCAGGAACATTAACCGCACCCTCCGGTGAGACTGTCAGCTGGAATGTCTTCTGCGAAGCGCCATAAATATCTATTACAAGTACGTCGCCAGGACCAATGACAAAACTCTGCGGAGTAGCTATATTCATGTTGGGTTCAAACGATAGCAATTTATTATTGAAGATATCGCGTCCAAACACCTTTTTCCGATCCAGTTCAGTACTATTTTCGCGTACATAGTCTGCAACGTTCTGTTGAATTTCGGCATATCTTATATCAGCATCTTCGTTAGCTTCATCTGTGGTACCCGACTTCCCCGATGTCAGATTCTGTTTTGCTTCACTGTTGTTAGAACGGAGTCTTGCGCCAAGCTCTTGTTCGGCTGCATCCGCATTACCACTTAATCCTCGGCTCCGAAGCTGTTTACCATATTCGGCACGCACTCTGCGAATCTGTTCAACAGTCACTCCCTTCTGCACCAATTTAGTAACAACCTGCGATTGTGAAGTTCCAGCGCTTAGTTCTTTTTTTATAAACTCAGCCACCTGGGTATCGCTCATCATCTGAGCCATCAGCGGTCCGCTGAACAGCAACAGCATAACCACTGTTAACAATAGACTTTTACTTTTCATCTTTTTTATATTTATTTTTTTTCAATATGCATTTTTATCATGAACAAAAACGGTCTTCGCCGTCATCCAGATGATACGCAGGTCGAGCCAGAAGTTCCAGTTTTCCATATACCAGATGTCACGCTTCACGCGCTCCTCCATCTGCCAGAGTTCACGCGTCTCACCACGGAAACCCGTCACCTGCGCCCAACCCGTTACACCGGGCTTCACAAAGTGGCGCACCATATACTTACCTATCAACTGCGAGTACATCTCCGTATGAGCCAGCATGTGCGGCCTTGGTCCCACTATCGACATGTCGCCCATCAGCACGTTCCAGAACTGTGGCAGCTCATCAATGTTCGCCTTCCGCATGAAGTTACCAAAAGCATATTTACGCGGATCGTCTGCCGTGGCCTGCACCCTGTCAGCATCCTTGTTGACATGCATAGACCGGAACTTGTACATCCAGAACTCCTTTCCGTCCAGTCCTGTCCGTAACTGCTTGAAGAAAATTGGCCCCGGACTCTGCCATTTGATAATCAGTGCTACAATCGGGAAGAAAGGAAGCATACACAGTAGCAACAGCGCCGAAAATGTTACATCAAACGCACGCTTCATAAGTCTGTTCACTGGGTTCTGCAGCGGGTTTTCGTAAGTTGTGTACACCTCGATGTCGTCCATCATCTCCCGCTTCAGACTGATGCCCAGCGACTCCACAGACATCGGCACATAGAAGAAGCGTACCACATGCTGGTCGCAGTACATCGACAGCCGTTTCACCGTCTCATGGTCACGGCGCGAGAGGCAGACATACAGTTCATCGCCCACTTCCACTTCCCGACCTTCATCCATTCTCTTCAGCAGTTCCTGTAGCGAGCCCATTCTGGTGAGTCCCTCCAGACTACCCTCCGGCTTTTCATCCGCATAGTAGCCCAGCACCTTGTAACCCGTTGTCGGGTCGCTCACCATCCGCTCATACACATTCTGCAGTTCCTTGTCAGAGCCTACCAGAGTCGCCATACGCGTATTGCCGCCCGCCATGCGGTAACGCTTCACCGCCCTGCGTTCCATAATGCGCGAGATAATCAGCAGCACCAACAAGCATGCTCCTATGCCAGCCAATGGCCAGCCCACTTGTCTGCGAAGATCAATAATCTTCAGCATCAGAAATGTTAGGGCAGTCTGTGTCATGACCAGCATAATAACCCGTTGCAGCATGTCGGTAGCTGTCACCATACGCTGGTGAATGATTGTCGAGAACCGGTATTGGCTCATCACCATACCCAGGTTACTCATCAGCCAAAACACCTGAATACGCGTCCTACCCCAATTCGACACATCAGGATAGTACTGCAGGAATAAGACCACCAGCACATTCAGTATCAGGAAATCAATGCCGATGACCATCCACTTGATAAGATTATTTGTGTTATTGTTATTTCTCATATCGTTTGATAGTTACAATATGTAGCCTTCATTCAGGTCGTTTGGAGCCTCCATTCGGGTCGTTTGGAGGCGTTAAATGCTATAAATTTATTGGACATTCCGGTACAATGAAAAAGTCAAGTTTTGAGGCTGTTTTGCCCATTTTCACCGTTTAAGAAGGTTAAATATGTTATATTTTCGTAATTTGTCATTGAAAAGTGGGCAATGTGCGACACCGGGATTGGCTGCTGTCGTAAATTTGCAACTGCGTTGCTGCTCACCGTTGCGGCAATTCCCCAGGGGCTCCAAGGGTAGTGTACCCCCCTCTATAGGCCCCCTATATAAGGGGGGCCATGAGGGGGGGACCCCAACACTACCCTTGGAGCCCCTGGGGAAACGGCGGGACGGCCGGTTTGAGCCAGTTATGCAACGCCATGCTATTTTTGAGCTATCTGTCTTCCCCCTACAGGGGGAGTTTCACCACTATCTGTCCTCCCCCTACAGAAGGAGTTTCACCACTATTTATTCTCCCCCTACAGGGGGAGTTAGATGGGGGCATACGGGTAGGAAACATAGATTAGTTATATCTCAGACGCCAGAAGAAATGATACGTTCTGAAAATAGGTTCGCTGAGAGCCTCAACAGGATACTCTCTAACAAAATGCAAGTTTCTCCAATGTTTCAAGAAATATTTCGTACCTGCTCCATGTCTTGTCAGCCCAGAATATTTTCCAAAATTTCCGCCTTTAAATATTTCCCTTCCAAGTGTTCTCCCGCGACGTTTGTCTGTAGGAACAATCAAGAAATCATCTTCTAAGCCCAAAACACGCTGTAAGACAAACATCACAGCACCCGCAAATTTATACAAATTGAGATACTTCAACTTGCTCACCACCCAATCGGTATCTATACCATTTCTTTTAGCTTCCTTCAACAAATAGAAATAGTCAATCATCTGCCTCAAGCCAATGCCTTCATCAAAGAAGTGGTGCATCAAATGTGCCATTTGGTATATCAGATTGAATTCCAACGTTGGAACAGGAATACGTCCCACCCCATCAGGCAAATCAACAAAGTTCTGGCATTGTTTGTCTATCTCGGATGCATAGAATTTCCTGAGTCTTCTGTTGTAAAAAGGATTATTCATTATGCCTGGTACAAAATGAGCCTCCACTGACACATCATCAACGTGATAACCAATATGGTAAATACGAATTTCTTCAATCTCATATCTACGTCTCACATTGTCGATAATCGCATCTCTATCAGCATCTATCCAAACATCAATGTCTCCAGGAGATCGCAGTAACGGCGTATTATATAAAACAGCATTACCTTGGCCTTTCAGTATACAACAACTCAATCCATCATTTACCAAATGTGCTGCAATATCCACACACTTTTGATTCATCACAGCATTTCTTTTCTTGATTTTTTCTGCCTGTGATAACCATTTCAAGAATATCGGCCGTGGAATATCCACCCCTTTATCCTTTAGCTTCAAGACACCATTAAACATAACACCAACAATAGCCTGTTGGCGGGCAAACTGGTACATTTTTTCCCATTCAACCGTCTCAATTCCCTTAGGAACCGATTTGTCTGAGGTCAAACAAAAAGTAAGAAAATCGAATACTATTCTAGACATACCCTCTTGTTGTCTTCAAACCAATCTGTCAGAGCATCCTCAAACGTCCACTTAAAGACATACCCTGAATCACTCATTTTCCTTCCGCTAATATTAGTTGAAATCTGCAGTTTCTTGACTCTTGCAGGACAAATACCCATGGGGCTACCCAGCAACTTAGCACAGAATGCAGCAGGCATTATTAGTGTGTTAGGAATATATGGTACATATTGCTTCATACAAGTTACCCTCTTCATCGCCTCAACTATCTGTTCAATAGTAAATGCCGGCTCAAATGTACAGTTATACAACTCATAAGCCGACTTTCGTTCTTCAACATTCCAAAGTATAAAGCGCACCAACTCCTTGACATACACACAAGCCTTAATAGTATCTTTGCGCCCAGGATATGCAAATGTATGTTTACGAATACCCCAATACAAACGGCTGAAATTTCCGTTCTCGCCTTTACCGAATACCACGCCAGGGCGCACAATCGTCAGTTTGCGTCCTTCACCACCTCTCTGCCATGCAATATGTATTTTCTCCGCTACCAACTTAGAAATGCCATAGGGCGTGTTAGGAGTTGGCAAAGTCGTTTCTTCTTTCAGTTGTTCAGAAGCACCGTATGGAGCAATCGATGAAGTAAAAACCATTTTTTTTATTCCATACTTCTCTGCAAATGCACACACATTCTCCGCTCCACGAATGTTAGTTTCGAAATACTCAATATCGTCATGACCTGGTGTGCGGTGGACTGCTGCAAAATTAAAGATCACATCTTCAGGAGTAGGCTCAAATGGTAACTTGCTGATAGGTTTTCTCACATCACACTCAACATAAGCAGACCTCAGTGTTTCACCTTCACATACAGCAGGCTTATAGTTTTTCACTACGGGGTTAGGGGTACCAGGCTTCACTATATCCAGATTCCACACTTTAGCCTCTGGATGTTCTGCCAATATCAAATTTGTCAAGTGTGTACCAATAAACCCTGTTCCACCTGTGATAATATAGTTCATTTTTTATATCCCAATTCGTTTAACAAGTTTCTATTCCATTCTCTGCGTTCCCTGTCAAAAAACCACCCCCACTTTGTAAAATACTTACACATATTCCACATGTGAATCTTCAACATCTTCTTACTCTTATACGATGCAGCTCTATGAGCATGTACAACCGTTACTCCAGGCCAAAACATAGTACGATATAGTCTATGCATTCGACGTGTTATATCAATATCTTCAGGATACATAAAAAAACGTTCATCAAACAAACCTACCTTCTCAAAGCAACTCACTCGAAAAAACATAAAACTACCCTGATGGTAAGGTACATTTAACTCACGTTTGTGGTCAAACATTTTCAGCATATATCTATAATTCATTCCTTCTACTAACTTTTGAGGGAGAAATCTACGGAACATCAAATTTGCAGGAGTTGGCAACAACCTACATGTATACTGCATCTCACCGTTAGGATAAACGATATTTGGCTGAACCATTGCCACATCAGTATGCTTATCCAAATAATCCGCCAGTTTATCTATATCTGAAGGCGCACAATACACATCAGAATTAAGTACCAGATGATACCTACTCTTAATACATAGCGCCTTCCTAAGAGCTATATTATGCGCAGAACCATATCCAACATTATTACTTTGAATATATTCAACATTAACATAGTCTTCACAGAACTGTTCCAAATACTTCTGTTTAGAATTATCAACAATAAAAATCCTATCTATACTGGGACTTGTTAGAGAAGACAAGCATTTTTTCAGTTCATCAATATCTGTCTTATATGTTACAATTGAAGCCGTTATCATACTTTCTATTTTAATAATTTAGATATAAATTGAGGGATTGTCTCAGAAGTATAGTCAGTTATAAACTCTTGTTTGAAACGTTTCCGTTCCTCTATTGAGATATTTATATCCATGGCTTTTTGGTAACTTTCATAATTATCAGCCAATAACATCATATTTGAATATTTGCTCGGAATTCCCTCAAACGCAATATTTGTCCCTATGACAGGCGTACCACAAGCCAATGACTCAACAACTTTTACTTTTACACCTGCCCCAGAGAACAATGGTGAAATTGTTGCTAAACTATTAGCAATTATTTGATATGGATTCTTGACAAAACCAAGATATTTAACATTGTCATAGGAAGAAATCTTTTTTTGAAAATCTTCTGGAAGCCATTTCCCAATTATAACGATTTCTATAGTTTTATCTACTTGTTGATAAATATAATCAAAAAACCATTTTAATCCATTAAAGTTGTCAGAACGTTTCCACTTTCCCAAAAAAACAAATCTTTTTTGAATATCTGTTGGCTCTGCTGATACCAAATTGTCATCTAGGAAGAAGTTTGTTACTTTAGAATCAATTCCATAATAATTCTTTATTATTTTTCTATCCTTTTCACTAAAAGAAAAAACTATTGTATTTGGCTGGCACATTATCTTTTTCTCACCAGAAACAATCAACTTCCAATTAAGCCTATTACCTTGCCTTGAAAACCTTTGTGCCATCACGTCATGACTCATTAATATCTTCTTTATATTGGGGAAATACTTTCCATATAATGCCATCTGACTATGGTCTAGATAAATAAGATTGTATTTATTTTCATCAACAATTTTTCTTATGTACCGAAGTAGAGACCTATTAAATCTAATTGAGTAAATAGGATGAATAATTGGGTACCTTAAGAAATTTAAGATTTTAACACCTGTTGAATTTACAATTTCTTTAACTACTTTAATATTATCATTAGGACTTTCGTATATTGGATCATCCGCATAGCGAAAATATAGTAAATCCACGTGAAAAGAATGAGAGAGCTGCTCTAACAACAAACGGGTGAAGTTTTCACCACCAGCTCTACTAGATGGAACATAAGGGGTTAAAAACAGAATTTTCTTCATAGAAATAGGGAGGAATAACTAGGGAAACCTAAAGTAACAAGCATCGTTTGCTACTGAAAAAAGGGTGTATATTTTTGTATATATGTTAACGGATTTTTGCGCTGTCCAATCACTTTAGCAGGAATGCCACCTACAATAGCCATAGGAGCGACATTTTGGGTTACCACAGCACCAGAAGCAACAACTGCACCCCTTCCTATGTGTACACCAGGAAGAATTGTAACTCTTGATGCTATCCACACATGATCTTCTATCACAACTTTACCTGGAACCTCTCTGTGATTTGGATCGTTAACGTCATGCTCTAACGTCCAAATATTTGTTTCTTGCGCAATATCAACATTATCACCAATAATTAATTCTGCTCCTCTTCCATCAAGCATCACAGATTTATTAATTACAACATGGCTGCCGATTGAAATATTACGAGGATTAACCATACAAGCTTTTCTCATAATAAAACATCCTTCACCTAAATTCTTCGTAACTATCTTAAAAAACAACCTTCTAAATTGCCAACATGGAATTATTGTTATTAATTCTTGTAAAAGCAAAAACAAACCTTTTATAAAATCCCTCCAATAAATCATTATAATTAATTCAACTCTTCTTTTGTATAAAATATATAACAGACAAAGCAAACACCTAATTACATTTTTCTAAACAGATTTAGCCACTTCTCTCCTATTATTTCCACCGTATTAGATACAACTTTTTTTCTACACTTACCTGACATGTCTTTTAAAAGTTTTTCATCAACCATCAATCGCTGTAATTGGTCACAATAAGCTCTTTTATCGTTTGCAGGAACTATAAAACCATTTTCTCCATCATCAATTATTTCATTTATGCTTTCGAAAGAATCAAAAGCAACAGGAACAACTTCATAATTCATTGCCTCAAAAAGTACCAATGGAAATCCCTCATAACAAGATGTCATACATAAAATGCTTGCACTTTTCAAATATATTTCTGGCTGTTGATTACCTTCTAAAAAAACATTTCTCAACATATTAGATGAAATTCTCTTCTTTAAATAATCACGCATAGGACCATCACCAAGGATACGTAACACCCAATCAGGGTGATTAACAGACACACAATTCCAGATATCCAAAAGTACATCAGGCCTTTTTTGAAAATTCAATCTTCCAATAAATAAAATTTCTTTTTGCTTAGAATATGAATTCGTGTCTAATGGTAATGTAAGTGGGTTTCCGATACATTCTAACACTTTTGCATCACACCCTGCAAAATATTTAACTTCATTTATATAAGCTTCTGACAATAGGACAATAGCATCACTTTTACTAACTACGTTTTTAAAAAATGCATGATATTTTAAGTAGAAATAAAACAAAAACAAATTTTGCATTATTCTAGAATCAAATATTTTTTTTAAAATAAAGTTATTGAAATAAAAGTTAGGATGGGTATACATTCCCCGTAACGAATTATGAAATACACTTATCAATTTTGAACGACTTTTTCCTATTGATAAGAGAGGTTCTGACGCTGGCAGAATTCCGGCTTGGTTTATAATAAAATCAATAGATTCATCCTTAATAAATCTTATTAGTGAATCTATATTAAAAGGATCTTTTAGTCCTGTGCCATTGTTTACAAAAATTGATTCTCCATCTAAGAAACAATCAGAAAGATAATAAACCTTACATCCCCTCTCAGAGAACCAATTTCCGAGAACACAACTAATACGCTCAACACCACCCGATGTAGGACTCATAGTGGAGGGAAAATAAAAAAGGATTTTATACATGATTCGTATAATTATTTACGTTTAAATGAACCGCAAAAAAGACAAACGAAAATTTAAAGAATGCCAGATTTTAACAAAAGGTATTTTTTTGTATGTTGAGTTATTAAGTCGATTAATAATTTGTGGAGATTTCTTTACTAGTTGTTCGATTTCACAGAAGTCACTATCAGGCTTTGAAAAAACCAAATTCACCAAATAATATCTATATAAAGGAAACATTATTAAATTCAGCAACAACTTTTTTCTTAAATCAAACAAGTCTGATAATAATACATATTCAGCAATGATTCTTTTTGATACTAAATATAGATGCTTCCTGCTATTTATATAGCTAATGCGAGATACGGTTTGACCTACCCGACCAATAAAATATTGATAGAGACAGATGTTTAGAAATTGAATACTATGCGCTTTTAAAAGGGGGAAAAAGCAATATTCAATATCTGTATAACTAATACCTTCCTGATGTTGCAACCCTACACGTTTTAACAGGTCAAGTTTAAAAGTAAGAGAATGCATACACAAAACCCCTTCATCTTCTTTTTTCATAGACAACTGGTCGATAGAAAATACCTTATTTAAATCAACACTATGATTCTTAATCACGACACATTTCCCGTTATTATACCTAAGAGCATAGGAAGTGCATAAAACTTCAGCTTCTACTTTAAACAAAATATTAAGAAATTGTTCCAATGCAGTTGTATCAAACCAATCATCTGCATCTAATAGTCTGAAATACTTTCCCGTAGCCTCTTTTAATCCTCTGTTGACACACGATCCGTAATTACCATTTTTTTTATCTATAACTCGTATAACCTCTGGATATTTATTCTCATATTCTTTAGCAATCCTTAAAGACTCATCCTTACTACCATCATTGATTACTAAAATTTCCAAAAATTCAAACAACGTCGCATTTTGTATAAGTAAAGAATCTAAGCACCTACATAGATAATCTTGCATATTATATGTAGGGATAATGATACTAAGTATTTTTTGTTTCTTCATAATTCTCAATCTTAATTAATTTCATAAAAAAATAATTTGCAATAATAACAAAAATAACATTTCTTAGAAATCCAAAATGGAATAAACCTATAGTATAACGCGCTGAAAAAAAACTCATTAACAAATGGAAAGCTGTCATACTGTAAATTAAGAGCCAACAATTAGAACGGAGCGGATCTTCTATAGACGAAATAGCCCTATTATACATAAACATAGATGTAATTGCGATAATAGTCAAAATAACAAATACTCCTTCATATCCAAAATCTTTATGATATGAATAAAATTGAGTATATACATTGCCCAAGAAGTAATTATTAACATGCAAAAACCTATAATTATCACCTTTCATTTTTTGCGGATATTTTGATTTATAATATGTAGCAAATGTACTTTCACCCCAAAACTCATTTGGGTCATTTCCATCTTGCCCATGCATATATATATCGAAGTTTTTTATTTCAGCTCCACAGTAGGCAGCTAACAAATCTGTTGGCTTAAATTCCTCGACATCCCGTCCCATCAACAAATTTAATCCTTGAAAACTTACTATTAGAATAAAAAATGCAATAATTGACCTTTTCTTGAATTTACTCGACAGTTTATAACTTCCTTGGACTGCATACATAAAAACAATATAAATCACAGAAAATCTGGCAATTGTATCATATACGCCCCCCTTTGCTCCATTTATAAGTCCATCAAGCATTGTTAATAATAATTGAATAATGCATAATGAAATCAACCTCTTACTTTTATTATTCCCAAAAAGTTGAAAACATAAAATCCACATTGTAATATTTGAGCAAAGATTTAGGGAATTTGAAAGGAATTTAATATAATAAGGGAATGCAAACTTTTCGGATCCAGATTGAAAATCTTCTCTTGCGGATTGGATAAGGCTCGATATTCCCAATCCACCACTAAAGAATTCATGATAGGATTGAATTTTTAAAGCACAAACAATCAGGTCAAGAAGTATTAGAGCATAGAGAAACAAAAGTATCTTCGTTTTGTCAAATTGAGTTGAGTCAACATTAGATTTTTTATTCTCAAGTTCACCTTTTAATAATACGCTACAGGTTAAAGTAAAAAAAAGAGTACCTCCTCCGATTACAAAAACGGTTTCTGGAAGAAGTTCGTACATCTCCCATTCTTCATAATAAAGCATTGAAACAAATGATGCCAGCAGCATCCCACTTCCCATTAATATGGGAGGTGAAATGATATACCTAAATCGCTTATAAGCAATAATTAAATTTACAAGGAGCAATAATAACAACAGAAACAACATTAATCTTGCTCTAAAAATTCATCAATTCAAATTTCGTGTTTTTTGACAGTCGGATTAGAAAGATTATTCATGGAACAACCTATCATAGAACGTACAGATAGAATATAAATTATTAATTGCACTATTTATACTCACGATAAGCCCAAATCGAACAAAATAACAACAACAAATCAATCTCTGCAAAAGAACAACCGTTTGCAATAATCCTAAATTATCTATTGGACAATCATCAACATCAACAACTAGAAGAAATCTTCTTTCAGAAGATATTTGATACTTTGACAAGATTTTTAATCATATACGATTAAAAACACCGAAAATAACAGATTTTTTAGTAACACAACTAAATAATTGATTTTTTTTGACTCAACAATTTTTCGGGTACTGATATTTTTTTTATTGAACGTCTAGCATTATTTACATAATCGGGGTATAATCAAACATACTATTTGCTCCAACATTGTATCTTTTATAAAAAACAAAAATCCACAATAAACAATTGCACCAAACAAGATGCCTGTAAGTATCTGCCACCAAATGTTTTCAAAAAAAACACACAATAGTATTACAAAAGACATTGTTAATGTCGAACAGAGATAATGGATGACCTGACTATCGACGAAGCGAAATGCTATATAACTTTTGCCTAACTTCACTTGAACTACCAAGACTAAAAATTCAGCTATCAGTGTAGAAATAGCAGCACCAGTCTCTGTCCAAAGCGGTATCAGCAACAAATTGAGTACCACATTGACAACTGCTGCAACTATGGTACTATAGATAACCAGCATCTCTTTACCATAGGGATAGAGAATCTGAATGCCGATAATATTGGTCATACCAATGAAAATTATAGTAGGAGCTGTATAGACCAACACTGAAGCGGCTTCGGCGTAATCGGCTCCACAGAAGCATATAATAACAGGACGTGCCAACAGCATTACTCCTACAGTAATTGGAATGGCCGAAAACATTAACAAATGATAGGATTTCTGTATAATAGCATTGAACTCGTCATACCTCTTCTCACCAATCAAATGAGCGCAACGAGGAAGCATAACAGTACCCAAAGAAGTTATTACAGTAGTTAAGATATGAGTAATTTTAATACCCGCAGTAAACAACCCCACTTCTCTGTCGCCTGTCATAAAGCCTAACATAATGGTGTTTAACTGTACATAAATACTAATAATAACATTTAATAGAAATATGCGAAGAGAAGGTCGAATATGTCTTCTAACGTTTAACTTTTTCCATTCAATAGTAGAGAGGTGAATATATCTGCGAAGATGAATAAAATTAACGAAATTGTTTCCAACTGTAGAACCTACAATTGTCAGGCCATAAATTAAAAGATCATCAGGACTTTTGACAAACGCAAAAAGACAGATTGCACATAGGAAGCGTACAATGAGGCCAACTATTGTTATAAACTTAAAATCTTCTATACCTTGATAAAACCACAGCACTCCAACACTTGTAAAAATAATGGAAAGACTGAGAATATAGAACAACGTCGCCACTTCGTGGATACGTGGAACATATTCGCCCATGAGCCAAACGGCAATATAGCCAAAAAGGCAAAGAAACACACTAAGGAGAGTAATCTCTACTGTTGTTCGATTGCGTAATTCAACATTATTTCGACATTTGGCTATTTCACGAACCGCATAGAGGGGAATACCCAGACTTGTAAGCAGGACAATGTAGCCTATAATGGAATTCTGGAAATTGACAACACCAATGCCTTCTGGCATCAGAACACGTGCAGCATAAGGGAATGTCACAATAGGAAATATCAACCCCGCAATAGTGTTGATATAGTTCAACATGATATTTCCCTTTAATGATGCCATAAATTATCAAAAAAAAACATTCCTTCTTATTAAGAAATTATAAAGTTACGCCGTCACAAACGACCTCAGACCTCCATGTCGAGTACTTTTTCTACGATAGGGGCCATGTCATAGTATTTGTATTCGGCCAGTCGCCCACCGAAGATGACATTTGATTCCTGGGCTGCCAAAGCCCGGTACTGGTCGGCAAGGGCATTGTTTCTGTCGTCATTGACAGTATAATAGGGTTCCATACCCTCCTTGTACTCAGTTGAATACTCACGACTGATGACTGTCTTTGGACAATCATATACTTCCTGACCGAACATCTCAAAATGCTTGTGTTCGATAATGCGGGTATAAGGTACCTCGGCCTCGGTATAGTTCATAACAGCATTACCTTGATAGTTGGGGGTATTGAGAACCTCTTCCTCGAAACTGACCGTTCGCCAGTCCAGCTTGCCCAAACGGAAACCGAAATACTCGTCAAGAGCACCTGTATAGACGATTTTATCAAATTGAGAATTGAGAATTGAAAATTGAGAATTGCTCTTTTTCTTCTCTTCAATGAAATCTATGCCTGTACGGCACTCTATGCCATCAAGTAGACCTTTAATTAGCTTATTGTAACCTCCAATAGGAATACCTTGATAACGATCATTGAAATAATTGTTATCGTGGACAAAACGTACAGGAAGTCGCTTAATGATGAAAGCCGGAAGTTCAGTACACTTACGTCCCCACTGCTTTTCAGTATAACCCTTGATGAGAGCCTCATAGATATCCTTACCTATGAGCATGAGGGCTTGTTCCTCCAGATTACGAGGCTCGGTGACACCTGCAGCCTGCATAGCAGCAACAGCCTCGGCTTTCTGCTCGTCAATCTTGGCTTTAGCCTCTGCAGGGGTCAGCACACCCCACATCTGATAGAAGGTATTCATATTGAAAGGAAGATTGTACTGACGGCCTTTGTAATTGGCTATAGGCGAGTTGGTATATCGATTGAACTCGACAATGGAGTTGACGAAATCCCAAACCTGTTTGCTATTGGTGTGGAAGATGTGGGCACCGTACTTATGTACGTTAATACCTTCAATGTTTTCGCAATAGAGATTGCCACCCAAATGGGGACGTTTGTCAATGACCAGGCACCGTTTGCCTGCCTTTGTAGCCCTAAAGGCAAAAGTCGCGCCAAAAAGGCCAGAACCAACAATCAGATAATCATATCGCTTCATTTTTATACTTGATCATTAACCATTTAGTACAATTTCTCCAACCCTGCAAGCACCTCCCGATTGGTAATAGACAATACGTAGATTTCTGCTTTACGGTCATAGTCCTTGATTGCCTATGGGATATTTTCTTTTTGTCAACATTGAAGTTTTTCTATTTTTTGTTGTCACGTTGCCACCATATATATAAACAACTGTTTTTCAGCATGTTAACAGGATGCAACAAAGATGACATGGGTGACATGGTTGCAAGAAATTCCGAAAAAAAAATGATCTTACCCCATCACCCAATCCTCAACCGTCATGGTCGCTGGCGAGAACTTCACACCTACCTTTACTATCTTTCGCCCGTCGGTTTCGTAGGGGCGGGCATAGCCGTGACTGTCAATCTGCTCAAGAGCATCCTTGGCCGTTCCATTCACCTTGAACTCAAGCACATAGATGGTGTCGGGCATCCATACCACCATGTCGGTACGGCCACCGGCACACTTCACCTGCGTACGGACGTAGAAATTTAGCATGGTAAATATCAAGTACATCGTATATTCATAGAACCCCTCGGCAACTGACACGTCAGCCAGTTTCTTCTTGAAGCCTTCTACGTATGGTACACCTGCTAGATAAACCTGCATCTCACGCATGGCTTGATTAACATCGTCATTCTTTAATGCTAGCCAGAATTTCATTGCAAAACCGGCTTTTACGTCACGTGTTTCCAATCCTGTATAGACGGGCAACAGACCTTCTGCAAAACCGATGCGTACTTCCTGATTGGGAATGGATAGCGTGTATAAGTCTACCTCGCGATTATAATCCTTAATTGTCAGATAACCACTTTGGTAAAGTAATGGCAGTGCACTCTGCATATTCTCGGTAGGCTGGTCAAAGTCTGAAGAAAACACTTCAAGGTTCTCCAACGACAAGATGTCGGTTCTAAAGTGTTGCATCTGGCGAATCAGGAATGTAGGGGTGCCGCTCTCAAACCAGTAGTTGGCAACTTTGCGCTGTTGGAATGCTTTAAGCAGACTAAAGGGATTGTAGATTTCTTCTGAGTCTTCTGTGAAGTGGTAACCATCGTATCGCTGCTTAAGATTCTGGTGCATATCTTCGTATGACATGCTGTTAAGACTTGCTAACCGCTCGACATCTTCCTTCAGTGTCGATGAAAGTTCATGCTCTGTGATGCCGCAGATTGCGGCAAAAGCCGTGTCCATCGTCACATTCGTCAGGTTATTGATAGTTGAGAAGATGCTCAACTGCGAGAATTTGGTGATGCCGGTGATGAAGCAGAACTTAATTTTGGGTTCCAACTGCTTTAGTCGCTGATAGAACTCCTGCATCACCTCCCTCAATTCTTTTAAGGCAGCTTCCTCATGCAACACATCCAACAAAGGAGCATCATACTCGTCAATAATGACAGCCACCTGACGGCCTGTCTGGTCGAAGGCTCGACTGACAACCCCCGCAAAGCGCATTCCTGGGGTAATCTCTTCCTCATTACGGCCATAGAGTTTCTCATGATCACTGATTATCCGCACCAGTTCTTGTCTGATGCCTTGAGGTGACATGTGCTTGGCTCCGCTCAAATCTAAGTGTATCACGGGATACTGCTCCCAAGCCTGCTCCAGCGCCATGATTTTCAAGCCATCGAACAAGGACTTCTCGCCACGGAAATAGGAATCGAGCGTGCTGGTGAGCAGCGACTTGCCGAAACGGCGGGGACGGCTCATAAACACAAACTTAGCGTAATGGGCTAATTGCCACACCAAATCGGTCTTGTCAACATAAATATAGCCGCCGTTAATAATCTCTGAAAACGTCTGTATGCCTATAGGATATTTTCTGTTTGCCATCATTGTAGTTGTAAATTGTTCGTCAGGAAGGTTATGAAATGCCGAGCAGCGGTTTCAGCAGGTTATCCTTGTAGAAGGCCCAGGCCGTGGTGCAGCAGAAGGCGAGGAAAAGGGCCATTAAGACAATACGCTTACGTTTGGGGCCGACAGGCTTGACAGGTACTGTAGCACTCTGTAAGGTAGTGAAGGCCGGTGTTTCCTCCTGAACCTTGGCTTTAGCTGCCTGTAGTTGGTTGGCTACGGCATTGTAAGCGTTGAACTTCAGTTGCATCTCGTTCTCTAAATCTACTTGCTTGGTACGTACACTCTGCAAGATGATGTCCTGGTTGGCATCGGCAAACTCAGCATAGAGCTGGCGTGCACGGTCATACTCGCGTTTAGTTTCGGCAAACAGTTTCTTCTGGTACTCCAAGTCCTTACGGGCCTTGCCGGTACGGTACTGCGTAATGAAATCCTGAAGGCGTGCCTTTACTGAGTCTGCCATGGTAGCAGCTATCCAGGGGTCCTGGTCGTGCACTTGAATGGTGATGACCATGGTTTTCTTATCAACATCACACACAATCTTTCTTTTGAGGCTATTGACTATGGCGGTTTGCTTCTTGGTCAGACGAAAAGGATCGACTTCCTTCTTGTTAGCCTTGGCAAGCTGAGCAGAGTCAACGGGAAATATACTGGAGATACCATTTAAGATGCCGCCTATGAGAGATGACCACCAGGGTTGTTTCTGCTCGGTGAGCAGATAATCGTAATAGGTCATAACGCGGGTGCTGTCTTTCTTATGGACCTTGACAGGAAACAAACTGGTCTTGAAATCAACGCTATTCATCAAATCAGGATAAAGCGTAGGGAAAAGTGCTTCGTTTCCTACAGAGGACGTCCCCATCTTAAGGCCGAATGAGGATGCCAACGCTGTCAGGGAAGTGCGACTGCTGGTCATTGACAGTTCCGGTGCCAGCATAACTTCACAGGTATAGGACTTCGGCAGGCTGAGGGCATAGATGCAGGCCAGCACAAAGGTGATACCAAGAACCTTGGCATAGAGACGGCGGCGACTCTTGACAGACTGCCAGAGAGAGGCGAAGTCAATTTTTGAATTGGGGGCTGTATTCATATCTTTAATACTTGATTCAATGTCGGCGAAAATCAGGTTTTCTGCCTTCTTGAGGTGTAGGCACTTTAATCTTTGTTCTGCATCTCAAAAGGAAACAGAACATAATTTATTGAAAATCAGACGGATTCAAAGGTTTTTCACATTAAAAATGTGTTCCGAAATTCCGAATCCAGATGTACACGCTGGTTCTTTCAGACTGTCCCGAACCCTATAATGACCGCAAAGATACGACAAATTTTACAATTGGACAAAAGAAACTACTATTTTTTTTGAATGCCGTCAACGGCATAGGTGGTCTTTCCGTCACGTATTGCACCCTCAACACACCGCCGCCCTGAGATGTAAAGCCGGAAACGGCAGTTCCACTCGCGGGGCCAGGCAGGGAAGAGAATGGGGTTATGGTCGAGGTCTTCCTGAAGGAGCATCTCCTGCAGGCCAATCATACCCGCACCGCCACGGTTGTGGTCGGGAGCCCAGTCGAAGCCCGGGTCCCAGAAAGCCGGAAAGCGATAAGGCCCACTGGCCAGCTTCGCGGTGTTCAGGCGCCGGGCTTCGTCGGTAAGCCCTAAACAGGCCGCCCAGATATTGTCCTGCTTCCAGCCTTTTGTGCTACGCATCTGCAGGGCGTGAGGGTCTTTCAGATAGGTGTTACGTGCTATGTCTATATGCGGTCTTCCCATGCCGTAGAGGCGCCAGGGAAAGACGGGATAGAGCTGGGGTGTCTCGGTATTCTGAATACGCTCCCAGCTTTCTGCCGGCGCAATGCAGGTGTCGCCGTCGACGACGCAGAGGGGTATGTCGGGCAGCATGCCGGTGTCTGCGCCTATAGCGTCAAGGCTGTTTTTCATGGCGTAGAGGGCAGCCACGGTGCTGGCAGGGTTACGGGCCATCTTATAGGTCTCGCAACCTGAGCCAGGGTAGATGACCAGACTGGGGTAATGACAGGCAAAGAAGCGCAAGGTCTCGTCGATGAGCGGCTGGTACTTGTACAACGTGCTGTCGGGCTGAAGGGGGCGCATCAGGAGTGCCATCTGGCAGAACTCCAGGGCGGTGTCCCATTCATACTCCAGCCATTTGTTCTTCTCCACACCCCAGTCGTCGCCGTCCTTGTGCTTGCCATACTCGGCGGGATTGGGCAGTCCGAAGTTCTCTATCTGTTCGCTGAAACAGGCACCGCCGTGGTTCCAGTGCTGCCAAGACCATGCCACGGCGTTGGGCAGCATCCGCAGATAAGTGTCGAGCTGTGACCGCAGCAGGTCGTAGTCGCCGCTCTTCAGCAGGGGCCAGTACACAAGTCGCTGGTTCTGAGCCGTCATCGTACCCCCACCCCATTTCCGGTAGTCGGGGGTGAAGGTGGCGGCAGAGTCCACGTAGACAGGATCGAAGGTGAAGAGTCCGCCATTGAACTTCGTGGGCCACTGGCCTCGGGCATTGCAGCCCAGCATATAGCGCATCAGCTCGTAGTTACGTACCATCGTACGGCATTCGGCGGCCGCATCATCGTCCACCTGTATCCAGCTGCGCTGCCAGTAGTCATGCCACCAGCGGGCACTACGCTGCCGCGACTCATTATGCCCCACCTGTGACGGACGGTTCATGCTGATGCGGATGATGCAGTTCCTTTGTCTCTTGCAAGTAAAGTTCCAGCTGCGGTAGTCGGTGGAGGCATAGATACCGTCGGTGGTGCCCTGGTAGCGGAATCCGGGCATCGTCATCTCGCCATGCAGCAGCAGACCGCCAATGGGGTTGTAGAGCTGGTCTTTCACGCTGCTCATGCGCTGGCGCTCAACGGTGAAGTCGAACACGGTCTGCTGGCGGTTCCGATGACTGAAGGTCAGCCTGCCGTCTTCAGCCCTGATACTGTCGGCAAAGGTATGGCAGTCTTTGGGGATAACCCATTTATAGGAGCATTGCTGGCACTCGGCCTTGGTCACGGGACGGTCACGGTAGCGCCAACTCTCATAACTCAAGGTGGCTGTCCTCTGCCGTCCAGACTGCGTGGTGACAAACACCACTGGCTCCTGCACGTCGGCCCATAACCTAACTTCGGTGCCGCCACCTTTTATATAAATACATCCCTCGTCGAGACAGAGACGCTGCTCGAAATCCTTGCCCATGAAAGGCTGACCGTCGATGTGTAGGCGCCAGCGTCCGGCCTTCAGCAGCGTGTTGTTCTCATCAAACCAGCCACTCTGGGCGATATAGAAGAGCAAGTCGCCCTGCTCTACCCAGACGTTCATGCCGATGTCGTGCCCACCGCAGGGCATCGACTCGCTGGCATTACGACTTGGCGAGGTCCATACATAGTCGCGGGGGACGTAGTCGGCTCGGAGTGCTGCGAACGCACTCAGCATGCAGAGTAAACAGACGATTCTTTTGGGCATCTTCACCTTTTTAGTTTTTTTACTTTTTTACCTTTTCTCCTCCCAGTTATCAGTACGGAAAGAGGAAACGGGCAGACCGTCGTGCATCAGGTCACCTACCACCCAGTCGTTGAAAGCATAGCGCACGGCGGCGGGCTGCCTCACCTTGTCGCAAATGACATAAACACGGTTGCGGCTCACCCACACCTTGGTGGCAGGATGAAACACGCGGTCGTTGCCTGCCACCTGGAAGTTAGGCGATGTGGTGCCGTTCTCAAAGTAGACCCACTCCCGTGAGCGGTCGAAACTGACGACGCAGGTGTCGCCCTTGAACTCCACCTCCTTATACCGGGCAAACTCCGGCAGCCCCTTCACGTCGTAGGTGTTGGCAAGAGCCAGCAGGGCCAGCCGCTCGCCAGCCTGACGCTTCTTGCGGGGATGAATGCCATACTCCAGACCGGCATCCATCAGCACCGCCATCCGGCTATTGGGAATCAGGGCCTCAGCCTTCATCTGCTGTTCACGCAGGTACTGGCTGTCTTTCCAGTCGATGAGCGAATAGTCGTAAGGGGCAATCTGACAATAGTAGAAGGGAAACGGCCCCTGTTGCCACTCCGTGCGCCACCCTTCGACCATGCGGGCCAGCAAGGGGGCGTAGAAGTCGTAGCGCGGCACATTGTCCTCGCCCTGATACCAGATGACACCACGCATGCCGTAGCCTACAAGGGGTGCCAGTTGTCCGTTGTAGAGGGCCGTGGGGCAACGCTGCTGCAGTTTCTTCACGTCGGCCTCGGTGATGGTCTGCCGCACCTTGGGAAAGGCTTTCAGCCAGTCGGCCTTCATCCAGGCCTCGCAGGCAGAACCGCCGAAAGAGGTAGAGATGAGTCCCACGGGAACACCCAAGGTCTGGCGCAGCGCACGTCCGAAGTAGTAGGCTGTGGCAGAGAAATCGCGCACGGAGGCGGTGTTGGCCTCGTTCCACTGACCTGTCGCATCGTCGACAGGGGTCAGCGACACATGCCGTTTGACGGTAAAGAGGCGCAGTTGCGAATCCTTGCATCGCAGCAGTTCCTCGGTAGTACCTTCCACGGGCTGCTGCTTGAAGCCCTTCATCTGCATCTCCATATTCGACTGTCCGGAGCATATCCACACCTCGCCAACCATCACATTGTTCAACTGCAGCAGGTCGCCGTCGTTGAAGGCCACCGTGTAGGGACCGCCGGCCGCCGGTGTCAGCACCTTCACCTCAAAACGGCCGTTATGGTCGGCCTTTGCCTGATAGGTCTTGCCGTCCCACGAGCCTCTGATGCTGACTGTCTTGCCGGCATCCGTCCAGCCCCAGATGTTACACTCCGACTGCTGTTGCAGCACCATGTTGTCGCTGAAGAACTGCGGCAGTTTGATTTTCGATTGCGCCGTCAGCAGACAACCGCAGAGGACGCAGATGACACAGGTGAGTCTTTTCATATTATTGTTCTGTAATGATTTCTGGTGCTTCAAGGAGTCCGGCAGGCAGCAACGCCTCACCCTTCGTGCGATACTTGGCGTTGGTCCAGATGCCTTGATAGGGAGCCTTGCCCCTATCGGCTCCCCGCAGGGCGTTATGCCATGTGTTGACCACCTCTAGTTCCACCGTATTGCGGCCTTTCTGCAGGATGCCGGTGATGTCCACCTCGTATGGGGCTGTCCACGCAATGCCACAGTCCTTGCCGTTAATCCACACATGAGCCAGATCCTTCACGTGGGGCAGCGACAGCCAGGCACGTCCCTGAGGCACCTCGTCGGCCTTCAGTTTCCACGTGGTTGTATAGCGGGCATGGCCGCTGAAATAGCGAATCCTGTCATCATCATGCTGACTCCAGTCGAAGAGCGGCTGACTTTTCAGGGTGATGCCGCTTTCTTTAAAGAAGATGTCCCAGGATTCATCACCAGGTTTCGTGCGAACCCTTGGTTTGACCGCAGCGGCGTTCGTGGTTGCCCCGGTCATACTGGCGGCTTGTCCGTAGCAGACAAAAACCGAGCCGTATGGCGGCAGTGTGATACTGCCGTCGAAGGTGTTCTGCTCGCCATTCAGCGGGTGATACACCACGGCCGTTTCGTGCTTCTGTCGGAAGGTGGGTGTAAAGGTCTGTTCCCTGTCTGTCTGGTTAGAAAGGAAGTAGATGTCGAAGGTCTCACCGCTGCGATGGGCGTAGGCAATGCCCTCTGGCAAGACGGCATCAGGGGCGAACTGTCGGAACGTGGCACTTGTGTAGGGCTTGTCGACCACTACAATGCCTTGTCTGCGCAGATGGTTGATGCGTTGCTGCACTTCTGCGGAAACCGTCACCCATGTAGGGATAACCAGTACCTTGTAACCGAAAGGCTGATGCAGCAAGGCATCCTTGTTCATCGAGTCGTACTGATAGCCGTGCAGGGGGTTCACCCAGTCCTTCAGGTCGAGGATGCCGGCAGCATGGCGCACGCCGACGGGGGATTCAATCATGGGTAAACCTTGATTGGCGAGGCGCTCCCGTTCAGAGGCCACACGCTCAAGACCGAAGAGTCCGGGCAGCATCGGCACCAGACGGTCGGGCGTGTAGGCACGGCGGGGCATCTCTTCACCTGTGTACACGGCAATGTCGACCACGGGCTTGCCCTTCTGCAGGAGTGTCTGACAGCGGGTGATGTAACCGACAAAGGCCTTGGCCTCGGGGAACCACGTCTGGTCGCGCTGGAAGAAGAGCCCGATGCCGTCGAGCGTCATGCCCGGCTTGCGGTCAAGCCACGGGTTATGGGTGTTGACATGGAAGAAGAGGCGGTTCATGCCCAGACAGAAGTTACGGTCTAACAGGGGTTTTATCATTGCCGGTGTCTCGTCCCACACGCCACGCACCTCTGTAAACCCTTCGGCCTGCACTATCTGCTTGCCGTAGACATGGGCGCCGCTGATGGCATCAAGCATGTCGTTGGGCTTGTCGTGGGTAGGCGAGTTCAGCCAGTATTCGCCCATGGGCACGTCCACATATTTGTAATGCTCCATGCCGTCGCTGACCATCGTGGGCGCGACACTCTCTGACGACAGCTGTACTCCATACTGCCGGGCCTTTTGGGCAACGGTAGCGAAGAACACCTCGTTGACGAGTTCGTTGATGGTTGTGCGCACATCGCGTAACACTCCGTCGCCACCACTCATGGGCACACCGGCAAAGAGGGGAAGCAGCGGCAGGATATCGTAGCCACGGCGACGCTGAAACTCGCGGGCAAAGTCCTGGCTCCAGTTTTGTGAACCACACTCCCAGGAGTCTACGTGCATATACTTAACAACCTGATGATGAGGGCGCTGCATGAAAAGTCCGAACCAATTGTCAATCTGTTTGGCGACAGCCTGCCGTGAGAACTTGTCACACTCCAGCCCCTTGGCGCCTCCCGCCGTGGCGTTGGTATGTCCCGTTGAGGTGTGCCCCATGCGGAGGATGCGCCACTGGCCTTCAGGCAGGTCAATGGACAGCTCGTCGCCCTGCATCTTAGTCATCACGATGTCTTGCGGCTGCAGGAAATCATCCAGGGTCAGATCGGCTTCCGGCGTGTCGGGAGCAATGCGCCACACATAGCCGGCCTTGCCTTCCCAATTGTCAATAAGGGCATAGCCGGAGAGTGTGATGCGCTTCAGTCTGAAGACGGGCTTCCACTTGGCAGCATCCAGGTCTTCGGCGCCAGGCTCCGTGCCTTCCGGTGTCCACTCAAAACGGAAGTACTTTGCCCGCGTAGGTGGAATGGTGAAGGTGGTGTTGAAACCCGTGTTCTGCCAGCCCTGACGGGGTGGTGTCAGTTGCTTCACGTCATAGTAGATGACGCCGTCGTCTGAGGCCTTCACCGTCAGCCGCTGGCACTGGATGTTTGTGCCTGAGGGTTCTATCTCTATGTTACGCACCAGTGTAGGCTTGTCGAATTGGTACTGTAGCCAGCATGGTTTGTCGGCGCAATAAACGCCCTTATCGTTCACCGTCACTTCTGGGGAACAGGTCATGCGGAGTGATGGGGGTAAGGCTGCCACGGGTATGGCATACACCCCGATATCCTCGTAATAATCTTCGTAGTGATGCGGCTTCCGCATCATCAACTCATGATGACCACCGGCGACAATCGTATCGCAGAACACCACCCGCTGCATCGATTCCGCCGGTGTTATCCATGGTCCGCCAGCCAGTGCAAAGCCGTCGCAGACGTGTATCCCCATGCCCAGTCCAAGGCTGTCGGCCTGCTGCATGGCATAGTCCACCATCCGCCAGAAATGATCGCTGAGCGCATCGGCCTTTCCTTCGTATTCTGGATGCTGCTGCGCCCCACGAATGGGCATGAGGTAGCAGCCGCCCAGTCCCACGTCCTTCATAGCCTGCAGGTCGGCCTTGACACCAGCCTCCGAGACAGCACCGTACATCCAGTACCAGAAAGTCCAGGGCTTGGCGGTGTCGGCATGGCCGACACCTAATGGAAAAAGAATGGTAAATATTAATAAAAAGAACCGGTTCATACTATTCGAATCTTAAGATGGCGCTGATGTTTCCCTTGCCCTTTGCCCAGTGTGGCTGTGCTGATGGACCGTTGAGGTCGGTGGTGTTCACCTTGTTGCGAACGGCGGGAATGACCTTCAGGATGGAGATGCCTGTCTCAGGCAGCGTGTAGAGGATATGGTCGCGGCCGTCACGCGGGGTGTAGACACCCACATACGCGCCGCCGGGTTCCACACCGAGGGAGCCTTCCTGTGTGTTGAGCTTCATCCATGAGACACCGGCAAAGTAGCCCTTGAACTCCGGATATTCCCAGGTCTCGCCGGGGATGGGGTCGTTGTAGTCGTTCTGCCACAGCCCGTACTGCGGACCCTCCAAGCGGTTCTGCCAGACGCGGTAGGGGCCTTTGCCCACCCACGTCTTCGACTTCACCGTCTGTTCAGGATAGTCAAAGCAGATGCCCATGAGGTCGACCACGCCGTTGAAGTAGTAGTTGACATTCATCCAGACGCCACCGTCTTGCAGGAAACGGTAGGTAACCGTCTCAATGGTGCCATGCCGGTAGCTGGCCACCAGCGTACTGTCTGTCACGGTGAAACCCGCAAAGGCTCCCTGGTCCTTATACTCCGCATAATCCGTCTTTTTCTGGAAGGCCTCCTTGTCGTCATGATTATAAAAACCGTCCTGCGAACGGTCAGCACGTTTGGCTGCCACGAAGCGCGGGCCGTTGCCGAACGACAGTTTCCTACCATCGACGCTGACACCCGCCAGCCGTCCCGTCTGCTTGC
The DNA here is from genome assembly GCA_947303855.1 of uncultured Prevotellaceae bacterium. Taxonomy (GTDB): domain Bacteria; phylum Bacteroidota; class Bacteroidia; order Bacteroidales; family Bacteroidaceae; genus Prevotella. The sequence goes on from CAMYZO010000018.1 coordinate 27,434, forward strand.
TGAAGGTGTACTGGCGCGTGCCGTGCCTAACCGTGAGCAGGTCGCCATTCTCCGTATGCGAGTAGGTTTGTGAGTGCTCACGCACCGTCTTTGCACATAGGTGGCCCGTCTTCATGACGTGCTGGTTGCTCCAGGTAAAAATCTCCTGACCATGAGGGTCGGTGGCCTTCAGCTCGATGACCTCGGCATTCGCATCAAACCTCAGACGGCCAGTCTCTCCAGGCGCCACATCAGGTGAAGTCAATCTGCCTTCCCTGACGACTTTAACGGCAGTCTCACCATAGGCGGGCATCTCCAGCAGCCTATAGCTGAACTGGCAGTCCTTCAGGTTGGTGAAGTCGTAACAGTTTTTGATGGTGACACCGTCGTTGTCGAACGAAATCACCTGCACAGGACTCCATACCTCTTTAATGGTATAGAACGAGCCTTCCTTCTCCATGTGAGGCCCCACGATGCCGTCGCTGCCGAAGTTACCCATGCAGTCGATGATGTTATTCATATCCGTACGCACCACACCCTGATCCATCAGGTCCCAGAGGAAACCGCCGGCACAGCGGGGATTCGACATCATCAGTTCCCAGTAGTCTTTCAGACCGGCACCGTGCCCGCCGTCGTAGAGTCCGTGCAGGAACTCCGTGGGCATGAAGATTTCCTTCTGACGCATATACTCCGCCGTCTCGCCCCATGAGCGGTAGTGCTTGGTCTCGAAGCCGTTACGGTTGGCCCAGGGGTAGAGTACCACGCGCTGCTGAGGGTCGAACTTGGTGAAGACAGGCTCCAACTCGTAGTTGAAGCCACCCTCGTTGCCGTTGCTCCAGAAGATGATGCTGGGGTGGTTGACGTCGCGCGTCACCATCTCCTCCACTATCTGGGAACCGATGATGGTCTCATGCGGATAATGCCACCCCGGCTGTTCGCACTCTACATAGAGGCCCAGTGAGTCGCAAGCATCCAGAAACTCCGGGTCAGCAGGATAGTGTGAGAGACGGACGGCATTCATATTCATCGACTTGATGAGCTTCACATCCTCAATGTTCTTGGTCTTTGAGAGTGTGCGGCCCGTCTCAGGACGGAACGAGTGACGGTTGACGCCCTTCATAATCACGCGCTGGCCGTTGATGAAGAGAGCAGGGGAGGGGTCAGGGGTGGGGCTTAGGCTTATCGTTCTGAACCCAAAGCGCTGCCTTTCCGTATGCAGCAGCTTTCCTGCCTTGTCCTTCAGCGTAAACACCGCCGTATAGAGATGGGGCTGCTCCGCATTCCACGCCTTGATGCCCTTGGCATAGAAGTCTACCTTAGCCTGATCGCTGGCAACGGCGGCGGCAGGGCCTGCCGCCACCTTCTTCCCATTAGCGTCGATAATATCGACGCAAACGGAACTATGAGGCAGCGCCCTGTTCAGGAAGACATCAGCCATAAAACGGCCGTCGCCCTTGGCATTGACCGCCACCCGCTGTATGTTTTGTGCAGGTTTCGAAATAACAAAGACCGGCCGCCATAGACCGCCGAAATTCCAGTAGTCGGCTCTGCGTTCTGCCAGGTTCACCTGCGGATTGGTGCTCTCCTTCAGCACCTCCACCTCCAGGCGGTTCTTTTTCTTACCGAAGAACACGCGGTCTGACACATCGATGGTATGGCGGGTGAAGCCACCCTGATAGGTGCCGTTGCCAGCCTTGCGCCCGTTTATCTGTACGTGAATCTCAGTGAAAGCTGCCTCAAAGACCAGTTGTATCTGCCGCCCCTGCCATTCAGCAGGGAGGGTAAACTCCGTCTTGTACAGACCACGTTCGTCGGCAATACCCTCGGGCGTGGCCTTGCCATAGAACCGCATGCCATACTGATAGGTGCCGAAGCCCTGCAGTTCCCAGCATGAGGGCACGCCAATCTTCGTCCACTTGCCACTATTGCGGCCGTCCGTACACATGAAGTCCCATTCTACCATATCGTCGCAGCCCGTACCGCTCAGATACTGGCGATGCGTCTCGCTGTCCTGCGCCCACGTCCCCAGTGTAAAGACCGCAGCCAGGCCGAAAGTCATTATTCTTTTTTTCATCTTCTTCACCTTATTATTTATTATACTGACGTTACCATGGCTTTTTTGTACCCCTCCGGCTTGTTACAAATCAGCATGCCCTGCGTCATATTGTAAAAAACAAATCAAAAAAACAGCAAGCAGATGATCAAGAACACCCCCCTCTGTGGCATCATTCCGCCACTCGTTACCCCGTTGAAAAATAATGAGACCCTCGATATTGAGAGTCTTGAGCGTTTGATAGAGCACCTTATTGCCGGCGGTGTCCACGGTCTGTTTATCCTCGGCACCACAGGCGAGGAGCAGAGTCTGAGCTATGATGTGCGCAAGCAGATGATCAAGGAGTCGTGCCGCATCAACGGCGGACGTCTGCCGCTGCTGGCCTGCATCACCGACACCAGCATCGTGGAGAGCATCCGGCTGGCTCATGTAGCTGCCGACTGCGGTGCCGACGGTGTGGTGAGTGCCCCACCCTATTATTTCGCTACCGGACAGCCGGAGCTGGCACAGTTCTACGAGGAACTGGTGCCGCAGCTGCCCCTGCCCGTGTTCCTTTATAATATGCCGTCGCATGTGAAGGTCAGCTTTGCCCCCGACACCGTGCGCCGCATCGCCCAGAATCCGCAGGTCATCGGTTTCAAGGACTCCTCGGCCAATGCCGTCTATTTCCAGTCGGTGATGTACAAGATGCAGGAGCGTCAGGACTTTGCCATGCTCGTAGGTCCTGAGGAGATTACTGGCGAGTGTGTGCTGCTGGGTGCCCACGGCGGTATCAACGGCGGTGCCAACATGTTCCCAGAGCTTTATGTGGCCATGTACGACGCGGCCCGTAGCGGCGACCTGCAGCGTGTGCGCCACCTACAGCAGTTCATCATGCAGATCAGCACCACCGTCTATACCGTAGGCAAGCACGGCTCCAGCTATCTGAAGGGACTGAAATGTGCCCTCTCGCTGCTGGGCATCATCAACGACGACTTCGTGGCCTCGCCTTTTTATAAGTTCGACGCTCCTGAGCGTGAGAAGATACGTCAGGCCCTCGCCGCATTACCCATCAACAACGGCAAGCTATGCATACCATAGATCTCATCGTCTTCCTGGTGTTCACCCTCGGCGTGGTGGTGTTCGGCTGCTCGTTCTTCCGCAAGGGCAGCACCGCTGATGAGTTCACGTCGGCAGGCCATTCCATTCCCGGCTGGGTGGTGGGCATGTCCATCTTCGCCACCTACGTGTCGAGCATCAGCTACATCGGCTATCCGGGTAAGGCCTTCGCCGCCGACTGGAACGCCTTCGTGTTCTCGCTCTCCATACCCATCGCCAGTTTTTTCGCCGCCCGCTACTTCGTACCCTTCTACCGCAAGAGCGGTTCGGTGTCGGCTTATACCTTTCTTGAAGAGAAGTTCGGCGCCTGGGCACGCCTCTATGCCTCGGCCTGTTACCTGCTGACGCAGATAGCCCGCATGGGGTCCATACTCTATCTGCTGGCCGTACCCATGTATATCCTCATGGGGTGGGACATCCACGCCGTCATCATCCTCACCTCCATCGGCATCATCATCTACTCGATGCTCGGCGGACTGAAAGCTGTCATCTGGGCCGATGCCATCCAGGGCATCATCCTCATCGGCGGTGCCGTGCTCTGCCTGTGCCTGCTGCTTTGCCGCATGCCTGAAGGTCCGATGCAGGCCTTCGACCTTGCCGTCAACGCCCCGGCGGGCAACAAGTTTTCATTGGGTGAGTTCTCACTCGACCTGACGACGTCCACCTTCTGGGTCTGTCTCATCTATGGCATCTTCATCAATCTGCAGAACTACGGCATAGACCAGAACTACGTGCAGCGCTACCATGCCGCCAAAACCGACGCCGACGCCCGTTTCTCAGCCCTTTTCGGCGGCTATCTCTTTATTCCCGTCTCGGCCCTGTTCTTCCTGATAGGCACCGTGCTCTACAGTTACTACACGGCCAATCCCCAGCTGCTGCCTGCTGAGATTCAGGCCAAGCCCGACTACGTCTTTCCCTATTTCATCGTCTCAGAACTGCCCACCGGCGTGCGTGGCCTGCTGATTGCCAGCATCTTTGCCGCCGGCATGAGCACGGTGTCAACGAGTGTCACCAGTGCTGCCACCATCGTACTGACCGACTACTTCAAGCCGTTCTTCAAGGGTATGACAGACCGCCATCACTTAGCGGTATTACGCTTCTCGTCGGCAATCGTCGGTGTGCTGGGCATCGTCGTCGCCATCGCCATGCTGAGTGTCGAGAGCATCATCGATGCGTGGTGGAAGCTGTCGAGCATCTTCTCAGGCGGCATGCTGGGACTCTTCCTCTTAGGCTGCATCCCGCAGACCATCAACCGTGCGGCAGCCCTCATAGGCTGTCTCTGCGGCGTGGCTGTCATTGCCTGGATTTCGCTTGCCGGTCTTTGGAACCTGCCGGGACTCCATCTGCACGAGTATCTTGCTATTGTCCTCGGCACCTCCACCATCTTCCTCATCGGCTTCCTCGCCACCCTCGCCGTTAAAACAAAGCGTTAACGACAGACTTTCATCTGACAGTTACGGCAGTCGAACTCCAAACGGAAGCGGCGGCCGTCGCCAAGACGGAGATAGAGGGGTTCGTGCCATGTGGGACGGCGCCCGCCGTGACGGACGCAGTAGCCGAGGGTGTAGCGCAGACAGTGGCGGCACTGCATGAGGACGGCATCTGGTACGGGGTGGAGTTCGTAGGCCGTAGGCTCCCCTACCCCATAGAATCGCGCGGAAACGTGGTTGGCGATGTTGAGGAGGTAGGGGTGTGTTTCGAGGTGCGAGGTACAAGGTGCGAGGTGCGAGATATGATTTGCTGCAGAACTGCCTACAGAACTTGGAACAGAGTATTCTCGTACCTCGTACCTCGCATCTCGTACCTCGAATCTTGTACCTCGTACCTCGTTTTTAGTTTCCTCGAGCTTCTCCACCAACAGCCGACGGAGGTCAGATAGTTGGCTGCTGGGGATGAAGAAATTGAAGTCGGCGGGCAGGTCTACCTGGCTGCACTCAAAGGGGGTGTTGCCTAACTTCGTCAGCTGGCGCATGATATTTTCCTGCTGCGGCTTCTCGGCCACCTGATGCGCAATGGGCAGGCTGACGGTGACATCGCCGGAGGTGAGGGCGAAGCCGTCGGCCGTGGGGCGCAGGGCCATGGTGATGGGGAGCTTGCGCTGGGCGCTGGGCTTGCTGAGCAGGCGGTCGAAGGCCTGGTCGCTGTTGCGATAGAGGCGCGTGCCGGGACGGATGCCCTCGGGCATGCGCTGGGGGAAGAGGCGGTTGCCCTCTACCCTGTTCACGCGGAAGCCCTGGAGCTGCCGGTCGCGCCCCAGGAAGCACAGACCGTCGCCATTGCTGAAGCTGGCCGTTCCTGCGACGTTGAAACTGTCGCGCCGCTGTTCCTTGACGGTACCCACAAACTCGCCCATGGCCTTCGGTGTGTCAAAGGAGGCGATGTCGGGGCGTCTGCCGGTGGCAAAATAATCGGTATAGCCACGGTTGAAGGTCTTGGCCAGATTAGGGGTGAAGGTATAGGTGATACGGCCCCTCGACGCCCGGCAATAGCGGTCGGGGTGCTGACGGACTATCTGGTTGAGCCGCTCGCTATAGGCCGCCGTCACGTTCTTGACGTAGGCAACATCCTTGAGGCGGCCCTCAATCTTGAAGGAGGTAGCACCGGCATCGGCCAGTGCCTCGAGGTGGTCAATGCGGCACAGGTCTTTCAGCGACAGCAGATGGCGGTCGTGCTCAATGACGGTGCCGTCGCTGTCGACAAGGTCGAACTGCATGCGGCAGACCTGGGCACACTCGCCACGGTTGGCGCTGCGCCCGAAGCAGTACTGCGAGGCATAGCACTGGCCGCTGTAGCTGACGCAAAGGGCGCCGTGGACGAACACCTCAAGCTCGACACCGGGCACGGCCTCGTGGATGGCACGTATCTCGTCGATGGAGAGCTCGCGGGCCAGCACCACGCGGCTGAAGCCCTGCTCGCTCAGCCATCGCACCTTTTCAGGCGTACGGTTGTCAGTCTGAGTAGAGGCGTGAAGGGAGATTTTTCGAGGAGTTAGGAACGAGTGTTGAGGATTGAGATATGAGACTATTGCCATGTCCTGCACCAAGACTGCATCGACACCCGCCTGCTGCAGTTCATCAAGCAGCCTACGCGTATCATCAAGTTCATCGTCGTAGATGATGGTATTGACCGTGACATAAACCTTCGCCTCATACTGGTGGGCATAGGCACAGAGCTGCGCTATGTCGGCCACGCTGTTGCCGGCCGCTGCCCGTGCGCCAAAGCGCTGTGCTCCGATATAGACGGCATCGGCGCCGTGGTCGATGGCAGCCATGCCGCACTCCAGATTCTTGGCCGGTGCCAGCAGTTCCAGTGGTCTTATCACGCTTATTGAATGTCGTTAATATTATAAGGTGTCTCCTGATAGACGTAGTAGTTAATCCAGTTCGAGTAGAACAGGTTGGCATGCGCCCGCCATGTCACCATCGGCCCTTCATTGGGGTTGTTGTGACGGTAATAGTTGCGGGGCATCTCCACGTCCTTACGGATGTCCTTGTCGCGGCGGTACTCCTTGTCGAGCGTGTCGGGGGCATACTCCAGATGGCCGGTGATGAAGAATTCGCGGCCGTTACGCGCCATGATGACACTGACACCACTCTGCTCGCCCTCGGCTATGAGCTGCAGGTCGGGATTGGCCAGTATGTCTTCCCGATGCAACTCCGTATGACGGCTGTGCGGCATCTGAAACACATCGTCAAAGCCTCTGAAGATAGGTAGCCGTGGATTGATCAGTGTCTGCGGAAAGATGCCGAACATCTTCTTGGGAAGCGGGTATTTGGGGACGTTATAGTGATAATAGAGTCCGGCCTGTGCTGCCCAGCATATATATAAGGTACTGGTGACGTGGGTGCGTGCCCAGGCAAAGATTTTGGTTATCTCAGGCCAGTAGCCCACATCCTCGTATTCAAGCTGCTCGACGGGGGCGCCGGTGATGATCATGCCGTCGAACTTCTCGTCGCGCATCTCGTCGAAGTCGCGGTAGAACATCATCATGTGCTCAATGGGCGTATTCTTGGGGGTATGGCTCTGCAGCTTCATGAAGTTGATGTCGAGCTGCAGCGGCGTGTTGGAGAGCAGCCTGATGAGGTCGGTCTCCGTGGTAATCTTCAGGGGCATGAGGTTGAGGATGACGATACGCAGCGGACGTATATCCTGAGCATGGGCCCGTGCGTCGCCCATGACAAATATGTTCTCCTGCTTCAGCAGGTCGATGGCCGGCAAGCGGTCAGGCAGTCTTAATGGCATGACTTGATTTTCTTTCGTTAAACAATCCTTATCAGACAAACAGAAATATTATCGGCACCGCCGGCAGCGATGGCAGCCTGGCACAACTCATCGGCCCCGGCTCCGCTGTTCAGCAGACGGGCAATCTCGGCATCGTCGACCATGTCGGACAGGCCGTCGCTGCAAAGCAGGAACATATCGCCGGAACGTACGCTGGCGGTACAGTTGACCATATCGAGATACGAGGTCTGGCACCCGCCGCCTATGCAGTTGGTGATGACGTTGGAGTGCTCGCTCGACCCCATGAGGGTGTTCAGCGAGTGGTCGGTAGACACCTGTCTGAGCTGTCCGTCGCATAAGTGGTATATGCGGCTGTCGCCACAGTTCATCCAGTAGAATTCTCCGGCATAGCAGGCAAGGGCCACCAGCGTTGTTCCCATCTGGCGGTATGCCGGTTCAGCGTGTCCCTTAGAGCCGATAATGGTGTTAATAGAGTCGAGCCAGCCGAAGATGGCCTCGTTGAAATCGGTCACCGTCAGTCCGTTCGGCAAATCTCCATAGAAGAAGTCCAGATTATGCAGCACATCGCTGCTGGCCACTTCGCCGCTGCTGTGTCCTCCCATGCCGTCGGCCAGTGCCACTATACATCGTCCGCCGTCATCAACGTCAACCAGGCTGCTGTAAGCGCCATCGCGCACAAAGCGGTGGTCGACAAGTATCATATCTTCATTATTCTCGCGGACACAGCCCACATGGCTGACCGCTTCCATCTGTAGTCTCACCATTTTTCACTTAATTGATACTCACTTGGAGATTGATATTGGCCAGCCCGACAATATCACCGTTCTTGAGCGACATCTCGACATCAGGCTGCAGGAGGTGATGATTCAGTTTGGTGCCGTTCGACGAGTGCTTGTCAACGATGCACCATCCTGTGGTTGCGTTATACTTCAGCTGGGCATGGACGCCCGACACATACATGTTCTGCTCGAAATACTGGACGTAGGGACCCTGACGGCGGCCGATGATAGCGCCGTTGATGCCCTGTATACGGATATTCAGGTTGGTATTGTAAAGCGTCAGCACCGGGACGCCATGCGGAACGGCAGGTGCCTGTGGGTTGTAGCGTAGAGAGGGTATCTGGCTGTTATTGCCAGTCAACGATACTGCCGACGACGAGATAGACATAGGCGAGAAGTCGGTCTGACCAGCATACTGCTGACGCTCGTCAGCGCTGACCATCAGTCCGCCGCAGTAGGTACAGCGACGGCCGATGCCGACGCGTCCGCACCTGTTGCAGTAAAGCAGGGCCTGGCCACACTGGTCGCAGTAGTGACTGTCGTCTTCTATCTCTTGTTTACAGTTAGGACATATTATCATGTTTGTCTAAGATATCTTCTGGTAAAATAATCTGGTAAGTCTCCTTGCTCACCTGATCGGGCGGCAGCTGCGACACGCGCATGGACAGCTGCTGGATGGTCTGGTCGAGCAGGTTACGCATCTCGCGGGCATTGCCGAACGAGGCGTCCTTGGCCATCACCATCCTGTAGATAACGTCGAGCACCTTGAACTCTGCCGTGGGCGAAAGCGTGTACTGGTCTTTCTGCGCCATCTTCTTGAAGATAGCCAGCAGCTCGTCTTCATTATAGTCGTCAATATGCAGCTTGTGGGTAAAGCGGCTTGCCAGTCCGGGGTTCATCTGCAGGAACTCGTCCATCTTGTCCTTGTAGCCGGCTGCTATGACGACGAACTTGCCTCGGTCGTCCTCCATGCGCTTCATCAGCGTGTCGATGGCCTCCTTGCCATACTGGTCGTTCTGGTCGCTCAGGGTGTAGGCCTCGTCGATGAAGAGGATGCCGCCCATGGCCTTGTCGCACCAGCTGTTGACAATCTTCGGCGTCTCGCCCATGTATTTGCCCACCAGGGTGGCGCGGCTGGTTTCCAGCACGCGACTTGTGGGCAGGATGTCCATGGAGTTGAGCACCTCGCCCATCTTGCGGGCTATCGACGTCTTGCCGGTACCGGGGTTGCCGGTGAGTATGAAGTTCATGGCCATCTGCTGCACGTTGCCGGCACCCATGGCGGCACGCTGCTTGATGAACATGCTCTGCACGGCCAGTCGGCGTATGCTGTTCTTCACAGAGCGCATACCTACGAAATCGTCAAGCTCGTTGAGCACTTCGTCCAGCGGACGGGCCTTTTCGCTCTGGGCCATGGGCAGGTCGTCGGTGGTGATGCAGAACATATCCTCCTCCTTGAATCCCGGGTCGCTCATGAGGCTCACCAGGCGCTGGCTCTGCCGCTCTACTGCCTCGTCGAAGATGCGGCGTGCCTCACGGGCATTGCCGAAGTTCTTGTCGCGGCGCAGGTAGAGTTGCTCAAACTGCCGGTGGATGGCTCCCTTGGTGTCGTCGCTGATGGTGAAGTTCTTGGCAGCGGCCAGGTTGAGGAATATCTGCGTCAGCTCGTCGGGCGTATAGTCGTCGAAGTGTATGGTCTGCGTAAAGCGGCTCTTGAGACCGGGGTTCGAGTCGATGAAGTCGTGCATCTGGTCGGTATAGCCGGCCACGATGCAGATGAACTTGCCGCGGTCGTCCTCCAGGCGTTTCAGCAGGGTGTCAATGGCCTCGGAGCCGAAGGAGTCGGCGTCGCTGGACTTCAGCGTGTAGGCCTCGTCGATGAAGAGGACGCCACCCATGGCCGTGTCGATGAGCTGGTTGGTCTTGATGGCCGTCTGACCGCTATAGCCTGCTACCAGCTTGGCACGGTCGGCCTCAACGAGCTGTCCCTGCGAGAGGATGCCCAGCGTGCGGAACACGTCGGCCATGATGCGGGCGACGGTGGTCTTGCCCGTGCCGGGATTGCCGGTGAAGACGTAGTGCTTGCCCTGGAAGGTGTTGGTCTCGCCACGGCGTATCTGCAGGTTGAGGAAGGCCGCCAGGTTGCTGATTTCCTTCTTCACGGCGCCCAGCCCCACCAGACCGTCGAGCTTCTTCAGGCACTCCTCGTAGTCAACGGCCCGCGGCGCCTCGAAGGGTATGTCGTCAGGCTCGATGGTCATGAGCTGCTCGTTGCTCAGCGTGGCCATGTCGCCACGCTGCAGGCGCTGTGCCTGCTTCTTGCAGATTTCGTCGAAGAGTGTGCGCATGGAGCGTCCGTTGGCAAAGTTCTTGTCGCGCGACTCGTACATCTGCCTGATACACTCCCGTGCACGGGTCTCGGCCTCAGCCGAGAACAGGTATTTCTTCTCCCTGGCAAAGACCAGCATGATCTGGAAGAGCTGCTCGGGCGAGTAGTCGTCAATATTGAGGAAATAGTTAAAGCGGCTCTTGAAACCGGGGTTCACGCGGAACAGGTTGTCCATCTCCGTGCGGTAGCCGGCAGCGATGACGACGAACTTGCCGCGGTCGTCCTCCATGCGCTTCATGAGTTTCTCTAAGGCCTGCTCGCCCTGACTGTCGCGGTCGCCGGCCTGACTGACGGGTGCCAGCGTGTAGGCCTCGTCAACGAAGAGGATGCCGCCCAGGGCCTTGTCGCACAGGCGGTCGACCACCTTGGGCGTCTCTCCCTGATAGGGGCTCACCATCTTGGCCCTGTCCACCTCTACCACGTGGCCGCTGTCCAGATAGCCGATGGCAGCGAGTATCTCGCCCAGCTTGCGGGCTATGGTGGTCTTGCCCGTTCCGGGGTTGCCGGTGAGTATGATGTGCATGGCCATCTTTTCCTGCTCTCCCAGTCCGCGCTCGGCCCTGTGTATGCTGTTCTGCACCGAGTAGGCTATCTCGCGCACGGCCTGCTTCACCTCGTCCATGCCGATGTACTTGTCAAGGTCGTGCAGGATATCGTCGAGCGAGCGGTCCTCGGGCACGTAGCCCTGGATATCGTCCTTCTCCACCTGGGTGGCGTTTGTCCCCCGGCTGATGAACGAGGTGAAGATGTCCTCGGCGGTCTTCATGGCCAGATGGGCATTGCCGAAGGTCTCGTCCTTGATTTTTATCTGGTATTTAAAGTAGCGCAGCAGCAGGTTGGAGGCCTCGGGCGAGAAGGCCGTGATGGCATACTTCTGCCGTAGCGACATTTTCGTGATGTCGCACAGCTCCTGATAGTTGGGCGTGGGCAGGCGGAAGGTGTACTTGAACCTGTTCTTCACGGCAGGGTTACTCTCAAGGAAGTCATCGAGACCCTTGGGCAGTCCGGCAATGATAACGATGGGGTTGTCGTCCCACTTGTCCATCTCGACAAACAGCTTGTCGAGGGGGTTCACCTGGTTGGAATATTTGTCGGGCAGCAGTTTCTGCACGTTGTCGAAGAAGAGGATGCCGTTCCTGGCTTTCTTGATGTTGTCGTCCCACTTGTCGACAAAGCGGCTGTAGTCCACGGCATCAACCATCGTCAGCTTCGGCTTCTCTATGATTTTGTTCTGGTAGAAATAGTCGCGCAGAATCTCGGCCAGGGCCGTCTTGCCCGTACCCGTTTCACCTATTATTATTGCATTCACCGACAGCCTGACATTGGCGATGTCCTTTCGGGAACGCAGATAGGTATAGGTGTCGACAATGGTCTTCAGCTGGGCCTTGACGCTGTCAAGCCCCACCAGTTTGTCGAGCACGTTCTGACTGGCAAGCGGTTTCCCGCACCATCGGCAGAACTTGGCAATACTGCGGTTTTCCTTATGACAATATTCGCAAATCATTCCGCATCCTGTTTGTCTATTTGTTTAATCACCTCGTGCTGCTGTCGCTTCCACTTCCCGTCGAGGTTGGGGTTGCGCACATTCATCAGACTGGGACTGAAGATGACAAACTCTGCCAGGAGCACCGCTACCAACAGACTCCAGAGCACGTAGTGAAGCACAGACTCGCCTGACACGGACCGTACCTGGTCGCTGAAATCGTCGAGGACTCCGAACTTAGAACCTTTGAACTTATACGACTTGGTCTTGAAGGTATAATATAGCGGCTCTATCAGCGACGACTGTATATCGTCGTCCAGGATATCGTTCACCAGCTTGTTGTCGGCTTTCTGGTCGCCCCTGAAGTCGGTAATATGGCATATCAGTATATAGACAAAGGTCATCAGGACAATGGCCACATTGAACAGCGAGGGGAAGGAGCCGTTGAGGAACTTCAAAATGGTGATGGGGACAATCGACGACAGGGCACCCAGGCAGCCCCAGAGTAGTGACAGCATAAAGCCGTAGCCCCGGAAGTAAGCTCTGGTGGCCACGATGAAGGCGGACATGCCGCCTAAAGGCAGCCCTATGGTGACAAACGAGTTGCGCAGCAGGAAGTCGCGTCCTGTCACGCCAAAGATGAGCACCAGCAGCATCCACAGTCCGCAGAGCGAGTAGAACAGGATGCGCCACGACTGTTCTTTCCGCTTGGCGCGTGTCCAGCTGTTGCGCACACTCTCCATCTTCTGGCGTGTCGCCTCACGGGCATTGACAAAGCGGTTGTAATACTGGTTCGACGCATCTATCTCGCCAAGGGCCATCAGCCACTTCTCCAGTTCACGCTCATACGAGTACTGCTCCGTGAAATCCTGTGCCGGGTCTTCGTGATAGAATACCGACAGCCACTGGGCAAGGTTGCCGTTGCGCAGTTCACCACGCATCTGGGAATATTGCGAACGTAGCAGCTGCCGTCCGTCGGTCAGCTCGCTACCGTCAGGCAGCAGATAGGTGGGCTTGCCACCCAGAATGGCACAGAAGCGGTAGACGGCTGTCTTGACATCGTAGGCTCCCAGCCGGTCGCGGTTCTCGTCCGACTTCATGTCGAACGTCCGGTTAGCCTCCGATAGCAGTTCCATCCAGCCGTGCAGCTGTGCAAAATATGCAAACCGTCCGTCGGGCTCAATGATGTCGCGCATCTCGCGCTCAAAATCCTCGGCATTCAGGTGCTCAGCATTTTTCAGCCGTTCAGCCAACAGCCGTCCCACCTTTACGGGGGTGTTAGCCTGCCGCAGGTCATAGGCTGCATTCCGGTCTATATTATAAAGCACCTTGTAAGCCAGCGTCTCTGAGTGCTTCTGGTCCTGTGTCATAATGCGCAGGCTCTCGCAGGCCATCACATCCTCGTGACTGAACATCCACGACAGCAGCCTGCCGTCGGTCAGGCTCAGCCAGTCGTCCTCCGTCATCTGCTGGTAGCCGAAGGCATGGACTATCTGCTCAATGGAGCCCGATGGATACTTCGACAGGAAGGGTATCTCCTTGTCTATTTCATACACGCTGCGCAGGATGGCCACGCGGTAGTCTTTCTCTTCGTCATCGTCGCTGCTGAAGTAGGAGCGGAGCCGTCCGACATCACACTTCGTATGCGACTCCAGGTAGAGGAACAGCGGGTCGTTGGCATTGCGCAGCAGCACGGCGTACTGATCCTGATAGCTGAGCAGCGAGATGGCCACGCTGTGGACATCGTCACACAGGTTGCCCGCCACATCCTTATAGGGATAGGTGGGCTCCATGGCATAGACGGCCGCCATCAGGCCGGCATGCTGGTCTACGGGGTACTTGTTGACCACGATATCCTTGACGATAGTGGCCAGCTTCATGTTGCCGCACGACTCCAGCCACTGGCTGATGCGCCCGTTATAGAGGTAGCCTACAGCCAGCCGCTCGTTGTCCACCAGCAGCGGTATCAGCTCATGGACGTTGTCGGCCACCAGGTTGCGGTCTGGGTCGACGATGAAGTTCTTGTAGCGCAGGAAGGGCGAACTGATGTCTACTTCCACCTCCTCGCCCAGGAACCATTTCTCCACCTCGTCATATCCCCAGCGGTTCATCACGTTGACAGCGGTCAGTCCCTGCACGATGCGTCTCACCGTTTCAGGCAGCTCGTTCAGGCGGGGCAGGCGTCCCTCGTTCTTCTGCCGCATCATCACCCGCTCGTTGGAGCTCATCGGGGTCTCACCCAGCCACAGGGCAAAGAGCGTCATACCCAACGAGTAGAAGTCGGCAGCAGGTGTCAGCTCCACCACGCCGTCTATCACGTCGGAGTACATTTCCGGTGCGGCGTAGATGGGCGTGCGGGCCTGCGTCGTGCGGTGGGCCTTCCCGTCTTTCTCCAGCATCGACGAGATGCCGAAGTCGCCCAGTACCAGCTCCTCGTGACTATCATCGCGGAAGAAGAAGTTTGAGGGTTTGATGTCCTTATGCAGTATGTTGTTGTTATGGCAATAGGCAAGAGCAGCCGCCCCCTGCAGCGCTATGCGGCGGAACTGGTTCAGGTCGCCGTCCAGCTGATAATTGCTCAGGGTGCCGCCCTGCAGGTGCTCCATCAGTTCATAGTAGCGGTGCTTGCCCTCCACGTATGTCTTGCCAAAGTCGTAGAGCCTGACAATCAGCTCGAAATGAAACGAGCGGATGGTCTGCAGCAGCTTCTTGTTGACGTCGAAGTTCGGATAATACACTTTCAGCACAAACTCCCTGCCCTCTTCATCCTGTACCAGGAAAATCTGAGCCTCGCCCGACGAGTCGCTCAGGCATTCCACGTTACGGTAGTTTACACCTTTGATGGCAAAGAACTCACAGTTGCCACTGTCGCCACGGCTGGTGATACTGTCATTGCCACGAAGCGTACGTAACGTGCCCTCGGCAACGGCAATGGTCTTGTCGGCGGCGTTCACACCCATATTAATTCTTTCAGTTGCCATTATTTATTGTCGTCTTTTATCTTTTCCTGATTGTTCTTACCCAAGATGACCCATTTGCCGCCCAGTTGGGGCTTGGCACAGCCGCAGGGACTGGAGTGCATGGCGTGTTTCCAGTTGCACACCCAGGCCAGCCTCACGCCGGCAGGCTTCTGGGCCATGGCATAGTTGCGTGCCTTGACAGGCGACGGCAGTGCCGGCACGGCCATACGGTCCAGTATCTCCGTCACCAGCTTCATCTTCTCTTCTTTGCGGCGCTGCAACTCTTCCTTTGAGAGGCGGCGGCTTTCCTGCTTGGGCACCACAGGATTGGGCACGCCCTTATCCTTGGCCAGCAACATGAGTACGCGCTCGCGCAGCTTCTCGTTCATCTGGTCACGCACCACGTCACGCTCCGACGTGTAGGGCAGCTGCATGTTCAGCTCCTCCAGTTCACGGGCAGCCGTTACCAGCAGCTGGTAGTCGGGCAGCTTCTTCATGTCGGCCACCAGCGTCTTGGCTTCGTCGGTGAGCGGGGCGCCACACTGCTTGCAGAATGCAAAGTCGTTAAGGGTGTTGCAGACGGGGCAGACCAGCCCGCCACGGGGGTTGCCACACTCATGGCAGTAAATCTCGCCATCGGCCAGGCGTGTGCCGCAGAAGGAGCAGATGTCGGTGGGGATGTAGTGATGGCACACCTCACAGTAGTCGGCTTCGGGGTCGGTCTCGCTGCCGCAGTTCGGACAGCTACCCATTTTCAGAGGACGTCCGCATGAAGCGCAGAACATGGCCTCGGCGTCGTTCTGTGTGCCGCACGACTGACAGACCACCACTTTCAGCTGTTGCTGGGCCTGCTGCTGGTCGTATTGATTATCGTGTAAAGGTTCCATCGGCATCTCGTCATACTGCCTGGATTGCGGTGCCGAGTTGCCTGTTTCTGGTCTTAGTGTAGTATCTTCCGTCATAAGTGTAATCAGTTAATATCGTGCAAAGATATAAAAATTTTTTTATATCAACAAAAAACCGCCGCAAATTTTCATTCGCGACGGTTTTTTTTATGTCTATCTGAGCAAATCACCACAATTGCAGGCGCTGTTCACGGGGTATGAACATCTTGTCGCCCTCCTTAATGTCGAAAGCCTCGTACCAGGCGTCGATGTGCGGCAGGGCACCGTTCACGCGCCAGCGGCCCAGCGAGTGGGGGTCGCTCTTCGTCAGGTTACGTATCTCGGCCTCGGTGATGTTGCCTGCCCAGACGCCGGCGTAGGCCAGGAAGAAGCGCTGGTCGGCAGT
>CAMYZO010000019.1 GCA_947303855.1 uncultured Prevotellaceae bacterium
TCTTCATGAGCGACATGAGCAGCATGTTATGGTCGACGGCCAGGTTGCACTCCTCAAAAATCGGTGCCAGCTCAAACTGGTTGGGAGCCACCTCGTTGTGACGTGTCTTACAGGGGATGGCCAGCTCCAGCGCCTGTATCTCCAGATCCTTCATGAAGGCCTGCACACGATCGGGGATGGTGCCGAAGTAGTGGTCGTCCATCTGCTGGTTCTTGGCACTCTCATGTCCCATCAGCGTGCGTCCGGTCATCAGCAGGTCGGGACGGGCGGAGTAGAGGCCCTCGTCGACGAGGAAATACTCCTGTTCCCAGCCCAGGTTTACCTGCACCTTTGTCACGTCGTCGTAGAAGTACTGGCACACGTCCTTGGCGGCGTTGCTCACGGCGTGAATGGCACGCAGCAGCGGAGCCTTGTAGTCAAGAGCCTCGCCGGTATAGGCAATGAAGATAGTGGGGATACACAGCGTGTCGTCGATGATGAAGACAGGACTCGTGGGGTCCCAGGCTGAGTAGCCTCGTGCCTCGAAGGTGTTTCTGATGCCGCCATTGGGGAACGAGCTGGCGTCTGGCTCCTGCTGTACGAGCAGCTTACCCGAGAATTTCTCTATCATGCCCCCTTTGCCGTCGTGCTCCACGAAGGCGTCGTGCTTCTCAGCGGTGCCCTCTGTCAGCGGCTGGAACCAGTGGGTGTAGTGGGTAACGCCCATCTCCATGGCCCACTGCTTCATGCCGGTAGCCACGGCATCGGCGATGGAGCGGTCCAGTCGGGCGCCGTTGTCCATCACGTCAATCAGCTTGTCGTAAATGTCCTTGGGCAGGTATTTGTACATCTTCTGACGGTTGAATACATATTTGCCGAAGTACTCTGACGGACGTTCGGCAGGTGTTTTCACGTCAAGGGCTCTTTTCTTGAAAGCCTCTTCTACAACTTGGAATCTGAGGTTGTTTGCCATCTGTTTCTCTTAGTCTATGTATCGTTTTGTTATTTCGCTGTATTCGTCTATGCGGCGGTCGCGCAGGAAAGGCCACCACCGGCGCACCTGCTCGCCACGATCCATGTCCATCTCGACGATGATGCTCTCCTCGTCGTCGTCGCTGGCCTCATAGATGATTTCACCCTGTGGTCCGCAGACGAACGACGTGCCCCAGAACTGTATGCCCGCCGTCTGCTGGCTGGGGTCGGGCTCGTGGCCCACGCGGTTGACGGCTACCACGGGCAGACCGTTGGCCACGGCATGGCCGCGCATCACCGTCTGCCAGGCGCGCCGCTGGCGCTGCTGCTCCTCGGGCGTGTCCTCGGTGGCATAGCCTATGGCTGTGGGGTAGATGAGTATCTCGGCGCCCTGCAGGGCCATGAGCCGTGCTGCCTCGGGATACCACTGGTCCCAGCACACCATGACGCCCAGGCAGCCCACGCTGGTGCTGATGGGGTGGAATCCCAGGTCGCCGGGGGTGAAGTAGAACTTCTCGTAGTAGGCGGGGTCGTCGGGAATGTGCATCTTGCGGTAGCGTCCGGCAATGGTGCCGTCCTTCTCAATGACGACGGCCGTGTTGTGGTAGAGTCCGGCGGCGCGCCGCTCAAAGAGCGAGGTGACGATGACCACCTGGTAGCGTCGTGCCAGTTCGGCGTAGATCTTTGTCGACGGGCCGGGTATAGGCTCGGCGAGGTCGAAGTTGTTGACATCCTCTACCTGACAGAAGTAGAGCGTGTTATGCAACTCTTGCAGCACGACGAGCTGTGCGCCGCGTTCTGCCAGGTTGGCAATACCGTCAGCCAGCCGCTCAATGTTCTGTCGGCGGTTGGCGGTGTTGTGCTGTTGCAGGAATCCTATTCTCAGTTTCATTTGCTTAGGGGCTTAGGGGGTTAGCGTGACGCAGTCCGGGTATTGCATGGTGCAGCAGTGCAGCGACCCATGCTGGCGGATGATGGAGCGGCAGTCGATGCCTATGATGTCGCGGCCGGGGAAGGCCTGGCCGATGATGCGCAGGGCCTCGGCGTCAAGGTCGGGCTGTGCGTAGGTGGGACAGAGCACCGCTCCGTTGATGATGAGGAAGTTGGCGTAGGTGGCCGGCAGCCGCTCCCCGTTCCCCGTTTCTCCTTCCTCGAATATTGCCCGTGGCATGGGCAGTTTCAGCAGGCGGTAGGGGCGCGCGTCGGCGGTGCGCAGCGTCAGCAACTGCTCTTCCATGAGGTGCAGTTCCTGGTACTGTTCGTCGCAGGTGTCGTCGCACCCTACATATAATAAGGTGTCGTCAGGACAGACGCGCACCAGCGTGTCGATATGTCCGTCGGTATCGTCGCCCGTCAGCTGTCCGTGGTCTATCCATACGATGCGGTCGGCACAGAGGGCGTCGAGCAGCCGCTGCTCTATCTGCTGCTGCGTCATGGGCTGGTTGCGGTGGGGAGCCATCAGGCATTGGGTGGTGGTGAACGCTGTGCCGCGGCCGTCGCTCTCAATGGAGCCGCCCTCCAGCACGAAGTCCAGGTGGCTGACATACTGCCCCCTGACGCGCTGCTCGTCGTAGAGCCGGCGGTTGATGGCGTTGTCAAGCTCGGCGGGGAATTTCTGTCCCCAGCCGTTGAACTGGAAGTCGAGCAGTCGCGGCTCGCCGTTGTCGCAGACCAGTGTGATAAACCCGTGGTCGCGTGCCCAGGTGTCGTTGGTGGGTGGCTCTACGATGAGTACCGGCTCATAACGCCTGATGACGTCGGCCATCTCGCGGTAGGTGGCAAGTATCTCGTCGAGCATGGGCGCCCAGTCTGTCTGGGCGTGCGGCCATGTCAGCTGGATGCCGCTTTGCGGCTCCCATTCGGCCGGTAGTCTGTAGCCTTCATGCAAAAACATGGCGCAAAATTACTAAATAATTGTGAATTATGAATTATGAATTATGAATTATTTGTATCTTTGCACCAAATTATTGACAATATGCTGGAATTGAAGGACGCAACACTGGCCCTTGACGGCCGCAAACTGTTCAGCAGGCTCTCGCTGATGGCACAGGACGGACAGCTGACCTGCATCACCGGACCGTCGGGGGCAGGCAAGACCGCTCTCATAGAAGTGCTGCTGGGTCTGCGCCTGCTCGACGAGGGACTGGTGAGCATCGACGGCGAGTTGCTCACGCCGCTGTCGGCCCCCACCTTCCGCCGCCTCATAGCCTACGTGCCCCAGAAGCGGCCTGTGACCATCAGCCAGTCCGAGGCCGACACCGAGGGGCTGGAGACGGTGTGGTCGCCCTACAACAGCTGTCGCTACCGGCTGACGGCCATCGACGAGCACTTAGACGTGGCGCCTATGGCCTCGAAGCCCATCATCATTGTCGACGACCCCGACGCCGCCACCTTCAGTCTGCTGCCGCCGCTGGCCGCCAAGGGCCATACCGTAGTGGTGGCCTCGTGCCGCGAAGACGTAGTAAATTCCTCTGACGTGATAATAACCCTTGGAAATGATAACCATCTCGTATCTTAACGTACTGCTGGCCCTGCTGTTGCTGGCAGTGCCTGGCTATATGCTTTTCGCCTACGACCGCAAGTCGGTAGGCAAGGGAGCCGTGTCTGTGGCGCGCATGCTCGTGCAACTCTGCGCCATGGGTGGTCTGCTGTGGCTGCTCTACCGCTACGACAGCGTCTGGCTCAACCTCGCGTGGCTGCTGCTGCTGGTGGTGGCTGCCGCCTTCCTCATGGTCAGCCGCACCCGTTTGCGCAGCGTTGTACTGTTTCTGCCTGCCTGTGTGGCCATGTTCGTCAGCGTGCTGACGGTCAGCGCCTACGTGCTCTATGGCGTGCTGGGCGTGTCGTCGCCGTGGAGTGCCCGCTGGTTTGTGCCGGTGACAGGAGTGTTCATGGCCCATGTCGTCACCACCAACATCCATGCCGTGCGTACCTATTTCGACAGTCTGCGACAGGACAGTCAGCCCTATCTGACGCTGCTGGGTAACGGTGCCGGCCGCCTTCAGGCCCTGACACCCTATTTCTCGCGGGCGCTGAAGAGTCTCACCGTGCCCATGTTTGCCAATCTGTCAGTCATGGGACTTTTTGTCATGCCTATGCTGCTCTCAGGACTGCTTTTGGGCGGCGTGTCGCCGGTCAGTTCCGTCTTTGTCTTCGTGGCCATGATCCTTGCAAGTTGCATGGTATCAGTGCTTTCGCTCATCCTCACCCTGTGGCTCTCCGACCGTCGGGCCTTCACCCGCCAGGGGCCTCTTGCCGATATTTTTACCGCTGCTTGACGTAGGTCAAACGGGTTGACGCGAGTCAACGTTTGCCCCTTTTACGAGCAAAAAAGCGGAAAAATGTGGCCGCACACGGAAAAATGGCCTTACCTTTGCACCGTCAAAAGCAAACAGGGATAGTTCCCTTGTAAGAGAGTAATAAAGGATAACAATTAGGATAACAAAACAAAGGAGTATTAATTTTTAAGGTAAAAAGATTATGAAAAAGATGATGAGTAAGATTGCACATAACAAGAAGTTCAACGATTATTGTGCTAACGTATTGAAAATGTATAACTACGGACGTCTGAGCATGCCCATGTAAAGTACAAGAATTATTAATCTCAAAGAAGTCACCTGCGAAGGTGGCTTTTTTTGTTGTACGCCCGTCTAAGGCGTTTTTTTGCCCGTTTTTTTGCCAGTGTAGCAGAAAATGCGTAACTTTGCAGGCCAAAAACAGCAATCAACAATGAAATACGCATTAGTGACAGGCGGCTCGCGCGGTATCGGACGGGCTGTTGCCCAGAAACTGGCATCGCAGGGATGGCCGGTGATTATCAACTACCGCAGCAATGATGAGGCTGCCCGTCAGACCCTCGATGCCATCGTGGCTGCCGGCGGACAGGCCGAACTGCTGCCTTTCGACGTTACCAACCGCGCAGAGACCGATGCTGCCATGGAGCAGTGGGAGCAGCAGCACCCCGACGACTACGTGGCCGTGCTGGTGAACAATGCCGGCATCAGGCACGATGCCGTCATGTTCATGATGACCGACGAGCAGTGGCACACGGTGCTCGACACATCGCTCAACGGCTTCTTTTATATCACCCGCCGTCTGCTGAAGCACATGATGCCTCGCAAGCGTGGCGGCCGCATCATCAACATGGCATCGCTCTCAGGTCTGAAAGGTCTGCCCGGACAGACCAACTATTCCGCTGCCAAGGCCGCCCTGATTGGTGCTACGAAGGCCCTGGCGCAGGAGGTGGCCGCCCGTGGTGTGACGGTGAATGCCGTGGCACCGGGCTTCATTGCCACCGACATGACCAGTGACCTGGATGAGGGGGAGTTGAAGAAGCTGATTCCCGCCGGCCGTTTCGGTCGTCCTGAGGAGGTGGCGGCGCTGACGGCTTTCCTGGCCAGCGACGAGGCTGCCTACATCACCGGTCAGGTGGTGTCCATCAATGGCGGCCTGTACACTTGAATTGAGAAATAACGACAACTAAGACAACTATGACAACATATTTAATAAACGTGAAAAGGAAAAAGTTGTCTAAGTTCTTGCTCTGGCAAGCGTCTCCTTGCGTCGCCGAGCGGTCCAAGTTGTCGTTAAAAAAATAGTAAATCGAAAATCGTAAATCGTAAATAAAAAAGATGAGTAGACGTGTAGTGGTAACGGGCATGGGCATCTGGTCGTGTCTGGGCACCAGTCTTGAGGAGGTCAGACAGTCGCTCTATGCGGGGCGCTCCGGCATCGGCATCGACGAGGCCCGCCTGGCGTATGGCTACCAGTCGGGACTGACGGGTATCGTCCCGCAGCCCGTCCTGAAAGGTCTGCTGCACCGCCGTCTGCGCGTGGGACTTTCAGAGGAGGCGGAGTATGCCTATATGGCTGCCCGTGAGTGCTTCGATATGGCAGGTGTTACCGACGACTTCCTGCAGCAGCACGAGGTGGGTATCATCTTTGGTAACGACTCCTCGGCGAAGCCCGTCATCGAGGCTGCCAACATCATGGCCGAGAAGCACGACTCCGAGCTGTTGGGTTCCGGCCTTGTTTTCCAGTCGATGAACTCGACAGTGAACATGAACCTGAGCACCATCTTCCACCTGCGTGGCATCAACTTCACCATCTCGTCGGCCTGTGCCAGCGGCTCCCATAGCATCGGCATCGGCTACCTGCTCATCAAGCAGGGGCTGCAGGACCGCGTGTTGGTGGGTGGCGCACAGGAGACCAACTATTATTCCATGGCCACCTTCGATGCCCTGGGTGCCTTCTCCAAGCGCATGGCCGAGCCTACACGCGCCAGCCGCCCCTTCGACCGCGATCGCGACGGTCTGATACCTTCAGGTGGTGCTGCCGCCCTGCTGCTCGAAGACTACGACAGTGCCTGCCAGCGCGGTGCCACCATCTTGGCTGAGGTGGTGGGCTACGGCTTCTCCAGCAACGGCATGGGTGGCATCTCACAACCCAACGACGACGGTTCGGTGATAGCCATGACCCGCGCCCTGAAGGATGCCGGTCTGACACCTGACGATATCGACTATATCAACGCCCACGCCACCTCTACGCCGCAAGGCGACCAGACGGAGGCCATAGCCTTGGATCGTCTGTTCGGTGGCCACCATGCCCTCATCTCGTCTACCAAAGGCATGACGGGCCATGAGTGCTGGATGGCAGGTGCTTCAGAGGCTGTCTACAGCATCTTGATGATGCAGCACAACTTCGTGGCTCCTAACGTCAATTTCGAGCACCCCGATGAATACAGCAAATCCTTGAACTTGGCCTTGAAGACCATTGACACAGAGGTGAATACCGTCCTATCTAACTCCTTTGGCTTTGGCGGTACGAATAGTGCATTAGTGATCAAGAAAGCTGATTATTAACTAACAAAATAACAGAATAAGTATGAAAAAAGTATTGATGACAGCCCTGGTGGTGCTGATGACGTTAAGTGCGAGTGCCCAGGCATTGGTAGTGAAGAGTGGAAGTCTGAAGCCCCTGCTCCAGAAAGACAAGACGGCAGCCCTGACCATTGATTTCTCGAAAGCCAAGATGGCCGAACTGTCGAAGAAAGAGCTGACGGATAAGCTGATGATGGACTACCTGAAGGAGAAGGACCCTACTACCTATAATATATGGGACAAGCATGTTGAGGAGTGCCACGACTTTTTTGAAGAGCGCTGGAACGACGAGAAGGCTACTGCCAAGATTGACGATGACAAGAAAGCCGACTACACCATCAATGTCAAGTTCGACTATATAGATTTCGGCAGCACCGGAGCTGCTTTGTGGAGCTGGAACCGAAAGAGCGGTGGCGTCATAATGCGTGGCAACGTGGAGGTTGTCGCTGCCGATGGAACCAATGTCTGTACCGTTGAAGTGAACGACTTCCGTGGCAACGCCACCAGAGGCTTTGACATGAAAGTACCCAGCTTCGGTCGCCGTATGGCCCTCTTTCACAAGAGTCTGGCCAAGGAACTGTTTGATTTAGCCAAGAAAGAGAAGAATTGATGGAGCTGAGTCCTGCCCTGAAGAAAGCCTATACCAAGGAACAGCTGTCGGCTCGCGAAGCCCAGCGCCTGGCAGAATTTATAGCCTGGGGACCTGTGGTGTTTCAGGCTTCGAGGCTGATGGTGAAGTGGGGCATCTTTGACTTGCTACGCGATGCAGACAAGGGCTTGACGCGTCAGGAGGTGTGCGAGAAGACAGGCCTGTCAGACTATGCCGTGAAGTGTCTGCTGGAAGCATCACTTTGTATCGGTACGGTGCTCGTAGAGCCTGCTACCGATCGCTTCTCGCTGTCGAAGACGGGCTGGTTCCTGATTAACGACCCTGCCACACGGGTGAATATCGACTTCAATCACGACGTGAACTATGAAGGATGGTTCCATCTGGAAGAATCGCTCCAGAACGGCAAGCCTGAGGGACTGAAGCACTTTGGCGACTGGCCTACGGTCTATGAGGGTCTTTCCAGCCTTCCCCCACAGGTGCAGAAAAGCTGGTTTGGCTTCGACCATTTTTACAGCGACTCGTCATTTCCTGAGGCTTTGGAGATAATCTTCAAGCAGCATCATGTGAAGTCGCTCTACGATGTGGGCGGCAATACAGGCAAGTGGGCTTTGCAATGCGTGGGTTACGACCCTGAAGTGGAAGTGACCATCCTCGACTTGCCCCAGCAGCTTGCTATGATGCGTGAAAACATCAATGGGCGGACGGGGGCTGAGCGTATCAGCAGCTACGGCATAAACCTTCTGGATAAAGCTGCCACCTTCCCACAGCGTGAAGGTGGACTCGATGCCATCTGGATGAGCCAGTTTCTCGACTGCTTCAGCATGGAACAGATTGTCGACATCCTGAAGCGTGCCAAAGTGGCGATGACCCAGCAAACTCGTATCTATATCATGGAGACGCTTTGGGACAGGCAACGCTTTGAGACCGCTGCCTTCTGTCTGACGATGACGAGTCTCTACTTTACGGCTATCGCCAATGGCAATTCGAAGATGTACAACACCGAGGACATGGAAGCTTGTATCCGTGAAGCTGGACTTGAAATAGAGCAGATCCACGACAATCTGGGACTGGGACACAGCATCATAGTAGTGAAGAAAAACAGATAAAAACAACCATACAATGGAAAGAAAAGAAATTGAAGAGAAAGTCAGGGAGTTCCTGATTGACGATTTAGAGGTGGATGAAGAGAAAATTGTCCCGGAAGCCCTGCTGAAGGATGACCTTGGTATTGACAGCCTCGACTTCGTCGACATCGTCGTCATCGTCGAGAAGAAGTTCGGCTTTAAGATCAAACCCGACGAGATGGCCACCGTGAAGACGCTGGCACAGTTCTGCGACTACATCGAGAGTAAGGTAGGGTAGGGCGATGCAGCAGAGGGAGTGGAGCGGCGGCACCCAGGGCAGCCAGTGGATGCACCGTATGCTGATACGGTCGCTCAAGGTGCTGAACCTGCGTTTTGTCTACTTAGGCATGGCCCTCTTCGTCGTACCCTTCTACATGCTCCTCGCCCACAAGGGCTACCTGGCCCAGTACCGCTATTTCCGCCGGCGCCAGGGCTACGGGGTGTGGCGCGCCTTCCGTGGTGTCTACATGAACCACTACCGCTTCGGTCAGGTAATCATCGACCGCTTCGCCGCATACGCCGGTCGCACGTTCCAGTTCGACCTCGACGGCTATGACCTGTTCTGCCAGCTATGCCAGCAGCCTGAGGGCCTGCTCGTGCTGAGCAGCCATGCGGGCAACTACGAGCTGGCAGGCTACGCCTTCAAGGCCGCTGCCAAGCGTTTCAACATGCTGATGCTGCCCGACGCGTCGCCCACGGTGACACACTATCGCCAGCAAATCCTGTCAAAGAACAACATCCGGCTGATACCCATTGCCGACGACCTGTCGCATCTGTTCCTCCTGAACGAGGCCCTGGCCGGTGGTGAGATTGTGAGCATGGCCGCCGACCGCATCTTCGGTTCTCCCCGCTCTGTCATTTGCACGCTGCTGGGGACCTGCGCCCCCTTCCCACTGGGGCCCTTTGCCCTGGCCGTGCAGCGTCAGGTGCCCGTGGTGGCCATCTTCGTCATGAAGGAGTCGGCCTACCGTTACAAGGTCTGCATACGCCGCATAGAGGCTGACCCCTCGCTGCCGCGCCGCCAGCAGCCGCAGCAGCTAGCCCGTGCCTATGTCGCCGAGTTAGATAGCATCCTGCGGCAGTATCCTGAACAGTGGTTTAACTATTACGATTTTTGGAAAGACAATGGAGACAACAAACCTGGAAACGATTGACGTGCTGACGCTGCTGCCCCAGCGCCCGCCGTTTGTCATGATTGATGCCCTGACCAGTCTCGACGAGACTACCACCACGTCGCGGCTGACCGTACGCCCCGACAACCTCTTCGTTGAGGCCGACGGCACGCTCAACCCCTGTGCCCTGGTAGAGAATATGGCACAGACCTGTGCCGCACGCCTGGGCTATGTCAATACCTATATTAATAAGGGGCCGGTGCGCTTAGGCTTCATTGGCGGCATCAAGCACCTTGAGGTGGTGCGCCCCGCCCGTCTTGGCGAGACGCTCACCACCCATGTCGCCGTGGTGCAGGAGGTGCTGCAGACAACGCTCGTCCGCTGCACCGTCAGCGTGGGCAGCGAGGTGATTGCCGCCGGCGACCTGAAGATAGCCATGACCGATATCAAAGCCGCTGATGATGAGTAACCGTGAACTGAAAGCCTCAAAGGTGTTCGATGTCCGCTTCAGCGAGGTCGACTCCATGAACGTTGTGTGGCACGGCTCCTACATGCTCTACTTCGAGGATGCCCGCGAGGAGTTTGGCCGCCAGTATCAGCTGGATTATATGCGTATGTCTGACGAGGGCTACTATGCCCCGCTGATTGATATGGAGTTCCATTACCGCCGCCCCATCCTCTACGGCATGCGTCCCCGCATCGACATCATCTACCGTTACACGGAGGCCGCCAAGATTGTGTTCGACTACGAGATACACAACTCCGAGACCGACGAGTTGATGG
Source organism: uncultured Prevotellaceae bacterium (assembly GCA_947303855.1). GTDB lineage: Bacteria > Bacteroidota > Bacteroidia > Bacteroidales > Bacteroidaceae > Prevotella. Next base: position 10,460 of record CAMYZO010000019.1, read on the forward strand.
CCACAGGCCACTCCGTCCAGGTGTTTATGGACAAAGACTACCAACTGGTGTGGGCCAACCCCGACTTCTATGTTGCGTGGAAAGAGAAATGGTTTGGAAAATAGCAGACAATATCTACTCGCCACTGGGCGTGACGACGGCCGCTAACTATGCTGCCGTCAGCCAGGGGCGTAGCATGCTCCGCAGTTACGAGGCCGGCACGTTAGGCGTGCCCGAGCCGTTTACGGCCTCGCTCTTCTACTGGGACAGTGTGCCCTCGTTGGAGGGCTATACCCGCTTTGAGCGCATCGTCATCCAGAGCATTGCTGAAGCTTTGTCACAGACAGCCATCGACCCTCATTCCAACCGTCTGCTGTTTATCCTGGCCACAACAAAAGGTAACATCGGACTGCTCGATGCCTGTCCGTCGCCCTATCCCCAAGAGCGTGTGCTGCCGGGCGTGGCTGCCCAGGCCGTCGCCCGCCATTTCGGCTTCCGTAACCAGCCGCTGGTGGTCAGCAATGCCTGCATCAGCGGACTCTCCGCACAGCTCACGGCCATGCGCCTGCTGCAGACAGGTGCCTACGATGTAGCCGTTGTCTGCGGTGCCGACGTGCTGTCGCGCTTCATCGTCAGCGGCTTCAGTTCGCTCAAGGCATTGTCACCCTGTGACTGCCGTCCGTTCGATATCGAGCGCGTAGGACTGAACCTTGGCGAGGCAGCGGCCACCATCGTCTATGCCGCCCGTCCCCTGCCGTCTCAGACTGCAGACGCTGGCTGGCAGGCCGTCGGCGGTGCCGTCCGCAACGATGCCTACCACATCTCCAGTCCGTCGCCCCGGGGCGAGGGCTGCTGTCAGGCCATCCGTGCTGCCTTAGGCGAAAGCCCTGCCGCCGATCTGGCCTTCATCAATGCCCACGGCACGGCCACGCTCTATAACGACCAGATGGAGTCTGCCGCCATCCACCGTGCCGGACTGTCTGCCGTGCCGGTGAACTCTCTGAAAGGCTATTACGGCCACACCATGGGAGCCGCCGGCGTACTCGAGACCGTTCTCTCCATGGCAGCCCTCGACCACGGCATCATCCCCGCCACCCGTGGCTATGAGGAGCTGGGCGTGTCGCATCCCCTCATGCTCAGCGCCAGCCATCAGCCTACCGGCAAGCGTGCTTTCCTGAAGCTGCTGTCGGGCTTCGGCGGTTGTAATGCGGCCATGCTGTTCAGGAAAGGAGGTGTGTCATGACCGTGACGCAGCAGGTAAGGATTACCCCCGAGGGTGTGACCGTCAACGGCCGTCCCCTCCCTGTTGATGCCCGTGGCACGTCGGTGCTCACGGCCCTCTACCGCGCTGAGGTCAACGACTACCCGCGGTTCTTCAAGATGGACCCGCTGTCGAAGCTCGGCTTCCTGGCCTCCAAGCTGTTGCTGAAGGCCGACGGCAGCCGTCATGCCGACAGCGCCGACCGTGCCGTCATCCTCTTCGGCCGCAGCGGCTCCCTCTGTTGCGACCGCAGTTATCAGCAGACGATTGAACATGCCGACGACTATTTCCCCAGTCCCTCGCTCTTCGTCTGCACCCTGCCCAACATCGTGACGGGCGAGATAGCCCTGCGTAACGGCTATCACGGCGAAACGGCCTTCTACCTGCTGGAGCACCGCGACGAGCAGCTCATGCGGCTCACCGTTGAGGCCGCGCTCCACGACGGCACCGCCAGCAGCGTCGTCTGCGGCTGGATAGACTATGCGTCTGACACCCAGTTCGTAGCTGAGCTGGAATTGAACATCAAAGACTAAAACATTGAAACCACAAGAATATAGAAAACAATGGAAGAACTGATACTGGAACTGAAGAAGCAGTTGATTGAAGTGTTGAACCTTGAGGACATGCAGCCCGACGACATCGATAACGATGCCCCCCTCTTTGGCGAGGGCCTGGGTCTCGACTCCATCGATGCTCTGGAACTCATCGTCATGATGGAGAAGCAGTATGGCATCAAGATCAAGGACCCTGCTGCCGGCAAGGACATCTTCAAGTCGGTAGCCGTCATGGCCGACTACATCAGCCGCAACCGTACTAAGTGAATTTTTTAATAACGACAACTTAGACAACTATGACAACTTTACAACATTTTAAGAACGTGAAAAGTGAGAAAAAGTTGTCCAAGTTGTTCAAGTTGTCGTTTAAATAAATCGTAAATCGAAAATCGTAAATCGTAAATAATAAAGGGTTGGAACAGTCAGTCGTCATTACCGGTGCCGGCATCGTCTCGGCCATCGGCATCGGAAAAGCAGCCACGCTTGAGGCTCTGCGTGCCCGGCGCACGGGCATAGCCCCCGTCCGCTATCTGCATACCGCGCATACGGAGTTTCCCGTGGGCGAGGTGAAACTGTCCGACGAGCAGTTGAAGCAGCACCTCGGCATCACCCGCGAGCCTACCGTCCGCACAGCCCTGCTGGGCATGGTAGCCGCCGACGAGGCCCTCTCTGAGGCCCTCCTCACCGGCTGCCGTCCCCCGTCGTCCGTCATCTTCGTCAACGGCACCACCGTTGGCGGCATGGACAAGACCGAGCAGTACTTCCCCGACTATCTGGCCGGCGACAGCCGCAACGACTATATCGCCACCCACGACTGCGGTGCCACCACCAATCTCATAGCCCGTCGCTATGGCCCATTGTTCAGTATGTGTACCAGCGTCTCCACCGCCTGCTCCTCGGCAGCCAACGCCATCGTCACCGGTGCCAACCTCATCCGCAGCGGTCAGGCACAGATAGCCGTCGTCGGCGGTGCCGAGTGCATCACCCGGTTCCATCTTGGCGGTTTCAACGCCCTGATGATTCTCGACCATGAGCAGTGCCGTCCCTTCGACGCCACGCGTGCCGGACTGAACCTCGGCGAGGGTGCTGCCTATCTGGTCATCGAGACCCTTGACTCCGCTCTCAGTCGCGGCGCCACCGTCCTGGCCCGTCTCAGCGGCTACGGCAATGCCTGCGACGCCTTCCACCAGACGGCCTCCAGCGATGCTGGCGACGGTGCCTTCCTGGCCATGCAGAAAGCCCTGGCCATGGCTCGTCTGCAGCCCGCCGACATCAGTTATGTCAACGCCCACGGCACCGGCACCCCCAACAACGACCTCAGCGAGAGCCGTGCCCTGCAGCGTCTCTTTGGCAGTCAGCTGCCCCCCGTCTCGTCAACGAAGGGCATGACCGGCCATACCACCAGTGCCTCCGGTGCCGTCGAGGCGGTCATCAGCCTGCTGGCCCTGCGCCACCAGCTGCTGCCCGTCAACGTCGGGTGGAGCCAGCCCATGGCCGACGGCATCGCCCCCGTCATGAACCCCACGCCTACGCGCCCTCTGGAGCATGTCATGTGCAACTCCTTCGGCTTCGGCGGCAACGATACCAGCCTAATCCTCTCACGATGAACCACCGTCCTATCTACATCACCTCGGCCACGCAGATCTCCATGCAGCAGCCGCTGTCAGAAGCATGGCTGGCCGACGCTGTCATCAGCAACGAGTCCTACGTGCGCAGCATCGAGCCCCACTTCCGTCAGTGGCTCCCGCCCCTGGTCTCGCGGCGCATGGGGACGCTCATGAAGCGCACCCTCGTCGCCGCCCTCAAGGTCATGGCCGATGGCGGCGTCACCTCTCCCGATGCCATCATCACCGGCACCGGCCTGGGCTGCATCGAGAACACCGAACTGCTGCTTCATCAGCTCACCGCTGGCGAGGAAGAGACGCTGAAGCCCACGTGGTTCATGCAGTCCACCCATAACACCCTCTCGTCGCTCATCGCCATCCACACCCGCTGTCATGGCTACAACACCACCTACAGCCACCGCAGCCAGTCGTTCGATGCCGCCCTGCTCGATGCCGTCACCCAGCTGCGTCTCGGCGACATCACCAATGCCCTGGTCGTTGCTGCCGACGAGATGACACCCACCACCTTCGCCATCCTCCGCCGCACGGGCATGGTAGGACAGCCAGGCCAGGTGCCCGCCACCGAGGCCACCGTGGCCATGCTCCTCACCACCGACGCCACCCGTGCCCTCTGTCAGGTGGAGAGTCTGCAGATGACGGCCATGCTCCCCGACGGCGTACCACAGCCCGACCTCCTCGTCACGGGCCATAACGGTCTTCCTGAGAACGATGCCTTCTACGATGCCGTGGCAGCCCGTTTTCCCGGCATCCCCTGCTTCCGCTACAAGCGCCTCTTCGGCGAGGGCTTTTCATCGCCCGCCCTCGGCCTCTATGCCGCCGCCCATCTGCTGCGTCAGGGCCGTGCCCACCGCCTCCTCTTCGTCAACCGTGGCGACGGTCCCAACCACACCTTCGTCACCCTCTGCGCCCACCATCCTTAGCAAACTATAAAAATGCGGTTATTGCTCATATCCATCATACAGTCGCTGCTGCTCTGCGGCGGACAGGTGCTCCTGAAGTTGGCGCTGCAGCGCATGGGAGCCTTCATCTGGAGTGCCGACTTCCTGCTCCGGCAACTCACCAACTGGTGGCTGCTGCTCTGTGGCATCTGCTATGGCTGTGCCACGCTGCTGTGGCTCTATATCATCAAGACCTTCCCCTTCTCCATGGCCTATCCCATGATTTCGCTCAGCTATGTCTTTGGTATGCTGGCGGCCATCTTCGTGTTCCATGAGCAGGTGCCCGCCGTGCGCTGGCTGGGTGTGCTGTTCATCATGGCCGGCTGCGTGCTCATAGCAAAGTGAAGCCCTGTCGTGACGGCCGTGACGGTGCCGTGAAGCATAAAAACGGTTAATCATTTCGCTGTTTGACAAAAAAATAGTAATTTTGCAGCGGTAAAATGATGACAAAGCAGTTGAAGACAAGGATTTTTCTGTGGGGCATGGCCTTATGGATGACTTTCACCGCACAGGCCCAGACCCTCAGGCAGGCAGATGCCCGCCAGCAGCAGGACATGGTAGCGCGCATCAGCCGCTCGGCTGCTGCCATCAGGACACTGACGTGCCACTTCACGCAGGTGAAGACGCTGCAGTTCCTGAACGAGCAGATGCGGTCAGAGGGGCTTATGGCCTATCAGACCGACGGCCGCTGCCTGCGCTGGGAGTACCAGAAGCCCTACCAGTACACCTTTATCCTGAACGGCGACAAAGCCCAAGTGCTGTCGGCCAAGGGACGTCAGACAATAGACATCCGTCAGAGCCGCCTCTTCCAGGGCATTGCCCGCGTCATGATGAGTTCGGTCACGGGCAGCGGTCTGGCTACGGGTGGCGACTTTACCTGTACGATGTACACCGGTGGCGGCGACCAGTGGCAGGCTGTGCTGACACCCCGCCGCAAGGAGATGAAGAAGATGTTCAAGGACATACGCCTGCATATCAGCGCCTCAAGGCAGATGGTGACGCAGGTGGAGATGACCGAGCAGGGTGGCGACGTGACTGTCATCACCCTGAAAGACGTGAAGCTCAATGGACCAGTTGACCAGAAGATGTTTGCTGACCGTTAGTCTGCTGCTGGCCGTGGCCGTGGCCCATGCCGGCGACTGGCTGCTACCCCTTGGCGGACGGCAGCAGTTCACGGTGGCCATAGCCGCCCGTGGCACGCAGTTGACGGGACTCTGCATCGTCAGGACCGATGCCGACGGCAGCAGTCGCGGCACCGTGGTCAACGAGTTCGGCATCCATGCCCTGGACTTCACGCTGACGGCCGACCGCCAGCGGATGAGGCTGCACAACGTCATGCCCTGGATGGACCGCTGGTACATACGGCGGGTGGTGCGGCGCGATCTGCAGCGGCTCTTTGCCGCCACCGCTGCCGGCGACCTGGGGCACCGCCGCCATCTGTCCGTTGAGGCCGACGGTACGGTGGTGTTAGAGAACGAGAAGTATAATCTGAAGTATAGTTTTAAACAGAGCGATGACACTGAATAATGACATGTTTACCGTGGTGGGTGGCGATGCTGCCCGGGCGGCCATCAGGCTCAATGCCGGCCATCCCATCTACCGTGCCCATTTTCCCGGCAACCCTATCACCCCCGGCGTGTGCCAGGTGCAGATCATTGGCGAGCTGCTGTCTGAGAGGGTAGGGCGGCCGCTGACGCTGCAGGAGGTGGTCAACCTGAAGTTTACCGCCCCCATATCACCCGTCGACCATTCGGAGCTGACCGTCACCTTCGCCAGTATCGACGATACGGGCGACCACTGCAAGGCCAAGGGCGAGGTGGCGGCTGCCGACGGTGTGAAGACCAAGTTTTCCATTGTCTACCATTAATAGCGGGAGGACGGCGTGACGATGCAGGACGTAAGACAGCTGATGGACGAGCACAAGGTGTGCGTGGTGATACCTACCTATAACAACGGGGGTACCATTGCCGACATTGTCCGTCGCACGCAGGCCGTCGCCAGTCATGTCGTGGTCGTCGTCGACGGCAGCACCGACGATACCCGCCAGCAGCTCCTGCCGTTGGCCGGTGCTGGCATCCAGGTGGTAGACCAGCCCGAGAACCGCGGCAAGGGTCATGCCCTGCTGGCAGGTTTCAAGCACGCCATCCACCAGGGCTATGAGTACGTGCTGACCCTCGATGGCGACGGACAGCACTTCCCCGAGGACATTCCCCCCTTTATCAGGTTGATGGCCGCCCACCCCGAGGCGCTCATCGTCGGGGCGCGTAACCTGCACGAAGAGAACATGCCCGGCGGCAATACCATGGCCAACCGCCTGTCAAACTTCTGGTTTGCCGTGCAGACGGGCATCCGCCTGCCCGACACGCAGACCGGCTTCCGCCTCTACCCCCTGCGCCGCTTGTCGGGTGTCCATCTCATCACGGCGCGCTACGAGGCCGAACTCGAGCTGCTGGTGTTTGCCGCATGGGCCGGTGTCGAACTGCTGTCGGTGCCCGTGCGCGTCTATTACCCGCCGCAGGGTGAGCGTGTGACCCATTTCCGGCCCTTTGCCGACTTCATGCGCATCACGCTGCTGAACACCGCCTTCTGTCTGGTAGCCCTTTTCTACGGATGGCCGAAGGCCCTGCTGAGGAAGTTGAGGAGGGTGCGATGGTAAGGACGTTTGTCGCCATACACACCTTCCTGGCAGCCCGCCGGCGGTGGACGGCCACGGCACTGTTGCTGCTGGTGGCGGTCATGCTGTTGCTGGCCTGGCATGTTGACTACGAGGAAGACATTGCCCGCTTCCTGCCGCAGGGCGAGGAGCAGAGCGACTACCACCAGGCTGTCGGGCAGCTGAACAGCCAGAACCGCATCGTCATCATCTTCACCGGCGAGACCGCTGCCGTAAAGGGTGCCATGGACGCCTTTGAGCAGCATTTTGCCGATGTGGACACCGCCCGGACCGTCGGCGACGTGCAGGTGACCGTCGACGAGACGCGCCTGCTCGACATGCTGGCCTTCGTCAGCCGTCATGCCCCTTACTTCCTCACCCCCGCCGACTACGCCCGCATGGACTCCCTGCTGCAGCAGCCCGGTTTCGTGGCCGCACAGCTCACCGCCGACAAACAGCAGTTGCTGTTGCCCGGCGGCGGCATGACAGGGCCTCTGCTGGCCTACGACCCCCTCCATCTCTTTGCCCCCGTCATGGGGCGCCTGCAGCAGTTAGGACAGAACAGCCGCTTCACCGTCAGCGACGGCTATGTGTTCACCGCCGACGGCCGTCATGGTCTGGCCTTCCTCACCTCGCCCTACGGTGTCAGCGAGTCGGCGCGTAATGCCGCCTTAGGCACCCTCATCGACCAGGCCATCGCCCTGACGGCAGCCGATTGCCCGGAGGTGGAGGTCTCGGCTGTGGGTGCCCCGCTGATAGCCGTGGGCAATGCCGCCCAGATCAAGCACGACGCCCTGCTGGCCATCGCCATTGCCGTGGTGCTCATCCTGGCCGTCCTCGTCTGGCACTACCGCCGCTGGCAAGACCTGTGGTGGATAGCGGCCTCGCTGCTCTTCGGCTGGCTCTTTGCCCTGGCCGCCCTGTCACTCGTGCGCGACAGCATCTCGCTCATCGTGTTAGGCATAGGCTCCGTCATCATCGGCATCGCCGTCAACTACCCCCTGCACTACCTCGACCATCTGCGCGAGACCGGCGACACCGCCGCCACCCTGCGCGACATGGTGCAGCCGCTGCTCATCGGCAACGTGACCACCGTCAGCGCCTTCCTCTGTCTGCTGTGGGTGGATGCCGCCGCCATGCGCGACCTGGGACTCTTCGGCTCGTTCATGCTCGTGGGCACCATCCTGTTTGTGCTGGTGGTGCTGCCGCTGTGGGCATGTCCGGGTCCCCGCCTGCCGTCGCCCGCCGCGCCGTCAGCCGGTCATGGCCGCCGTCTGCCCCGCCGGGCCACCGTGGGCGTGCTCGCGGCTGTCACTCTGGTGCTGGGCTGGTACAGTCTGCAGACATCCTTCGACAGCGACCTGCGCCACATCAACTATATGACCGACCGCCAGCGTGCCGACCTGGAGCTGCTCTCCGGCCTGCAGGAGGAGCTGCCGGCGGAGATGGCCGCCATGATTCCCGGTCCGTCCGTGCAGCAGCAGCGCCTGCAGCTGTGGGACGATTTCTGCCGCCGCCATACTGATCTGACTGCTGCCCTGCGCCAGGAGGCACAGCTCCAGGGGTTCAAGGCCGGTGCCTTCGCGCCCTTCGAACAGCTGCTGGCCGGTGGTCTGCAGGTGCAGGCACCCCCCTTCTTTGCCCCTGTCAGCGAGTGCTTAGGCATGCAGCACCTCATCAACGCCCGCAACGTGGGGGCGCAGCTGGTAGACATCCTCCAGGCCAACTTCAACTACGTCACCACCGTCTGCGGCTTCGTGGTGTTCTTCTTCCTCTGGCTGTCGTTTGGCAGCATCGAACTGGCCCTGCTGTCGTTCCTGCCGCTGGCTGTCAGCTGGCTGTGGATACTCGGACTCATGCATCTCGTCGGCATCCAGTTCAACATCGTCAACATCATCCTGGCCACCTTCATCTTCGGCCAGGGCGACGACTATACCATCTTCATGACCGAGGGACTCATCTATGAGTATGCCACGGGACGCCGCCGCCTGGCTGCCTACCGCCGCAGCATCATGCTCTCGGCCGTGCTCATGTTCATAGGCATCGGCACGCTCATCGTGGCCCGTCATCCCGCCCTGCACTCCCTGGCACAGGTCACCATCGTCGGCATGGGTACGGTGGTGCTCATGGCCTATCTGCTGCCCCCGCTGGTGTTCCGCTGGCTCGTCAGGGGCGCCCCCGTGGCAGCCACCCTGCCCGGCGATGTGTCGCGGCCGCTGCCCATCACCCTTGGGCGTGTGCTGCGCTCGCTCATGGCCATGGGGGCCTTCCTGCTGTTCATGTATCTGGTGCTGCTGCCCCTGACGTGGCTCTACTTCCATTTAGGACGCGACAGCGAGGCCCGCCGCCTGTCCTATCACCGGCTGTTGCAGCGGCTGGCAGCCTTTGCCGTGCGCCGCGTGCCGGGCGTCGCCTTCCATCTGCAGAACACTGTCGGCGAGACCTTCCAGCGCCCTGCCGTGGTGGTGTGCAACCATCAGTCGCACCTCGACCTGCTGTGCCTCATGATGCTCACGCCGCGCATCGTCTTCCTCACCAACGACTGGGTGTGGCACAACCCCTTCTACGGCATGGTCGTCCACCGTGCCGAATACTACCCCGTGAGCAACGGCATCGAGAACCACGTGGAGCAGCTGCGCCGTCTCTATGAGCGCGGCTACAGCATCTGCGTGTTCCCTGAGGGCACCCGCTCTGCCGACTGCAGCATCCTGCGTTTCCATCAGGGTGCCTTCTTCCTGGCCCGCCAGTTAGGGGCCGATGTCGTGCCCGTCTGCCTGCACGGTGCCGGTCATGTGCTGCCCAAGGGCGACTTCCTGCTGCGCCGCGGACGCATCGACGTCGAGGTGGGACGGCGGCTCACGGTCGACGGTCAGCTGCTGGCCTTCACGCGGCAGATGCGCCAGTACTACCGCGAACGCTATGCCGGTATGTGCCGCCGCATAGAGACGACCGACTACTGGCACCCGTACGAACAATATGTCAGAACCTACAGTTGTCACTATGAAGCCTAATCGTGTCGTCATCATCGGCAGTGGTCTCGGCGGCCTGTCGTGCGCATTCATCCTGAGTCGCAACGGCTACGACGTCACCGTGCTCGAACAGGGCACGCAGCCCGGCGGCTGCCTCCAGTGCTTCCGCCGTCAGGGGGTGAAGTTCGAGACGGGCATGCACTTCATAGGCAGTGCCGACCGCGGACAGGTCATGGACCGTCTGCTGCGCTATCTCGGCGTGACGGCCGACATCCGCCTGAGCCGTCTCGACCCTGCGGGCTACGATGTGGTGAGCCTCCAGGGACAGCAGTTCCGCCTGGCTAACGGCCGCGAGCCGTTCATCGAGACGCTGGCCCGCGACTTCCCCGGCCAGAAGGACCGTCTGCAACGCTATTTCGACCTCGTCAGGCAGGTGGCCGCCGCCTCGTCGCTGCGCAGCCTGCGTGTGGCCGACAGCGACGCCTCGCCCCTGAACACCACCTACCAGCTGCGCAGTATCAGCGACGTGCTCCACGAGGTCGTCGGCGACCCCCTGCTGAGTCATGTGCTCGTGGGCAACCTGCCCCTCTATGCCGCCGAGCGCGACAAGACATCGTTTGCCACCCATGCCTTCATTACCGACTTCTACAACCAGAGTGCCTTCCGCGTGGTGGGCGGCAGCGACCTCATAGCACAGTCGCTCACGGCCTCCATCACCCGACAGGGCGGACGCGTGCTGTGCCGCAAGCGTGCCGTCAGCATCGACTGCGACGGACAGCAGGCACGGGGCGTGCTGACAGCCGATGGCGAGTATCACCCTGCCGACATCGTCATTGCCGCCATCCATCCTGCCCGTCTCGTGGAGCTCTGCGACTCGCCCCTGCTGCGCCCCGCCTACCGCCGGCGGGTGGCTGCCCTGCCTGAGACGGTGGGCTGCTTCAGCGTCTACCTGCGCTTCAAGCCCCGGACGGTGTCCTATATGAACCACAACTTCTACGGCTACCACCAGCCGTCGCCCTGGGACTGTGAACAGTACGACGACGCCTCCTGGCCACGGGGCTATCTCTACATGCACTTCTGTAGCGAGGACGGCCAGCAGTGGGCCGACGGCGGCGTCATCATCGGCTACATGCAGTACAGCGAGGTGCAGCGGTGGCAGGGCACGCCCATAGGCCGCCGTGGCACCGACTACGAGCAGCTGAAGCGCGACCGTGCCGAGCGGCTCATCAGCGCCGTCTGCCGCGAGTTCCCCGCGCTGCGGCAGGCCATTGCAGGCTACGACACGTCGACACCGCTCACCTACCGCGACTATACGGGCACGGAGCGCGGTGCCATGTACGGCATTGCCCGCGACATAGCCCTGGGCCCTGCCGCCCGCGTCCATCACCGCACCAAGGTGTCCAACCTGCTGCTGACGGGGCAGAACATCAACTCCCACGGTGCCCTCGGCGTACTCGTGGGCACGGTGGTCACCTGCTCCGAACTGCTCACCTCGGAGCGTATCTTTAACGACATCATCAAAGCCAACGAATGAACCAGCCACAGACCGTCATCATCATCGGCGGAGGCTTAGGAGGTCTCTTCACCGGTGCCCTGCTCACCAAGGAGGGCTGCCGTGTCACCGTGCTCGAGAAGAACAGCACCATCGGCGGCGGCCTGCAGACCTTCAGGCGCGGCGAGGCGATCTTCGAGACGGGCATGCACATGCTGGGCGGTCTGCGCCTGGGGGGTGCCGTCTACAAGATATGCCGCTACTTAGGCATCACCGACCGTCTGCTGCTGCGCGATGCCGACCACCATTGCATGGACACCATCACCTACCTCAGCGACGGCAGCACCTACAGCGTGCCTGAGGGGCGCGCGGCCTTCACCGACTATTTCGCCAGCCTCTTTCCCCACGAGGAGCAGGGGCTGCGCCGGTATGTCGACACGCTCTACCGTCTGGCCGGCGAGGTGGACCTGTTCTACCTGCGACCCGCCAGCGACACCCTGACGGCGCATAGTCAGGAGTTCCTCTGGGCGGCCGACGAGCTGATAGCCCATTATATCAAGGATGAACGCCTGCGCGACGTGCTGGCCTATATGAACCCCATGTACGGCGGCGTCCGGGGCCATACGCCTGCCTATATCCACGCCCTCATCAACGTGCTCTACATCGACGGCACGTCACGCTTCGTGGGCGGCAGTCAGCAGATGGCCGACGCCCTGGCCGCTGTCATCGGGCAGGGTGGGGGCATGGTGCTTGCCGGTCAGCGCGTGGTGGGCCTTCATGTCGACGACCAGCGCCAGTGTACGGGCGTCACCACCGCCGACGGCCGTCACCACCAGGCCGACTGCTACATTGCCGCCATCCACCCCCAGCAACTCCTGCGGATAGCCGATGCGGGTGCCTTCCCCAAGGCGTATGCCAGCCGCGTGGCCTCTATCCCCAACACCTATTCGGCCTTCACCGTCTATATCTGTCTGCGCCCCGGCACCTTCCCCTATATCAACCACACCTGCTATGTGCAGGACGACTACGGCCGCGTGTGGGACCATGCCCGCTGGGATGCCGACGACGACGGCTGGCCCCACGGCTTTATGTATATGACACCTGCTGACACCCTGGAGCAGACCCATGCCACGAAGATGATTGTCAACTGCCTCATGCCCTTCGAGGCCGTCAGCCAGTGGGCTGACACCACCGTGGGTCGCCGTGGCCCCGAGTATGAGCGGTGGAAGGAGCGGCTCGCCGCTCGCGTCCTCGACCGTCTGCAGCTGCTCTACCCCGGCTTCCGCCAGTGTGTCGACAGATACTATACGGCCTCGCCGCTCACCATCCGCGACTACTACGGACAGCCTGAGGGGGCACTCTATGGCGTGCAGAAGGACTGTCAGAACCTCATGCTCTCGCAACTGCCCGTATGGACGAAGGTCAGAAACCTGCTGCTCACGGGGCAGAACGTCAACCTCCACGGCATCTGCGGCGTGCCCCTGACGGCCATCAACACCGTCGAGGCCATCGTAGGCCGCAACCGGCTGGTGGAGAAAATCGGGCGCATGCTGGTGCTCCTGGCTCTGTGGCTGGGCTTGGCCACCGGCATGCAGGCCCTCAACCTCAAGGAGTTCCTGCCCGCAGGGGGTGGCCCGCAGCCCTCCACGGCTGTCATCGTCTGTCCCGGCGGCAGCTACTTCTGGCTGGCAGGGGGCACCGAGGGCGACAGCGTGGCACGCTCGCTCACACAGCACGGTCTGGCGGCATACGTGCTGCGCTACCGCACGGCGGGCTTCATGGCCTTCATGACGCGCTACCGTTATATCGTTCCCGGCAACAGCCATCCCAAGCCCCTCAGCGATGTGCAGGAGGCTATCCTGCTGCTGCGCCGCCGGGGCTACAGCCGCGTGGGTGTCATGGGCTTCTCGGCGGGTGGCCACCTGGCACTCTCGGCGGCCATCTTCGGCCGCGACTCCCTGCGCCCCGACTTCATAGCCCCCTGCTATCCTGTGGTGACGCTGTCGGCACCCTGTGTCCACAAGCGCTCCAGGCGCGGACTGCTGGGCGAGTGGCGCAAGCGCTCGCCGCTGATGCGTGACAGCCTGTCCTTGGAGCGCCATGTTCACAGTCAGATGCCGCCCGTGTTCCTCATGAACTGCAAAGACGACCCCATCGTCGACTACCGTAATTCCGAGCTCATGGACTCCGCACTCACGGCTCAGGGCGTGCCCCACCGCTACATCCAGTACGCCACAGGCGGCCACGGCTTCGGCACCACCTGGCGCAAGACCAGCCGCGAGGCCGCAAATTGGCTCCGTGAGTTCCTCGAGTGGCTGGGAGTAATTAGTAAATCGTAAATAAAAATATTGTGAATACAAATTTCGACGACATCCGTCCCTATAACGACGCAGAGATACCCGCTGCCATGCAGCGCATCGTAGCGAGCAACTTCTTCGGACTGCTCTGCACCTATGTCTACCCCGGCCGCACCATGGACGACGTGCGCCGCATGATGCTCTCCTTCCGCACCGTCGACGACTTCCAGCTTGAGGTCATGCGCTGCGTCAACGAGCAGGTCATACGCCGCTCCATCACCACCTTCACCTACAGCGGCAGCGAACAGCTCGACACCGCCTGCCGCTACCTCTTCGTCTCTAACCACCGCGACATCATGCTCGACGCCTGTCTGCTGCAGTACGTCCTCTACCAGCACGGCCATGAGACGGCAGAGATCACCTTCGGCGCCAACCTCATGTCGTCGCCACTGGTCATCGACATCGGGCGCAGCAACAAGATGTTCCGCGTTGAGCGCGGGGGGAACATGCGCGACTTCTACCTCTCCTCACGCCACCTCAGCGACTACATACGCTACACCCTCACCTCGCAGCACCACAGCGTCTGGATAGCCCAGCGCAACGGACGTACCAAGGACGGCAGCGACCAGACGGACCAGGGCATCATCAAGATGTTCTGCATGAGCAAGGCCGACGACAAGATAGGCGCCCTGGCCGACCTCCATATCGTGCCCGTGGCAGTCAGCTACGAGTGGGAGTCCTGCGACATCCTCAAGGCCCTCGAACTCTACCAGTCGCGCCACCAGCCCTACGTCAAGAAGCCCGGCGAAGACCTCAACAGCATCCTCACGGGTATCGTTCAGCAGAAGGGGCGCGTCCACTTCGCCATCTGCCAGCCCGTCACCGGGGCTGACCTCCAGCAGTTCGACCACCTCACCACCAACGACTACCACCGTGCCGTGGCCCGTCTGCTCGACGAGCGCATCAACGCCGCCTACCGCCTGTGGCCCAACAACTTTATTGCCCACGACCTGCGCTATGGCCGCCAGCAGTTCCGTGACCGCTATACCGACGACGAGCGCGCAGCCTTCATGGCCCGCCTGCAGCAACTGGAGCAGTTCGACATCGTTGAGCCCGACATCCTCCGCGACATCTTCCTCGGCATCTATGCCAACCCCGTTACAACCGGCTCTTATTGAGAGCACGGCTGTAACGTTATTTATCATAATGTCGATTGAGTAGTTTTCAGATTCTTTCTACCTGAATGACGCCCTTGATGGTTCGTAGGCGCTTGATGAGTGCTTCGAGCCTTGCCTGGTCGTTGATCATGACTTCGAGGTTGCCGCGGAACAGTCCGTCGCTGGAGTCGATATTGATGCTGCGCAGCACGAGTCGCTCTTCCTTGGAGATGATGTTTGTCAGGTTGTTGACGATGCCGATGTCGTCCTGTCCGATAATACGCAGCGTGATGGAATACTGCGACGCACCTTTGCCGGACCAGCGGGCCTTGACGACACGGTAGCCGAAACGGCGACGCAGTTCGGGCGCATTCGGACAGTCGGTGCGGTGAATCTTGATGCCGCCGCTGACGGTGACGAACCCGAAGACACTGTCGCCATAGATGGGATTACAGCAGCGGGCCAACTGGTAGTCGATGCCCTTCAGGTTGCGGTCGATGACAAGCACGTCGTCGTTCTGCTGGGTCTTCAGCTGCTGATCGTCGAGTACAAACTCCTCAGCAGAACGCGCCTGGTTGTCGCCGGTGGCCGGAAGGCTGCCCTGCTGCAGCTCTAAGTACTTGTCTATGAGGGTGTTGACATCAAGAGTGCCGTCGGCAATGTGCTTGTAGAAGTCGCTGGTGGTCTTGAAACCCAGACGGCGGATGGTGTGCATCATGACCGACTCGTCGAGGTCGATCTTGCGGTTCTTGAACTTACGCTCAATCATCTCCTTGGCAAAAAGACCCTCCTTGGCCTGCGTCTCCTTCAGGGCAAGACGAATCTTGGCCTTGGCACGGCTGGTCTTGACCACCTGTAGCCACTCCTGCTTGGGTTTCTGCTGCGACGAGGTCATAATCTCTACCTGGTCGCCGGAGTGCAGCTGCTGACGGAAGGTGACCACCTTATTGTTAACGCGCGCGCCCACACACGCAGAACCTATCTTAGAATGGATATGGTAGGCCATGTCGAGCACCGTGGCACCCTTGGGGAACTTCAGCAGGTCGCCACGGGGAGTGAACACGTAGACCTCGTCTTCGTAGAGGTCCATCTTGAACTGGTCCATGGCCTCGCGGCCGTCGCTGGTCTCGAGCATCTGGCGGATGCCCGTGAGCCACTCGTCGAGTCCGCTCTCGCCCTTCACGCCCTTATAGCGCCAGTGGGCGGCCACGCCGCGCTCGGCCACCTCGTCCATGCGCTCGGTGCGTATCTGTATCTCCACCCACTTCTGCTCAGGACCGAGGACGGTGATGTGCAGACTCTCGTAGCCGTTGGACTTGGGCACGGAGAGCCAGTCGCGCAGACGCTTGGGGTTGGGCTGGTACATGTCGGTGACGATGGAGTAGACCTGCCAGCAATGCATCTTCTCCTTCTCGGGAGGGGTGTCGAGGATGATGCGGATGGCAAAGAGGTCGTAGACGCCCTCAAAGGGGCATTTCTGCTTCTTCATCTTCTGCCAGATGCTGTGGATGGACTTGGTGCGGCCCTTGATATGGAACGTCAGGCCGGCCTCACGGAGGCGCTGCTCGATGGGCGTGATGAACTGCGTGATATAACGGTCGCGGCTCTGCTTGGTCTCGCTCAGCTTCTCCTTGATATGGTAGTAGGCATCGTGCTCCAGATACTTGAGCGACAGGTCTTCGAGTTCAGACTTTAACTTGTAAAGGCCCAGTTTATGGGCCAGAGGGGCATACAGGTAGGCGGCCTCCTGACTTACCTCGGCCTGGGCATCCTTATGGGGGGTGTCGCGGATCTGCCGCATGAGGTTCACGCGGTCGGCAATCATGATGAGTATGACGCGCATGTCCTCGGCAAAGGACAGCAGCAGGTTGCGGAAGTTCTCGCTCTCAATGACGGGGTTCTTCCGGTAGAGTTCCTGGATGCGGTGCAGACCATGGAGGATAAGTGCCACGGAGTCGCCATACTCGCGCCTGACATCGTCGAAGGTGAGCAGCTGCTGCTCAACGCTGTAGTGCAGCAGGATGGCCAGCACGGCATCGCGGCGCAGGCCTATCTCGTCGACGACGATGAAGGCTGTCTGGAAGCCCAGCAGGATGGGGTTCAGACCAAAGACGTCGCGGTGAAGGACGCTGCCGTCCATGAGTTGGGCGATGTGCTGGCGTACCTTCTGCTCGTCGCCGTCGAGCAGCGACTCCCCTACCCTGACTTTCAGTTCATTGTACAGACGGAGCGTCTCGGCACGCTCCTCGGTTGTAAATTCGAATCGCTCATTCATCTTTTTACCTAAATTTTTGGCAAAGATAAGAAAAAGTTCGCAAATTCCCTTGTTTTTCTCAAAAAACTTCGTATATTTGCGCTTGGAATTGAATATTTAACTAAAACCACTAATATTATGCTATCACAACAAGACTTACAGCAGATTGCCAAGAAAGGCATTACCGAGGAGCAAATCAACCAGCAGTTGAACGAGTTCAAGACAGGCTTTCCCTATCTGAAACTGAAGGCTGCGGCCAGCATTGAAGACGGTATCGTGGCTACCAGCGAGCAGGACAAGCAGACCTACATCAGCGCCTGGGACCAGTACAAGCAGCAGGGGCACAAGATTGTGAAGTTCGTGCCTGCCAGCGGCGCTGCCTCGCGCATGTTCAAGGATATGTTCGCCTTTGTAGACGCTGACTACGACGTGCCGACGACCGCGTTTGAGAAACAGTATTTCGACAACATCGCCAACTTTGCCTTCTACGACGAACTGGACGCTGCCTGCCGCAAGAACGAGGGCAAGAGCATCAAGTACCTGATTCAGGAGGGACAGTATAAGAAGGTGGTGGAAAACATGCTCTTTGAGAAGGGGCTGAACTACGGACAGCTGCCCAAGGGCATGCTGCTCTTCCACCGCTATGACGAAGGGGCACGCACGCCGATGGAGGAGCACTTAGTGGAGGGCGCCCTGTATGCCGCATCGGGCGGCCAGGCCAATGTCCACTTCACCGTCTCGCATGAGCACATGGACATGTTCAAGAAGCGTGTGGAACAAAAAGCCGACCTCTATGCCCAGAAATACGGCATCAAGTACGACATCTCGTTCAGCGAGCAGAAACCCTCTACCGACACCATTGCCGCCGGTCCCGACAACGAGCCCTTCCGCAATGATGACGGTTCGCTGCTGTTCCGCCCAGGTGGCCACGGCGCCCTGATAGAGAACCTCAACGAGATTGACGCCGACATCATCTTCATCAAGAACATCGACAACGTGGTGCCCGACAGACTGAAGCAGGAAACGGTGGACTACAAGCAGGTGATAGCAGGCGTGCTGATACAGTTGCAGAAACTGAGTTTCAAGTACTTGGAGCTGCTGGATAAAGGAAATGTTGAACACGACAAGCTGCGCGAGATACAGCACTTCGTGGAGCACGCCTTCTGCCGCCGTCCCGACATTCAGAGCCTCTCTGATGAGGAACTGGCCGAATACCTGAAGAAGAAGCTGAACAGGCCGATGCGCGTCTGCGGCGTGGTGAAGAACGTTGGTGAGCCCGGCGGCGGCCCGTTCCTGACCTATAACCAGGACGGCACCATCTCGCTGCAGATTCTGGAGTCGAGCCAGATTGACAAGAACAACCAGGAGTATATGCAGATGTTCACACAGGGCACGCACTTCAACCCCGTTGACCTGGTATGCGCCGTGAAGGACTACAAGGGACAGCCTTTCAACCTGCCGCAGTTCGTAGACCGCTCAACGGGCTTCATCTCGTCGAAGTCGAAGAACGGCAAAGAACTGAAGGCTCTGGAACTGCCCGGACTGTGGAACGGCGCCATGAGCGACTGGAACACCGTCTTCGTGGAGGTGCCCCTCGGCACGTTCAACCCCGTGAAAACCGTTAACGACCTGCTGCGTCCACAGCACCAGTAAAAGGATATGAAAAAACTATTTATCGTACTGTCGCTGATACTGGGCCTTAGTGCCCAGGCTCAGGACAGACAGCGTATCTCCATTCTCGGCGATTCCTATTCGACGTTCCAGGACTATATTCCCGAGGGCAACGAGGTGTGGTACAGCCTGCCGCGCGACGCCAAGCGTACCGACGTGGACAACGTGAAGCAGACATGGTGGTGGCAGGTGGTGAGCAACGGCGGCTACCTGCTGGAGTGCAACGACTCGTGGAGCGGTGCCACCATCTGCTATACGGGCTACCACGACGAGGATTACTCGCCACGCTCGTTCATTACCCGACTGCCCAGGCTGGGCAGCCCCGACGTGCTGCTCATCTTCGGCAACACCAATGACAGCTGGTGCGGTGCACAGGTGGGCGAGTACAAGTACGCAGGCATTAAGCGCGCCGACCTGTACTTCTACCGCCCGGCACTGGCCAAACTGCTTAACGAGGCTCAGGAGCGCTATCCTAATGTACGTATCTACTTCATCCAGAACACGGAACTGCGCCAGGAGATTGTGGAGTCGACTAGGACCATCTGCCAGCACTATAACATCCCCGTTATTGAACTCAAGGATATTGAGAAGCAGGCGGGCCACCCGAACATCAAGGGTATGAAGAGCATTGCCGAACAGGTGTTGAAAGTTATAGGCAAGGATGGCAAGCGGTAGAAAAAAAGGTGAAGGAAAGATACCGTTTTTTTAGGAAAGAATTTGGCTGTTTGCGAAATTATGTCTACCTTTGCAGTCGGAAAAAACAACATCGTCATATCTAAAACAAATTCAAAGCAAATGAAACCGTTAAACAAACAATTCGCGCCTAAGAGCGTGATGCCTGAGAAAGTGATTCAGTTTGGTGAGGGTAACTTCCTCCGCGCATTCGTTGATTGGATTATCTGGAACATGGACCAGAAGACCGACTTCAACGGATCGGTGGTCGTCGTGCAGCCCATTGAGCGCGGTATGGTGGACTGGCTCAACGCACAGGACTGCCTGTACCATGTGAACCTGCAGGGCCGCGAGAACGGCAAGGCCGTGAACACTTTGGAACGTATCGACGTCATTAGCCGCTGTCTGAACCCCTATACCCAGAATGCCGCCTTCATGGCCCTAGCAGACCAGCCCGAGATTCGCTTCGTCATCTCGAACACCACCGAGGCCGGCATCGCCTTCGACCCCGCCTGCAAACTGGAGGACGCTCCCGCCAGCAGCTATCCTGGCAAGCTGGTGCAGCTGCTGTACCGCCGCTACCAGACCTTCAACGGCGATCCCACGAAGGGCCTTATTATCTTCCCCTGCGAGCTGATCTTCCTGAACGGCCACGTGCTGAAGGACTGCATCTATAAGTATATTGAACTGTGGCAGTTGCCCGAGGCCTTCAAGAAGTGGTTCGAGGAGTGCTGCGGCGTCTATGCCACACTGGTAGACCGCATCGTACCGGGATTCCCCCGCAAGGAGATTGCCGAGATTCAGGAGAAGATCAGTTACCGCGACAACCTGGTGGTACAGGCCGAGACCTTCCACCTCTGGGTCATCGAGGCCCCGAAGGAAGTGGCTGCTGAGTTCCCCGCCGACAAGGCCGGACTGCACGTGCTGTTCGTACCCAGCGAGGAGCCTTACCACAAGCGCAAGGTGACACTGCTCAACGGCCCACACACCGTACTGAGCCCCGTGGCCTTCCTCAGCGGCGTGAACATCGTCCGCGATGCCTGCAACCACGAGGTCATCAGCAAGTACATCCACAAGGTGCAGTTCGACGAGCTGATGCAGACCCTCGACCTGCCGATGGATGAACTGGAGAAGTTTGCCGGCGACGTGCTGGAGCGCTTCGACAACCCCTTCGTTGACCACCAGGTAACGAGCATCATGCTGAACTCGTTCCCGAAGTTCCAGGCTCGCGACCTGCCCGGCGTGAAGACCTATCTGCAGCGTAAGGGCGAACTGCCTAAGGGCCTGGTATTCGGTCTGGCTGCCATCATCACCTACTACAAGGGCGGCAAGCGTGAGGACGGCGTGGAGATTGTGCCCAACGACGACCAGAAGATCATGGACCTGCTGAAGGACCTGTGGGCTACCGGCGACACCCAGAAGGTGGCCGACGGCGTGCTAGGCGCAGAGTTCATCTGGCAGGAAGACCTGAACAAGATTCAGGGTCTGAACGCCATGGTGAAGCAGTTCCTCGACCTGATCCAGCAGAAGGGCATGCTTGAGGCTGTGAAGACAATCCTTTAAGATTGAAAATTGACAATTCACAATTGACAATTCACAATTGAGAATTCTTGAACGAATACATTGAAATAAAAGGAGCGCGCGTCAACAACCTCAAGGGGGTTGACGTGCGTATTCCAAGAAACAAGTTCGTGGTGATTGCCGGAGTCAGTGGCTCCGGCAAATCGTCTTTAGCCTTCGACACACTCTATGCCGAGGGCCAGCGCCGCTATGTGGAGAGTCTGTCAAGTTATGCTCGACAGTTCCTGGGACGCATGAACAAACCCGAATGCGACTTCATACGCGGCATTCCGCCTGCTATTGCCATCGAGCAGAAGGTGATAGCACGCAATCCCCGCAGTACCGTCGGCACGTCGACAGAAATCTATGAGTACATGCGCCTGCTCTTTGCACGCATAGGACGCACCTACTCGCCCGTCAGCGGACAGGAGGTGAAGAAGCACTCCACGGAAGACATCGTGCGACAGGTGTTGCAGTTCCAGAAGGGAACGAAGTTCGTCGTCATGGCGCCGGTACGCGTGACTGAGGGACGGACGCTGGAACAACAGCTGAAAGCATATCTCCAGGAGGGCTATGCACGCCTCTTCGCCACCGACTTCGTGCGCATCGACGATTTCCTGGAACAGACGCCCGCCGACACATCTCACCCCGAAGACCTGTACCTCGTCATCGACCGTCTCTCCGTCGACGACTCCAAGGACGCCATCGCCCGACTGGTGGACTCTGCCGAGACGGCATTCTACGAAGGGGGCGGCAGTTGCCGCCTGATGCTGCTGCCGGCAAACATCGTCTACGACTTCTCCATGCGCTTCGAGGCCGACGGCATCGTCTTCGAGGAACCTACCGACCAACTGTTCTCCTTCAACTCCCCCGTAGGGGCCTGTCCGGAATGCCAGGGCTTTGGCAATGTGATTGGCATCGACGAGCGGCTGGTCATCCCCAACACCACGCTGTCGGTCTACGACGGCTGCGTGGTCTGCTGGCACGGCGACAAGATGAAAGAGTGGCAGCAGTGGTTCATCCGCCATGCCGAGCGCGACAACTTTCCCATCTTCGAGCCATACATGAACCTGACGCAGCAGCAGAAGGACCAGCTGTGGCACGGACTGCCGTCGGACGAGGGGGCTCAGGAAAAGCCCTGCATAGACCAGTTCTTCCAGATGGTGAAGGAGAACCAGTACAAGATACAGTACCGCGTGATGATGAGCCGCTACAGGGGCAAGACGACATGCCCCAAGTGTCACGGTACGCGGCTGAAGCCTGAGGCGGAATACGTCAAGATTGAGGGGCGCAGCATCACAGACCTGGTGCAGATGCCCGTGGCCGGACTGAAAGCTTGGTTCGACGGCCTGCAACTGAACGCCCACGATGCCGAGGTGGGCAAGCGCCTGATGAAAGAGATTAGCTCAAGACTGCAATTCCTTATGGATGTGGGACTTGGCTACCTGACGCTCAACCGTTTGTCGAACACGCTGAGCGGCGGCGAGAGTCAGCGTATCAACCTCTGTACCAGTCTCGGCTCGTCGCTGGTGGGCTCGCTCTACATCCTCGACGAGCCCAGCATAGGACTCCACTCACGCGACACCGACAGGCTTATCAAGGTGCTGAGGGAACTGCAGGCCCTGGGCAATACAGTAGTGGTGGTGGAGCACGACGAGGAGATTATGCGTGCCGCCGACTACCTGATAGATGTAGGCCCTGATGCCGGACGGCTGGGCGGCGAGATCGTCTATGCCGGTATGCCGGAACCGAAAACAGACGACGACAGTCTGAAGACGACACGCAGCCACACCGTCAGATACCTGGCAGGCGAGGACACCATCAGCGTACCCAAGAGTCGCAGGCCTTGGAACCGCTACATCGGCATCAAGGGAGCCAGGATGAACAACCTGCGCGGCATTGACGTGAAGATACCGCTGAACGTCATGACTGTGGTCACGGGCGTGTCAGGCTCAGGCAAGTCAAGCCTTATCAAAGGCATCCTCTACCCTGCCCTGAAACGCCATATCGGCGATGTCTGCGACGCCCCCGGCGAATTCCTGGGACTAACGGGCGACCTGACGGCTGTCAGCCGAATAGAGTTCGTAGACCAGAACCCCATAGGGAAGTCCACACGGTCGAATCCCGCCACCTACGTCAAAGCCTACGATGCCATCCGCGACCTGTTTGCCGCGCAGCCCCTGAGTCAGCAGATGGGCTTCAGCAGCCAGTACTTCTCGTTCAATGCCGACGGTGGACGCTGCGACGAGTGCAAGGGTGCCGGCACCATTACCGTCGAGATGCAGTTCATGGCCGACCTGGTGCTGACGTGCGAGACCTGCCACGGACACCGCTTCAAGCAGGACGTCCTCGACGTGCGCTATCAGGGCAAGAATATTGACGAGGTGCTGAACATGACCATCGCTGAGGCCATCGATTTCTTCGGCGCCGACACCGACACCCTGTGCAAAACCATCGTTAAACGACTGAAGCCACTGGAGGACGTGGGACTGGGCTATATCAAGCTGGGACAGAACTCGTCGTCGCTCTCAGGGGGTGAGAACCAGCGTGTGAAACTGGCCTATTTCATCGGACAGGAAAGACAGGAGCCTACCCTCTTCATCTTTGACGAGCCTACCACGGGACTGCACTTTCACGATATCAGCCGCCTGCTGCACGCTTTCGACGCGCTGATAGAACGCGGAAACTCCATCGTAGTCATCGAGCATAACATGGAGGTCATTAAATGTGCTGACCATGTCATCGACCTGGGACCTGACGGCGGCAACCGAGGAGGAGCGCTGGTATGCGCCGGAACACCTGAGGAAGTGGCGGCCTGCAAGGAAAGCATTACTGGCCAATACCTTCAAGAAAAACTTTAAAGTAAGTTAAAAAAAAGAACAACCTATCGTTTTTTTTTGTAACTTTGCACCGCTTTAAAGCAGAATATACGTATATTAGCTTGATTTTCAAGCAATTAAAGAAAGGTTAAGGGTAATAAGAATGAGACAACTAAAGATTCAGAAGAGTATCACCAACCGTTCGAGTGAGGCTCTGGACAAGTATCTGGTAGAAATCGGGCGTGCACCACTGATTAGCATTGACGAAGAGATTGAATTGGCACAGAAAATCCGTAAGGGCGGACCTGAGGGTGAGAGAGCCAAGGACAAACTCGTCACGGCCAACCTGAGATTCGTGGTCTCCGTAGCCAAGCAATACCAGCACCAGGGACTGACGCTGACGGACCTCATCGACGAGGGCAACATCGGCCTTATCAAGGCAGCCCAGAAGTTTGATGAGACACGCGGCTTCAAATTTATCAGTTATGCCGTGTGGTGGATTCGCCAGTCGATACTGCAGGCCATTGCCGAGCAGAGCCGAATTGTACGCCTGCCGCTGAATCAGGTTGGATCGCTCAACAAAATCAATCACGAGATTAACAAGTTCGAACAGGAGCACCAGCGCCACCCGTCTGTATCGGAACTGGCAGAGGCTACCGACCTAGATGAAGAGAAGATTGGACAGTCGATGCAGGCCGACAGCCACCACGTAAGCATTGACGCACCCTTCCAGGACGGCGAGGACAACTGCATGCTCGACGTCATGGCATCAGGCGACGACAGCCGCACCGACCGTCAGGTAGACCATGAATCGATGGCCCAGGAACTGAACTCGGTGCTGGCCAAGGTGCTGAAGGAGCGCGAGATAACCAT
The DNA here is from genome assembly GCA_947303855.1 of uncultured Prevotellaceae bacterium. Classification (GTDB taxonomy): domain Bacteria; phylum Bacteroidota; class Bacteroidia; order Bacteroidales; family Bacteroidaceae; genus Prevotella. The sequence continues at coordinate 35,234 of CAMYZO010000019.1, forward strand.
TATCCGCGAGTGCTTCGGCATAGGATGCCACGAAAAAGGACTTGAGGAGATTGGCGACCAGCTGGGCTTGACGCGTGAGCGTGTCCGCCAGATCCGTGAGAAGAGCATTGCCAAGTTGCGCGACTCCGGCAACGCAAGAATTTTGATGAAGTATTTGGGATAAAAATTTTGCGGTGTAGATTATTTTTTCTAAATTTGCACCGTGAAATGCCATCTGCTGAAAACCATACTGATACTGGGCATACTCACAGGTATGCCCAGTATTGCTTATACAAGAAGTGCCGCTGACTCGCTCTTGTTAGAACGTATATTCAACTACCGGCGCAACTTCACACCCGGAGACATACAAGGACATACAAGCACCATCTACGTTAAGCGCAACTTCAACGTGTGGAGGCGGGATGTCACACTCTGGGCCATACCCTCCATGTATTCCATCGCCGAGGGCGACAGAACCTACCTGTCAGAGTCGTACCAGCGCGTGTGGTTCAAAGATTTCAACGACTATGACAGTCGCCGCCAGGCCACCTTCAGCACCATCAGGCATAACCGCCACACCATGCCTATTACCCAGGAGTTTACCATACCTAACATCTACGGCACGTGCCTCTACGGCAACGACCATATCCTGTCGCCCTTCAGCCGGCGCAACCGCCACTACTACCGCTATCGCGTCAGACAGGACGGGGGTGAGACGGCCGTCGTCTACTTCAAGCCACGGTTCCTGCGCAACACACAACTCGTTGCCGGCGAGGCCACCATACACGTAGCCACCGGACGCGTGATGACCACAAGCATCGACGGCGAATACGACATGATGAGGTTTCACACAGAGACCGAACAAGGCGAGGGCGGACGGGAGTCGCTGCTGCCAAAGAAGTGCAAGACGCACCTCGTCTTTAAGTTCATGGGCAACCAGGTGTACTTCAACCACGAGGCGGTCTACGACTGCCCTCCCCTGCCCGACAGCCTTCAGAACGTGTTTGACGCCGCTCTGATGGACTCCATACGCCCTACCCCGCTCAACGACCAGGAGCAGCGCATCTTCGACCACTGGGTGGAGACCCACCAGCCCGACACCACGGCCAAGGCCGACACCACCCACCACTTTAACTTTGCCAAGGACATCCTGCAGGATGCCATCGGCGACAACCTGATATCGAGCCTGGGATTTGAGACCGGGCGCGCACGCATGAAGATGTCGCCTATCATCGACCCCTCGTACATCAGCTACAGTAGCAACCACGGATTTGCCTACAAGCTGAAACTGAGTTCGCATTATAAGTTCGATAACAAGCACATGCTGGAGTTCCATCCCTGGTGCGGCTACAACTTCAAGTACAAGAAATTCTACTTCACCATACCCTTATATTTCAACTACCTGCCGGAGCGTAACGGACAGATGACGGTCATCTACGGCAACGGCAACCGCATAGGCAGCAGCACCATCACCGACGAGATAAGGCGGGAATTCGGCGATACCGTCACACTGAACGACATGACGACCGACCTCTTTGACGACAACTACCTGACTATCAGTAATAACTACATGCTGACAGAGGGACTGGACCTGACCCTGGGTTTCACCTACCACCGCCGCGAGGCATACAATCCCGACGAACTGAAGCGGTTCGGCAAGCCCAAGACCTACAAAAGTTTTGCACCGATGGTGACGCTCAGAGTGAAACCCTGGCGCAAAGGACCCCTGCTCTCCGTAGACTACGAACGAGGGCTGACAGGGGTGCTGGGCTCCAGTATCGACTACGAGCGCTGGGAGTTCGACGGGTCGCTGAAATACGCTATGAAGCCCCTGCGGAAATTCAACGCACGTCTGGGTTACGGCTTCTATACCCGCAAGAGGAACAACTATTTTGTCGACTACATGCACTTCCGCGACAACAAACTGCCCGGCGGATGGGACGACGAATGGTCGGGCGACTTCCAGCTGCTCGACAGCCGCTGGTACAATGAGTCGAGCTACTACGCCCGCGCCCACTGCTCCTACGAGTCGCCGTTCCTGGTAGGCACCTGGCTGCCACTCTTCGGACGCATCATTGAGAAAGAGTGCTTCTACGTCAGCGCCCTCAGCATCGACAAGACACGGCTGTACTCAGAACTGGGCTATGGCTTCTCCACACGGTTTGTGTCGATAGGCCTGTTTACCAGCTTCGTGGGTTCGGAGTTCCAGCACTTTGACTGTAAATTCACCTTTGAACTCTTCAGACGATGGTAAAACCGCTCACCGTTTATAAGGCATCGGCAGGCAGCGGCAAGACGTTCGCACTTGCCGTACAGTTCATCAAACTGGTAGTCAGAGACCCCCAGGCCTACCGTCATATCCTGGCTGTCACCTTCACCAACAAGGCCACCGAGGAGATGAAGACGCGCATACTGAGCCAGCTCTACGGCATCTGGAAGATGAAGGAACGCCCTGACGACTTCCCGGAGTCGAAAACCTACATGAGCGAGGTGTGCAAGGCCCTCGGCGCCGAACCCGCATTCGTCAGCGAGCGGGCAGGGATAGCGCTGAGCCTGCTGCTGCACAACTACAACCACTTCCGCGTGATGACCATCGACACCTTCTTCCAGAGCGTGCTGCGCAACCTGGCCAGGGAACTGGACCTGGCCGCCAACCTGCGCCTCAGCCTGAACGACACGCAGATAGAGGAACTGGCCGTCGACGAACTCATCAACGACCTGCAGACTACGGACACCCTGCTCCAGTGGATTCTGAACTATATCATGGAGAATATTTCGGAAGACCGCTCCTGGAACGTCATCCACCAGATCAAGCAGTTCGGGAAAAACATCTTCCGCGACTATTACAAGGATATCAGCCAGCAACTGGAGGCCTGCCTGCAGCAAGAGAACTTCTTCGACACCTATACACGCACGTTGCGCTCGCTGCGACAGAATGCCAAAAAGCAGATGCAGGACACCGGCGAGGCGTTCTTCGACACCTTGGACAGCGAAGGGCTCACCGTAGACGACCTGGCCGGCAAGCAGCGTGGCATTGCCAGTTTCTTCAACAAACTGAGGAACGGCGTCTTCGATGAGGGCATCGTCAACCAGACCGTTGAGAAGTGTCTGGAGAACCCCGATAAATGGTATACCAAAAGCCACCCCCGCCGTGAACTCATCCACGCGCTGGCTGCCGGGGTGTTAGGCCGCATGCTGCGCGATGCCGTCAAGGAGCGTCCCCGGCAGTGGCTGCTCTATCAGTCGGCTACGCTGACCTTGCGCCACCTGAACCAGGTGCGGCTGCTGAGCAGCATTGAGAAGAAGGTGCGCTCCATGAATGAAGAGGGAAACAGATTCCTGCTTAGCGACACGCAGAAACTTCTGAACACGCTTATCAGCGACAGCGACTCTCCCTTCATCTTTGAGAAAATAGGTACGCAACTGGAACATATCATGATTGACGAGTTCCAGGACACCTCTACCGTACAGTGGAAAAACTTCCGAGTGCTTCTGGCCGAGACCATGAGCCATGAGGGCAGCGAGAACCTCATCGTGGGCGACGTCAAACAGAGCATCTACCGGTGGCGCAGCGGTGACTGGCGGCTGCTGAATGACATTGAACAGCAGTTTACGGCGGAAATGATTCAGACCGAATCGCTGAAAACAAACCGCCGCTCGGAGCGCAACGTCATTGAGTTCAATAACGCATTCTTCACGGAAGCCATCAGGCAGGAACACCTGCAACTGGCGGATTACCCCGAGGCACCGCAACTGCTACGGGCCTATGAGGATGTGGAGCAGGTGGTGCCTGAGGGGAAGCCGAAGTCAGGATATGTCAGCATCTGTCTGCTGCCGACGAAGGACTATCTTGAAGAGACGCTGAAAAGACTCGTCGCCATTGTCACCGACCTGACGGACAGGCATATCGCACCTGACAAGATGGCTATCCTGGTGAGGGCCAACAGTCATATACCGGTCATTGCCAACTATTTTGCAGAGTATTGCCCACAGGTGAGCATCGTCAGCGACGAGGCATTCAGGCTCGATGCTTCCCCGTCAGTCAACATCATTGTACAGGCCCTGCGCCTGCTGACGCATCCCGACGACCAACTGACGCGGGCATACCTGGAACGCGCCTGCCGCCGACCGTTTCCCACAGACAGCGCAACGACGGACAGATACCTGCAGATGCCGTTGTATGAACTGGTGGAACAGCTGTTTGCCGACCTGCAGCTGGACAGGTTTACCGACCAGAGTGCCTACGTCTGTGCCTTCTTCGACCAGTTGATGGCCTACACCTGCGACCATGCCGCCACCATCAACGACTTCCTGACGGAATGGGAGGAGAATATCCGCCAGAAGACCATACAGAGCGACGTGACCGACGGCATACGCATCATCAGCATCCACAAGTCGAAGGGACTGGAGTTCGACCATGTGCTGCTGCCGTTTTGTGACTGGCAGTTGGAGAAGGCCGGCAATGTGCTGTGGTGCCACCCAGCCGAGGAGCCGTTCAGCCGCTTGCCCATCGCCCCTATCGACTATAGTCAGAAAGGAATGACGGGCACCATCTATGAGCAGGATTACAAGCGCGAACACCTTCAGAACGTGGTCGACAACATGAACCTGCTCTATGTGGCCTTCACAAGGGCCCGCAGCAGCCTGTTCGTCATAGGCCGCCGCGCTGCCTCCAGGTCACGGTCGGACATCATCGAGAAGGTGCTGCCGGCGCTGCAGGGACGGCTGGACATGCCAGAGGATGCCGACGCCCCGGTGACGTTCGACACCGGCAGCATCAGCACGCCTGCCTCTGAGACCGTCGGAGAGAAGCATACCACCTGCAACGTCTTCCTGAAGACGGAGACACCGATAGCGCTGGACATACAGCGGCAGGCCGTCAGGGCCGAGTTCCAGCAAAGTAACCAGAGCCGGGACTTTATCCATGGCGACGACGACCAGGCTGCGGCCACCAGTTACATACAACTGGGCAACATCCTGCACCGGGTGTTCTCCACCATCCGCACGCACCACGACGTTGACAACGCCCTGAGGCAACTGGAGGCTGAGGGCATCATCTATGACGACCAACTGACCACGGAGCGCATCAGGGGACTGCTGCGCGAACGGCTGACACATCCGCGCGTGGCCGACTGGTTCTCGGAGCGCTGGACGCTGTTCAACGAATGCACCATCCTGAGCATGGAGAACGGACGGCTGACGGAACGACGTCCTGACCGCGTCATGACCGATGGCAACGAGATGACGGTAGTCGACTTCAAATTCGGAAAACCGCACAATGAGTATCATAGCCAGGTCAGGGAGTATATGCAACTGCTGCGGGCCATGGGCTACCAGCACGTTAGGGGTTTCCTGTGGTATGTCTACAGTAACAAAATTGAGGAGGTTGATTGATGAAAGCATTTCTGGATTACGTCGCCGAGGATATCCTCTCGAAATACGGCCATAACCTGTCGCGGGTGGCTGTCGTGTTCCCCAACAAGCGTGCTTCGCTTTTCCTGAACGAGGCATTGGCACGACGGGCAGAACGGCCTATCTGGTCGCCGGCCTACTACACCGTCAGCGAACTCTTCCGCCAGCATGCTGACCTGAGCGTCGCCGACCCCATCAAACTGGTCTGCGACCTGCACGCTACCTATACAGCCGTTACCGGCATCGACGAGACCCTCGACCACTTCTACGGCTGGGGACAGCTGCTCATCAGCGATTTTGACGACATAGACAAGAGCATGGCACCGGCTGACAAGGTGTTTGCCAACCTGCGTGATATTCATGAACTCGATGACGTCAGTTACCTCAACGACGAGCAGAAAGCCATTATCCACAAATTCTTCAGCAACTTCACCGACGAGCACAACAGCCAGCTCAAAGAGCGGTTCCTGCGCCTCTGGTCGAAGATGGGCGTCATCTACAAGAACTTCAACGAGCGGCTGGCTGCGCAGCGACTGAGTTACGAGGGAGCCCTGTACCGTCGGGTTGCCGACAGTTCGCTCCAGCATTTCGGCTACGACCATTACCTGTTCGTAGGATTCAACTTGCTGCAAGAGGTGGAGAAGCGCCTTTTCAGAAAACTCAAAAACGAGGGAAAGGCCGCCTTCTACTGGGACTTCGACCACTACTACATGCCACTGGAGGCTGGACATTTCATCTCGCAGAACCTCATGGATTTCCCGAACGAACTGCCTACCGACGACAATAATATCTACGGAATCTTCCGGCGGAAGAAGTCTGTCGGCCTGGTGTCGGCACCTACCGAGGATGCACAGGCACGCTATGTCAGCCAATGGCTTAGACAAAACAACCGCATCGAAGCCGGACACCGTACAGCCATCGTCTTGTGTAACGAGAACCTGCTGCTGACCGTTGCTCACAGTCTGCCGCAGACGGTAGAGCATGTGAACATCACCACCGGCTACCCCCTGCAGCAGGCACCCGTCAGTTCGCTGATAGTCCTGCTCTTCGCTCTCTACCAGCAGGGATACGACCGCCAGCGGCAACAGTTCCGCCAGCGCTATCTGGAACGGCTGAAAAGCCATCCCTATGCCCGCTTCCTCGCCGACGACTCGCTGCTGAAGCCGGTAGGCAGCGATGCCGACGTCATTCACCAGATAACCAACATCGTGCGCCACATGGCCCGGCAGGCCAAGGACGAGGTGGAACAGTCGCCTTTCATGGGCGAGTCGCTGTTCAGGGCCTACACTCTGCTGAACAGGCTGTCATCGCTCTCTGCAAGCGGCGAACTCAAGGTAGACCTCATTACCATGCAGAGGCTGACGCAGCAACTGATACAGCAGACGTCGATACCCTTTCACGGAGAACCGGCCGAAGGACTGCAGATTATGGGTGTGCTGGAGACAAGAAATCTTGATTTCGAGCACGTGCTGCTGCTCTCGTGTAACGAAGGGAATATTCCGCGAGGGGTTGCCGACGCGTCGTTCATACCCTACTCTATCAAACGGGCCTATGGGCTGACCACGTCCGACCATAAGGCGGCTATCTATGCTTACTACTTCTACCGCCTGCTGAGCAGGGCCGGCGATGTCACCATACTCTACAGCAACGCAACGGCTGACGGACAGGCGTCTGAAATCAGCCGATTCGTACAGCAACTGATTGTCGAGGACAAGTATCATGATATTGAGCGCTATACGCTACAAGCCGGGCACCATGCGCAACGACAGGTGCCACACAGTATTGACAAGACGGCGGAGGTGATGGGCATCTTACGGAACCGCTACCAGTCGTCTGTCTTGTCGCCAACGGCCATCAACCGCTATATGTACTGCCCTCTGCAGTTCTATTATTGCTATGTGGAAGGACTACGCGAACCTGACGATGACGAGGACGGCGTTATTGACAACCGTGCCTTTGGCAACATCTTCCATCATGCTGCCCAGATGCTTTACGAACGACTCATGCAGAAGACACGACGCATAGGAGCCGGCGACCTGGACGACATCCTGAAGAACAGGGTTGAGATAGAACGTGTCGTCGATGAGGCCTTTGCCGACGAACTGCAACATAACCGCGAAAAGAGCGGACTGGAAATCATCAACCGCGAGGTAATCATCCATTACCTGCGGCAACTCGTCGAGATCGACCGGCAGCTGACGCCCTTCACCATCCTGCATCTGGAGCATGACGTATGGCAGCGCGTTCCTGTCCCGTCGCTGGGGCTCACGGTGACCATAGGCGGACGTGTAGACCGTATCGATGCCGTCAGAAACGGCGACGGCGAAACGATACGTGTCATCGATTATAAGACGGGTGCCCACAGGATGCAGGCCCTGAAGAGTGTCGACGACATCTTCAACGATACGCAACTGCATAACCACAGCGACTACTACCTGCAGGCCATGCTCTATGCCCGCATCGTGCGTGGCAGCCAGCGCTACCCCGTAGCCCCCGCCTTGCTGTTCATACAGCACGCCTCGGGTGAGGACTACAATCCGATACTGAAATTGGGAGCAAACTATATTGACGACATGGCTACCCCCGACGGCGACCGCTTCGTCACCCTGCTGATGGAGAAGATGAATGAAATCTTCGATGCTTCACAGCCCTTCGTACCGACAAGCAATGCCGACCGCTGCCGCCGCTGTCCGTATGCCCCGCTGTGCGGTCTTTAATTCCGAAGCAATCGTCGGGCTGACAATCCGCATGAGGCTATTGTCTTCATGGTCATTAGATAGGAGACATCCTTTCCAGCACGGATCGCTCACTACCCATCAGTTTTCATCCGAGCAGCATGCTTATGGACTTATTGTTGCTCTTTAATTTGTGAGAGATATTTTGCAGATATAGCTGCACGACGGCCTATGGTGCTGGTAAGGACAGAGGGCAGCATTTCTTTTTCACAGTCTGCTGCTTGGACAGAAGCCTCTGCCATTCTCTGTTTCATAACGAAGACACTGGGACCTGTTGTGATGCTGCCAGGGCGCACCTGGATTCTTCCGTGGTACTCTACTGCCGAGACACACGACAGCCTGAT
>CAMYZO010000020.1 GCA_947303855.1 uncultured Prevotellaceae bacterium
AAAAAGGGTGCAAACCCTTTGTGGCAGGCGGTTTTGTCACCCTGTCACCCTTTTTTACAAAAAATCCTATACAGCGTTTCTGAAAGACGTGTTGGCAGCAGCCCATAATGGTGCGGTGACTTATACGGCAGCCATCAGCGATGGTGAGCGACTCATTGCCAGAACCGTCCGCGAACCCAGGCACTATGCCTATACTGCAGTGTCCCACGATTCAAAGCGTTACCGTTTCGTAGCCCTGAATGAGATAGGACGGTTGCTCGTTGGGTGATGAAACGGTGAGGCGGATTGAATCCGCCTTGAAAGAAACAGAACTAAAAGTTCATCCGCCAGATAGATGGCGATGAGTTTATTGACATGTGACAGGAGTTGAGAAATTCAGCCAAAACGAACAAATATTCTTAATTTTGGCTGAATTTCTGGAATGGAAGAGATTTTTTTCGTAACTTTGCGCTCCCAATATTGTTATAGATGTTTTCAATTCTGATTCTTCGGCCGCTGGTAAGGCCACAGACTGGGAAGACGGGCCCGCGGGCGCTATTCGGCATCGTGGGAGCCGAACTGAAGAGGGTTGCCTCTCTCGGCCAGTTCATGATGCTGGAGGGTGCTGTCAGAAGCCAGCAGCTTGACAGCCTGGAGGAGGAACTACGCCAGCTGGCCGAACTCTGCGAGGAACTGCGCCCGGAGAGCCTCTACGCCCGGTATGCCAACAAGAAGGTATTCCGGCACGAGGAGCAGTTCTGGGCCACGAAGGAGAAGGCCGTCATCCAGCATGTGAAGCTGATGGCCGACAGGCGTGTCATCAAGGCCATTGGCCTGGCTGACAAACTGGATTTACCTATACTCTATACAAACGACGAGAGACTGCCGCTGCACATCTCTGACAGGCTGACGATGGAGAACGGCAACGAGGTGACACCCGTCATGAATTTCCATCGCCACGAGCAGGGAACCACCTACCGCCTGCAACTGCGCATAGGTGATAGGCTGGTGGAGCGGCCGTCGGAGCACCACCTGATTGTGCTCACCCACACGCCGGGCTTGTTTGTGCTCGACAAGCACATCTACTCGCTGTGCGAGGGGTTCAGCGGACAACTGCTGCTGCCCTTTGCCCCAAAAGAGCTGGTGGAGATACCCCGAAGGATGGAGAACGACTACTTCCACCGCTTCATACTGAAACACGTGGCACGGGCAGAGATCAACGCCGAGGGGTTCGACATCACCGACATCAGCGTGCCGCCATTGGCCTGTCTGAAGAGAGAAAACCACATTGACGGCCGCCCCATGCTGACGCTGTTGTTCAGATACGGCAACCTGGAGTATGCCGCCAATGACAGACTCAACGGACGGGTGACGCTGACGGAGACCGCCGACAGTTTCCAGTTTGTACGCCAGATGCGCGACAAGACGGCTGAACAGCGGCTGACGGAAAAGCTGAAACAACTGACGGGAGCAGACACCATCACGAAGTTCCAGACGACCAGACAGCTCATCGACTGGCTGCGCCAGCATGCCCCTGAGCTGCGGGAGGCGGGCTTCAACGTGGTGCAGCCCTCTGACCACGTCTATTACATAGGCTCGCTGAGTGTGGAGCAGAGCGACGTATGGCAGGGCGACTGGCTGCAGACCAACGTCACGGTGGTCGTAGAAGCCGACGGCACGAGCCAGGCATCCGGCCAACTGCGCATACCCTTCCGCAAACTCTGCGACACTATCCTGCGGGGCGAACAGGAATATATGCTGCCTACGGGCGAGATTCTGCTCATCCCCGACGAATGGCTGAAGCGCTACTCCGACCTGATGCTCATAGGGCTGCCCAAGGGCGAGGGTTTTCAGCGGCACAGGAGCCAGGTGAGCCTCACCCCCGACCCCTCTCCGAAGAGAGAGGGGAGTATAAACACTCAAGCACTAAAACAAGGGCAGATAGTAACCCCTCCCCTATCCACGTGGATAGGTGCTGGGGGTGAGACTGTTACGCTCCGACCCTATCAACAGACGGGATTCCAGTGGCTGTGGCAGAACTTTGTGGCACAGACCGGCTGCTGTCTTTCTGACGAGATGGGTCTCGGCAAGACGCTCCAGACCATCGCCCTGCTGATGACATACAAGGAGGCTACGAAGGTGACGGAACCTGTTAGCACGCCGATGCCGGGCATGCTCTTCTCTGACGAGGAGATGCGAGGCGAGAAGTCCAACAACTCCCCTCTCTTTCGGAGAGGGGATGGGGGTGAGGCTCCCTTCCGCACGTCGCTGGTAGTGGCCCCGGCATCGGTGGTGCATAACTGGCGCAACGAGCTGAACCGCTTTGCCCCCTCGCTGACAGTGATGACCTACACGGGCGATGTTGCCAAGCGGAAAGGCAAGCGGATAGCGCTGATGCAATGGGACGTGGTGCTGACCACCTACCGCACGCTGCTCAACGACATCGACCTGCTGGAGCAGAATGAGTTTGGCATCGTGGTGTTCGACGAGAGCCAGGCCTTCAAGACGGCTACATCGCTCATACACCAGGCCGTCAGCCGCATCCAGGCCCTGCACCGGATGGCACTCAGCGGCACGCCCGTAGAAAACAACCTTCAGGAACTGTGGAGCCTGATGAACGTGCTGAACCCCAACCTGCTGGGCGATGCCCGCTCATTCCAGCACGCCTTTGTACGCCCCGTGACGAACGAGATACTGGGCGCGTCGCACAATCCTATTGCCCTACAACTGGAGGAGAGCCGCCGCGACACGCTGCGACGACTCATAGCCCCCTACTTCCTGAAGCGCACCAAGGAGGAGGTGCTGACAGACCTGCCCGAACGGCAGGACGAGGTGGTGGTATGCACCATGACCGACGAACAAACCCGTGAATATGCCGAGGAACTGTCGAAGGCGCGCAACGAATGGCTTGACCCGCAAACGGCAACAGCCGGGGAGGGCGGCAGCAACCGCCAGATCTACCTGCTGGCAGCCCTGCAGCGGCTGCGCCAGATTGCCAACGGCGAGGGCAAGCTGAACGTGGTCTTCGACTATCTGGAGAACCTGCGGCCCACACAGCACAAGGTGCTCATCTTCAGCGAGTACGTCAGCCTGCTGGAGCGTGTGGGCAGCGAGATGACCAGCCGTGGCTGGAACTACGCCCTGCTGACAGGACAGACGCAGAACCGCGAACAGGTGATAGAGCGTTTCCAGGGCCCGCAGTCGGCCGACTGCCAGTTCTTCCTCATCTCGCTGAAAGCCGGGGGCGTGGGCCTCAACCTGACCGCTGCAGACTACGTGTTCCTGCTCGACCCCTGGTGGAACCGCGCTGCCGAAGAACAGGCCATTGCCCGTGCCCACCGCATAGGCCAGCGCCGCTCGGTCTTCGTCTACCGCTTCGTCGCCGCCGACACCCTTGAGGAGCAGATACTGAACCTGCAAGACCGCAAGCAGTCGCTCATAGACAGCGTCATGCCCTTCATCTGCAAATAATCATGCGACCATGCCACCATTGCCATTTCCCACTGATAATAACTTAGCAGCCGAATAAAAAAATGAGAAAATTATTATACCTTGCTGTGTGCATCATGCTGGTGCTGACGGGCTATGTGGTCTATCAGCACTTCATGGCACCTACCCGCATCCTGATTGTGAACGCCCTGAAACTGCAGCAGGCCAACATTACGCTCAACAACGATTCGCGCTACATCGACGTGGAATGTGTGGAGACTGACGACATGACGAGCCTTGACGGCTATGACGCCGTCATCATCTTTGCCCGCCACATCTTCCTTTCCGACGAGCAGCGGGCAGAGGTGAAGCGCGCTGCCGACAACGGCGTACCCATATTCACCAGGACGCAAAAAGCCAATGACTTCGTAGAGAACCACAACCTGACGGACGAGCAGGTGGACACGCTGAGACAATACTTCGACAACGAGAACCGCCACAACTACCGCAACGGTCTGCGCTACCTGCGGCATATAGCCTCGCCCGGCCGGTGGGGCGACCAGACCTACGAAGAGCCGGTAGAGATTCCCACCGACATGTACTACCACCGTGAGTACGGCCAATACTTCAAGACCGCCGAGGCGCTGACGGCCTATCTGAAGAAGAAAGGTTTATACCATGCCGGCGGGCATCGCGTGGCACTCATTGGCGGACTCTCCTTCCCCATGGAGGGCAACCGCGAGCATGTGGACACTCTCATCACAATGCTCACCCGCCGGGGCATCAACGTCTTTCCGATGGTATCAACGGGCAAGAGCCTCAGGCGGATGCTCCAGGACATGAAGCCCGACGCCGTGGTGCGGATGCCGGTGGGCAGGATGGGCAACGACACCCTGGCCATGTGGCTTTACGAGAAGAACATCCCCCTGTTCTGTCCTTACCCGCTGGCCATGACCCACAGCGAATGGATGGACGAGCAGCAGCCCATGCCGTCAGGGTCGAAGAATGCGCGCGTCACGCTGCCTGAGATTGACGGCGGCAGAGCACCCTTCTGCATAGGCACCCAGAATCCCAACAGCCGGGGCTACTACATACACAGCGCCGAGACAGAGCGCTGCGAGACCTTTGCCGACCACCTGGAAAAATGCCTGCTGCTGCGCACCAAGGCCAACAAGGACAAGCGCATCGCCATCGGCTACTTCCGCCGCCCTGGCACCGACGCGCTGCTGGCAAGCGGCATGGAGGTGATACCATCGGTGTATAACCTGCTGCGCCGCCTGCAGGCAGAGGGCTACAACGTCAGCGGACTGCCAGCCACGCTCGAAGCCTTCAGCCGCGAAATCAGGCGTGAGGGCATGGTGCTCGGCACCTACGCCAAGGGGGCCCAGGCCAGATACCTCGACGAGGGCCACCCGCTATGGATAGCCCGCAGCCAGTACGAGCGGTGGGCCAGGGAGGTGATACCAGCAGGGAAGTATGCTGAAGTGGAGCAGCGCTACGGCAAGGCTCCCGGAGCGTTGCTGGCACGAGGCGACAGCATCGCCGTGGCTTGTCTGCGCTACGGCAACATTCTGATTTTCCCCCAGCCGCGACCGGCCCTGGGCGACGACGACTTCAAACTGGCACACGGGGCGAAGGTGGCGCCACCACACAGTTACCTGGCTCCTTACCTGTATGTGCAGCGGGGATTCCAGGCCGACGCCCTTATCCACTTCGGCACCCACGGCAACCTGGAGTTTACGCCGGGGCGCGATGCGGGCATGAGGGCCGAGGACTGGAGCCAACAACTCGTAGGCGCGACACCACACTTCTATTTCTACACGACGGGGAACATCGGCGAGGCCGTCATTGCCAAGCGACGTACCAACGCCACGCTGGTGACCTACCTGACACCACCCTACGCCGAAAGCGGCATGCAGCAGAAGTATGACGCCCTGCACAGCGACATCCACAAGGCCTTGCACACAGACCGCCAGTCGCCCACCCTGAGACAGCGGATAGTGAAGGAGGGGCTGCACCGCCTGCTGGGCATCGACAGCACGCTGACCACACCGCTCACGCAGGACGAACTGGAGCGGACGGACTGTCATATAGAGGAACTGATGAACGAGAAGATGCAGGGAGCCTACTACACCCTCGGACAGCCCTATAACGACAGCGAACTGCAACAGACCGTCAAGGCCATGAGCGACGACCCAGCCACCTGGCCCCGGCTGCGGCAGCTGCTCCTGACATCGACCCGGGCGGAACTCGACCAGATGGTGAGAGCACTCCAGGGGGGCAGCATAGCCCCGGCACCGGGGGGCGACCCCATCCTGAACGAGAATGTGCTGCCTACAGGACGCAACATGTATAGCATCAACCCGGAGAACACCCCTGACCCTGAGGCCTGGGAAGACGGCAAGCGACTGGCCGAGAGCACGCTGGCACAGTACAGGAAGCAGCACGGGTGCTACCCCCGTCAGGTCAGTTACACCTTCTGGGCAGGCGAGTTCATTACCACTGGCGGCGCCACCATAGCACAGGCGCTGTGGATGCTGGGGGTAGAGCCAGAGCGCGACACGCAGGGACGCATAGGCCCGCTGCGGCTGGTACCTGCCCAGGAACTGGGACGGCCCCGCGTCAACGTCATGGTTCAGGTGAGCGGACAGTTGCGCGACATTGCCGACTCACGCCTGCGACTCATCACCGAGGCCGTCAAGATGGCGTCGGCTGCCGAGGGCGACAGCAACTACGTGCATGAGGCCACGCTGCAGCAGGAAAAAGAACTCATAGAAAAGGGCATAGCCCCCAAGCAGGCCCGCGAGTTGTCGGCCCTGCGGGTGTTCGGCCCTGTCAACGGCGGCTACTCTACTGGCATGATGGACTATATAGAGCGCAGCGGGAAGTGGAACGGCACCGACGAACTCGCTGGCGGCTATCTGAACAATATGTGTGCGGCCTACGGCGATACGGCCCACTGGGGCATGAGCCAGAAGGAACTCTTTGCTGCCGCCCTGCGACATACCGACATGCTGGTGCAGCCCCGTCAGAGCAACACGTGGGGCCCCGTTTCGCTGGACCATGTGTATGAGTTCAGCGGCGGTCTCTCGATGACGGTGAAATCGCTCAGCGGCAAAGAGCCCGACGCCATGATGGCCGACTACAGGAACCGCCGCAACCGCAGGATGCAGGGCATGAAGGAGGCTATTGATGTAGAGATGCGCACCACGGTGCTGAACCCCCAGTTCGTCCGCGAGCGCATGAAGGGCGGCGAGGGTACGGCACAGATGTTCGGCGAGGTGTTCCGCAATATCTTCGGGTGGAACGTCACACGGCCCTCGGCCCTCGACACACAACTCTACGACGACCTCTACAGGATGTATGTCAAGGACGAGCAGCAACTGGGCATACGCCGGTATTTCGAGCAGCAGAACCCCGCTGCCTACCAGGCCATGACGTCGGTGATGCTGGAGAGTGCCCGTAAGGGGTATTGGAAACCTACAGAGAGCCAGTTGCAACAGACGGCCCGCCTGCATGCCGCCATCACCAAAGAGAGCGGCGCTGCCTGCACCGACTTCGTGTGCAACAACCCGCAACTGCAGACCTTCGTCAGCCGGCAGTTGTTGGGCAGAGAGGCTAAGGAGTATAACCGCCAGTTGTCGCTGGTGAAGAGCCAGGACGGCGGCAAGGCGCAGGTGCTGAAAAAGTCGACGCTGACGCCGCAGGAGGAAGTTGGAAGGGGGTTGACGTCACTCATCGTCCTCGGCATCGTGCTGCTGTTGTTTGTCGCAGCTGTCGTCTGGCTGCGCCGGAAGGGACAGGGCGCAGAGTAGTCGCGAACTGATTATTTGCAAAAATCGTGGAAATCGTAGTCGTTTTGAAACAAATAATGTAACTTTGCACCCAAATATTGCAGCATGACAGTACAAGAAACAATATTCCAAAGAGCAGAACTTAGAACTCTGAATTATGAACAATGAACTTGACGAAACCGACCTGCAGATACTAAAGACGCTACAGAGAAATGCAAAACTGACCACCAAAGAGTTGGCCGATGCCGTACACCTGACCCCTACCCCAGTATTTGAGCGTCAGAAACGGTTGGAAAAGAAAGGCTATATCAAGAAGTACGTGGCTATTCTCGACCCTGACAAACTGAACCAGGGACTCCTGGTGTTTTGCAAGGTAAAACTGAAGCAGATCAACCACGAGATTGCCGATGCCTTTGTGCATCGCATACAGCGTATACCCGAGGTGACAGAATGCTATAACACCTCAGGGGCATACGATTATCTGTTGAAGGTACGCGCCCACGACATGAAGCAATACCAGGAGTTTGTACTCAACAAATTAGGAGAGATTGAGAGCCTGGCCTCCATAGAGAGTACCTTCGTAATGAGTGAGGTGAAACAGACCTACGGCATTAATATCTGAAGAGTTCCCTCAGTTCCATGCAGTTCTTTCTCATACGAACTGCTGCGTCCGCCAAAGAATATAATCTGCAAAACGAAATGTTTTCATGTCCTCAAACGAAAAGCACTTTCCCACAAAACGAAAAGTCCGCTTAGTTTCTCATTTGAGCATCGTTTAAACATTAACTAAAACGCCTCGAAATATTAACATACTTTGAGGCGTTTTTTTCGTGTATTTTTTGTATCTTTGTACCCAGTAAAGTAGCGTGTCTTCTGGCATGATACTGGTTTAATGTGGGCTTCTCTTTCGCCCTTTGTATTTTAGAGGCTGAACGTCTTGTTATACACTATGCTGTCGCCTGTCTTGCGTCCAGAAAGCACTACGCTATCGTAGCTGATGAGTGCAGGGTTTAACGCTATTACTGCGTAGACACCATCATTTTGCACTATCTCATCCGATGGAGTGACACCCAGAAGGTTAATCGTGCGCTGTACTGTCGTGCCGCTATAGATGGCCATTGTCAGTGTGGCGTATCTTTCATTAACTATATCCGACCAACCGCGCCCACCCGTGACTACGGAAGCGATGACAAGTACACCCGTAGAGTCGCTGCTTGCGTCAACAGTCAAAGTCATGTCGACGTAGTCCAGTCCGTCCACGTAGTCGGACGCCACACGGCGGATGTCGACGAAGTAGGCATAGCCAGGGATGATTGCCCTTGCGTTGGCCGGCGCAGTTGAAGGCGGATATAGTAGCTGATAATACTCCACAGCCAGCAGCGTGCCGTCAATGGCGTCCGGTTCGTCGTACAGGTAGTTGGTGCCGTCTGGGCGGAAAATCTGCCCCGCTCCCGAATTGTCGCCGCCGTAGCTGCCGCCATACAGTCCGGCGTCGTTGGTTCTTATGAGTCCGCGGTAGGTCAGGTCCAGATACTTACTGTTGGGTGAGATAACTGCGCCGTAGATGATTGTGATGACTTTTTTCAAGAACTGCCCACGCTGTGCAGCTGGCACGGAACCGCCGTAATATGGAACACTGCCACTCCCACCCGTCAGTACCGTCTGTGCCGCTGCCGAAATGGACGTACCATAGACTATATGTCTGGCAATGGACTCAATGATTGCGTCGGTAACGGTCCGAGTCTGTCCGTTTTCAAGCCGTTCTATGATGCTGCCCGCCACTGTGCAATAACTGTTGTTCTGTGTAAAAGTCAGTCTTGTGTAGTAGCAGTCGTCGTTCAGGTCTGTTAACGAGCCCGTCGTACTGTTGCGTGTATAGTTGTTGCGGCGCTGCCATGCCACCAGCCGGTAAGTGTCATTGTCGGTATCCTCACGAAACAGCATGATACCTCGCACTGCATTAGCGCCGGCGTTAGGGTTCTGGGGGTTAAAGTCGGCAAACAGTGCCTGATAGCCATTCTGTCCGGCAATAATCTCGACGGGCGACAGCTGTTCACTGTCCGTTACAAACTGGCCAGCACCATCCACGCCTTGTATGACAGCAGCAAGACGACTGAGGAATGCCTTATCGTCAGGGAGAACCATCCGCGTCTGCCTGCCGTCAGCAATGGTCAGAGAGCGATGGCCAGAGCTGAACACGGGGCTGGCCATTGCCGAAGTCTCAGTGCCGAATATCACCGCCGATGCCTGTGGCGTTGCACCGTGCCGGTAGCCAATGTTGTCAACAACGCCACTGTCAGTAACCTTGACGAAGTCCGCAAGCCTATACCAGCATTCCACCGGTATTGGCAGCAGTTCGACGAAGCCTTTGGATACCATTGAACGTATCTCAGCTCGTGTCAGGTATGGAGTCTCGTTACGCCCCATGATGTATTGCGCAAAATCCTCAATGGTATTGACTTGAGCCTGCGTGTAGGCGTAGCGCGTCTTGCAGCCCCATCCGTAAATCCTGCGGGTGTCATCGGTCAGTGGCCCTGGGCTTGCATTAGCCTTGGCAATATATACAGGCTTGTAGCGTGCCCACGGGTTGATGTTGTCTGCACGGCACAGCGTTGCCACGTCACTGCAGGCCACCCCCAGCACACTGGCCACATCGTCTGTGCTCACGCCATAGCGCACACCATTAACTGTCTCTGTGTATATTCGCCCGTTGTTGTGCGGCATAACTCCAGCTTTTCAATTCTTCAACTCTTCTTCCAGCTCGTCAATCTGGGCAAAGTTCCAGTCGTTGCCCAGCACCAGATGGTCGAACCCATCCTGCGTTAGCTTGTGCAAGTCCATGTCGCAGCTGGCCATGGCTATGTCCTGAACCGCGCGGTTGGCTACCGCCACCGCCGCCTCGCGCTCCATCCCCGACTGCTCCGCCTGCTTCATCGCATCGCTGACGGCCTCCTGAATCTCCACGGCCACGGGCTTCATCTGACGGAGCAGACGGATAAGCGTTATCTTCTCGTCGTCGGTCATCTTGGCCATCGAGGCAACGGCTAAGAAGCGGTACACCTCGGCTATGCGTCCCTTCTTCATCATGCCTCACCTCCTTCCTCTTCTGACTCTGGGGCTTCTGTGGTCTGCGCCGGGGTAGCCTCCCGCTCAATAGCCGCAATAGCCGCCCACACGTTGGTGGCGTCCTGCTGTGCCACGTCGCTCACCGAGTAGCGCATGCTGTCCTCGCGCAGCGACCCTGAGAAGTTGCACAGGTAGCTGCCCTGCTTGGTCATGTTGCCCGTTATGGACTTCATCTCGCCGCTCTGTCCGTCCTTAACAATCTGGCCCGTCACGGCCACGTTCTCGTCTGCGTACTCGTACTGCTGATGTACGTTACTCTGCTTGATGTTGAATGTGCTCATAATTTCTTACTGTTTTTTAGTTATTAACTGTTGTTGGTTTCGTTTACGCGGTACATGCCCTTTCGGCCAGGATGATAGCCACCCACAGGACGGCCATCAGCCAATACCAGTTCTTTGATTTCCCTTTTCCCATATCGTTGCCCTTTTTATTCGGTCATCCAAATAGAGTTCTGGTCACTCCAACCTGCCGGTAGTGGCATCCATGCTACCGTACCTAAATCGTCGGCCACCTCGCCTGAGTCTCTGCTATACAACGTACCGCAACATGTCGGCTCTCGCACCACCTCATATCCGCCTTGTCCGTCTTCCAATACACTGAATACGTAGCCAGTCTTCCAGTGTTGCATCGACTCGTAAGGACTATATGCTGGGTCGGTCTTCTTGTAAGAGCCGTCACCGTTCTGCGGTACAGAGAAGAAAGTCTTGCCGCCCGTCTGCTCTATCTCACAGGTCACACGGAACTTAGTGATGACGTTATTGTTGGGGTTGAGCGGTGTGCCAGCCGGCCAAGGTTCGCCGCCTGCGTAAGGAAGCAGAATGGGAATCATGTCGAAGGCGAAATCCCAGTTGGCATTCTCCGCATTCCATTCGTCGGCAAACTGCATCGTCGGCGTGCCGGCATCGCCGCCACCGTCCACGCCGCGCATGCCATACCCCTGAAGGCTATTGCTGCTGTCAACAGTAAAGGCAAGTATCTGTGTCTTTGGTATCATGCAATCGTTGTAGTCGTCGCAGTTCAGGTCTTCTATGAACACCTTTACGGTGTACGTGCCCGTCAGCATGCCAACGTTATACACATCGTTAATAATGGCCTTGGCAAACAGACCGCCGACACGAATCCAGTGGCCGGAGGTCTCTGTGTCTACGACATCGCCCACAACAGGCCGGATAGTGCGTCCTGCAAGGTTGGCTGTATATCCTGCCATAAACATATTTTCTATGAGGCTGTCTTCAATCTCGCCAATGGCAAAGCGCATCTTGTAGGCGTTGCCAGTGAAATTTAACACGATGTCTTGCTGCTGGGCAGTCTCGCATCCAAGACTCAACAACCGTGGTTGTCCGCTTATCATTTTGCGCAAGTACGGCTCTGTACTGACGACATCGGTATGCGGCCTCTCACTTGCACTCGTCATAAACAATTTCTTCATAACCGTAATACTTAGATTCCCGTTATTGTCGCTCAATGTGCTGCCAACCACTTCGTAGGTACGGGTGCTGATAAGCACATTGTCTTCACGACGCGCAACAGTCAATTTTGCACAGAACTCTGCGCCTGCAAGTTCCTCCATGTCGTTTGCAAAGATGGCACAGTTGCTGCCGTTTGCTCGTAGCGCATAGTTATTGATGTTCAGCGTTATGGTGAAAGCGTCTGCCGATGTGGTGATGCGGATGGGCGATGCAGGCCACGTCATCAACAGGGGCACTTGCGGCTGTGTGTGGTTGTACTTGGCAAAGTCTGTCATACGAGCCACAGTGACAGGCTCATACGTCCATGCCGCCGTTGGTACGTTCGCAGGTGCTGCGTAGACTCCGCTTGCTAACCTGTTGTCGTAATAATACACCTGACTGCGATACTCAGCACTGTAGTTGACGCAAGGAATCTTGAACCCGCATTCCTGGCGGTAGGTGCTGCTGCCTGTGCGGACACCGCGCCACCACGACGCGGTAGCCAGCCAAAGATTGTTGGTGATGTCCCACTGTCCTGTAACGGTGTCAATAGTTGGCAGGATTACTGGTTTGTACTTTGCCCACCTGTTGATTTCGCTTCTGCTGACTACCCGCCACGTAACGCCGTTTACGGTGAACGTGTCGCCCGTCTTCATCCTGCAAATCACGCCCAGGTCGCAAGCCAGTACCCTGACTGTCTGACCGTCAACAGTTCCTTCGATTACCGTTCCAAAGCATTGCTGTACGTCATAGATGCTGACGGGTGCTGTTATCTCTCCTGTATTGCTGTTGTATGCCATAGCCTTATGCTGTTACTTGTGTTAATATTCCTGCGTTGATTGCTGCCTGTACGTTCAGTCTATACGTGTCGCCGTTATAGTCCACCTTAACGTCACCACCTACGGTAAGGTCGCCACCTGCAGTAATATTGCCATACGCTTCAACGCCGTCTTCGACGTGCAGCCCACCAACACCGTCTACCGACAGAGTGCCGTCTATCACTGTATCGTTGTCGAGGCATATTCCGCTATCGCCGCTTAACCTAAGATAGTTGTTGCCGTTAATCGACTTATTCTTGATGCTGTGATAACCGCTGCTGCCCGCCTTTATCCTTAGCGTGTCAGTCACCGTCAGGTTGGTAACGCTGCCGCTGCTGCCGCCGCCTATGCCCAAACTTGCCAAGCCGCCCGTGGCATACAGGTTGGCCGCGCCGCTCACTCCCTCAACACGGATGGCGTTGTTGGCGCTGTCCCATACCAGACGGGCGTTGCCAATCTGCACGTAGCCGTTAGTGAGGATGTTGCTCGTCGCCCGCAGCGTGCCTGCCACGTCGAGTTTATACGTAGGCGACGGTGTGCCTATGCCGACGCTGCCGGGGATATAGGCGCGTGTCTCGTTAATGGCGAAGACCAGTGTGTCGTTGTTCTTCGTTACGCCGAAGCCCTGCGAATTTGTGGCGCCACCACGGATGTTGCCTATCTGCCAGTCGGTGTCATACCATTTAAAGGAAAGAGCGTTCCTGATAGCGGTAGCATTTTCAAATCTGTTGACGGTTATTGCGCCGTTGGCGTTGGCTACATTACAGATGGCGTTGTACTCCTGTCCGTTGAGCGTCAGGGAACGACCGCTGGCTACCGCCAGACCCTGACAGTAGGTCACTATGCCGTCAGCCGGGTTTGTGCGATACACAAAGCCAACCCCTGTACGATACAGGTTGTAGAAGCCGCTGCCGTCACCTGCTCCAGGGCCGAAGTACCATGCGTTATCATGCTGCAGCTGCCCCGTCAGGTGTATGTCGATAACACCCGTCAGACTGCCGCTGACATCCCCGCTGCCGTCAAACGGCTCACCCCACAGGCGGCGTGCTGTAGTCAGCGTGTCGGCACTGCCCGCCGATGTGGCGTGGGTAGCACTAGCTACGTTATCATCGATAAAAGCTATTGTTTTCCAAGGAGACCACCCACCAGTCGAATTATTATCACGATGCGAACGATAAAATAAATGTCCAGTAACATATCCACCACACCATTCTGCTAATAATTGTCCTGCACCCGCTCCTATAATATTAAGTATATTACCATAGTTACAGGGAGTACTGCTATCAAGATAAGTTCCTGTAAGGTATAATCCAGTAGAAGTACCAAATTTTGTTCCACTAAACTTAGTTGTAGGAATATTTGGAGAACTTTGTGCTTCAGAGTGATTATTAAGGAAACTTACTGTTGGAGCCTGGATACTTTTTGTTACACCCCCTATAGTTGCTGAGATACTAACAGAATCTTGTATAAAACTAGTAAATAAACCGTTAGCATGATAGCCGTCAAGCAGGTCAGCATCCAGTCCGCTTCCGCTGCCGTCGTTGCCTTCGTGCCAGATAAGATTGCCTTCGTATGTCAGGTTCTTGTCCGCTCTGGCAAGTAATTCACCGCAACTCTTACCTTCGTTCGTAAAGAATTTAATGCCTGCCTGAACGTTAGAATTTTTTGCCTTTATACCTATACCGCCTGCCAAATTGCCATCGCCAATATAAGCATCATCGCCAATTAATATCGAGTTTACGCCGCCGTTTGAGCCTGTGCCGTAAATGGTGACATTGCCAATCGTCAGACTGCCCGTCATCGTGCCACCCGTCAGCCGCAGGTAGTTACTGCCCACCCACGTCTCCGTAGCATACCCGCGAAGTGCCGACGACGTAATAAACCCGCTGTCGTTCTCCAGCTCGCTCGTATAGTAGGGTACGTCAATCGCTAACCGACAGTTTTCCACCGTCAGCACGCCGTTCTCCAGACCGACATAGGCTGGAATAAAGTCGCCGTTAATGATACCGCCGACCTCTATGTCAACAGAAGAAAAATCCTTAACCAGCCAGTTCTGCTCTACCCACGAAGTCAGGGCGTACCCCGCGAGCGACTGGTGCTGCGTCAGATACCCCGCGTTGGCATGGTTGCCCCAACCGTAGGCCGTATTGCCGTTTGCAGCATTCTGACGGATGGTAGCAAGGTCGCCGATGGCATCCTGCTTCGCCGTCCACGATGCCTGCAGGTTGTTCGACGGCAGGCTGTACCCGCTGGCAAACCCAACCGCAAACGTCCCGCTCTGGCTGATAGACGAAGGCGACACCGTAAAGCCCTGCGGCACCGTCATCCCGATACTGGTGACAGAGCCCCCACCGTTGCCGCCACCTGAACCGATGCCGCCTGCCGATACGCTGCCCTGTGATGCAACCGAATGGCTGAACTCCAGATAGCCGTCACCCTCTTCGGCACCGGGAACCCATCGCAGCGTTCCCCCGCCGATGTGCAAGGAGCCCGTTATGCCGGCATCACCGAAAATCGCGGCACCGCTTTGGAACACAACCGCGCCAACGGATGTCAGCCCACGTGCAAACGTAATCCTCCCGCCTGCCACGTCATCCTCCGTACGGCTCAGGTACAGGGTGCGTATCGGACTGTTCGCCGTCAGGTCATGGGCCGTGTCGGCATATCCGGCCTTCACCTTTTCCTTCACCGTCATAAATGACGTATCGCCGGTGTCCGGATCGGTCACCTCGGCATATCTGGTCAGATACTGGTAACCGTCGCCGTCGGTGCTTATCTGGTCCAGCGCGCTTCTGTTGGCATGGCTGTCGCCGCTGCCGTTCTGAATGACGGTAACAGAGCCGCCGCCGCTGACGGCGCCGGACTCGCGTCTGCGCTTCGACCTGGGGCGAGGGCTGACGGTCCTTTCAACAGATATGAATTCTTTTGCCATTCTAACGCTGTTTTAATGTCGTTTTAGTCTCCTTCATACTCTATGGCGTCATACTCGTCCGGCGACAGCTCTACGACAGCCATTTCACTCGTACCGGCATCTACATCCTGTATGTCTGCCAGCATAAGAAACTTTTTACCGCTCTGCATGGCGTCCCTATATAGTTTTAAGTCACCCTTCATCAAGAATGCCGTACCTGACAGTTTCGTGTGCCGGGTGGCAAACTGGCTGTACAATGTACCAATCAGAAGCTTTTCCACCAGATTTGTACGTCCCTGACGGGTCATTTGCTTTATCTGCAGGCCATCGGAAGAGCGGTAATACATACCTTTTGCTGTGGGAGCAATCTTATTGGAAGTTCCACAGATGGTATCAAGGGAAATCTCTTCCTTGGCGTCTCTGTTGATATATCCCTTATATTCCACATCGTCAAGTTCCTCAGAATCAAAAGACAAGTTATTCCTTACGAGTTCTACTTTCGGGGCCTTGTAAAGCAGCCACCGGATCTTGCCGTACAAACCCTTGCCGTCCCATTGCTGTGTCGTATTGAAATCTCCACCCTCGCCATAGTCATAACAGTTGACACCGGCAAACACCTTGACCTCCAGATAGCCGCCATTAGGCGGATATGGCATATATTCACCATCATCCATCTCCTTGAAACTCTCATAGATAACGGTAGACGATGCACCTGGGCGCCCTATGCAATGTCTGTTAGCCTTCCACCCCTGTATGCCTGCGCTTTCCCCCAGGTCACTCGGGTCATAGTATTCCAGATACGCATCACCGAAACCTCCGGCGCCTGACACCCAACTGCCTGCTGCATGTACAAGATGACCCACAGAAGCACCCGTGGCTATGTTGCTGTTGACGTAATGGCAAATGGCCGTGCCATTATCATCATATATGTTAACTGCCACAGGAACAAATGCCCAGCCCGTCCATACTTTGACACTGTTATAGTTTCCCTCTTCGTTGCCGTCATTAGCATCTTTAAACGGGTTATATCTGGCATCCATCAGCATTTCAAGGGATAGCCTTACACGGTATTTCTTCATGTCGTCACTTGACAGTTTAGGGAAGAATACGCGGTTTGTCCTCATTACCTCTGTGCTGCTGATCTTGCCAATGGTGTTCAATATCTTCTTAGGCCAGTGGTGGTACTCGTCAATCGGGCCGTGACCACCTGAGTAGAAGCCCCAGGCAATTCCGTCACATTCCGACGGGCCGCCCACTATGGGCAGAATATGGAACCATCTGGCACTACTGTTTACATAGGCCAGCCCCTTGCCGCTGTTGCTCAAGAATATTGCAAAGTTAATGAGATTATGGTCATTAGCGTTATCGCCCTGGACGTGACCGAAGTTGTTATAGTCAGGATAATAGGCATAACAGGATCTTCCTGGTTCTGCCAGTAAACACCCGTTATTCCGGTCTGTCACATAGTCCACAGAATACTCACCACCAAATTTTATCTCGCCATTGATCAACTCTGATGACGCATAGGGGGAAAAGGAGATTTTGACATTGTTGGCCACTTTATCGACACCCATCATCTGGTCATCATCATGCCATTCGATTTTTTCAACGCTTGCGCCATAGATGCCGTTGAGGTCATAGACCCACACTTTGCCGCCACGCTGGATCATACGGATGCCAAGGGGCTGCAAGATTCCCTCCAGCACTTCCTTCATATTACTTACCTCACCATCTTCATCGATGAAGTTCTCACTCCTGATGCTCAGGTCTGCCAAGCTCATTCTGCCACCGCCATTTGGCGACTGAGTGCTGATCCAGTCCTGCCGCAGGTCCTCAGTAATCTTGGCGCGGTTGAGCGCGTCCCTGACTATAGCCTCCAGTGTCTGCATACCGGCAAGGTTATATTTCAGGCGCTCAAAAATGCCGAAGTCGCTGAAAGTCAGCATAACCTCGTAATCCTCATTGTCGGTATAGGGTTCCTCGTAAAACTCAGGATCGAGAGTACCCATCCAATACAGGTTACCGTCTTTCTCAATCCTTACGCCAATGTTACCGGCTTGGATAGTATATAGCCCGGCAAAGGTGCGGTCGCCTGGGCTAATGACTTTCAGGGTGGCCGTACTGCCACACAGAACATCTTCTTTGGAGGTCTCTGCCCACTCAATCAAAAGGGGCTCTTCTCCTGGGAACTCCAGTTGACCGATGACAGATGAAACCGCCCCCTGCTCTTGCAGGATCGACACACGCCAACGTGAGTCATCACAGCGGCTCACGAACTCGCCCATATATATCGTCTGCATACTCATGATCTGCGAACAAGTTTGGTTCTCTTACTCGACACGCCAACGAGGTCGCGCCCCCTCATCCTTAACTTAATATCGACCTGACCGCCACCGCCTTCAACGCCAAGGATGCCGCGCAGTTTGTCTAATGGTGCCACGACCTCAGGATTGGTGGCGGCATTGGCATACTCACCGAAAAGACCAAGCGTCGGGCCGTAGGCCACGGCACCGTCGGCAAACTTCGCCACGTCCTTCACGCTCGTTATCATCGCCGTCAACTGTGCAAGTCCAAGGGCTGCAAACGCAATCCACGCCCAGGGCCCCATCGTTCCAGCCTGTGCCGTCGCCGTCGCATAGCCACCAACCATTGTGGCGATGGCCTGTGCCATCACACCGGCAATATTTAACTCTGGTACACCGATGGCGCTCCCAAGTCCGGCAAGGCTGGCACCAAGTTCCTTCGTGCTCTGTATAGCGAAGTCAAACTTTTTCTTGGCTTGGTCTAATGCACTCGTGTCAACTTTTAACTTCAAGCCCTTCAGGTTGGGGTTCAGCTTCGCTAATGCAGCATTGATGTCCGCGATGCCTTTTTCAGCTTCCTCCTTACCTATAAGACCAATCTCATAGTCCTGCTGGATGCGGCTGGCCTTTGCCTGGGCGTTGGCATAGCTCTGGCGCTGATCAGCCTTGCCGCCAGGCTGAATATAGCTTACCTCGGCTTCAGCCTCAATAGTAACCTTCCCGTGGGTGGCTTCGTCTATCTGCTTCTGTATCTCGTCAATCTTGGCTATGGCCTCCACCCTTGCCTCTACAGTGGTTGCATTATCAAAAGACTTCTGGGCTGTCGCCAGCTGCTCCCGCAAAGAGTCCATATAGGTCTTGGTCTCTTGCGGTTCCGGTTTCTCCAGCCCGATCTTTATCTTGTGGGCCTTAAACTCTGCTTCAAGGGCCTCATATTGTTTCTGTAGGTTAGCGGCTAAGTTGGCATCACCGGTTTCCTCAATCTGCTTCCTGAGGTCTGCCAGACGTTCCTTATATCGATTGATGCTGCCCTCAGCAGCCGGAGCCTTTTTGTCATTCGCACCTGATGTGCCACCACTATTCCCGCCAGTGGGACGGGTGGAAGAGCCCACAACAGGCAACTCAATCGTGGCAGATTCTTTAACAAGGTCGCGCAGTTGTTTTTGCAAACCTGCCACGGCCTGGCGTTCCGCGTTATACGCTGCTGTTGCTTTTTCGAGGTCGCTGGTTCCCTCAACTTCAATTCTTTCATAAGTTACGTTTCCCTCCCCGTAGAGGCCAGTGTCCTCAACGTGGGCAACAGTCTTTTTCTCGCGTTGCTTGCTGTATTGTCTGGCCTTGCCTGTTTCGTCATATCTGAGATCGTGCATTTTCTGCTCCTTCTCAGCAATCTGGTTTGCCAGCATCCTGGTCCTTGCTTCAATGACCATCTGGCGACAATAGGCGTCACTGTTCTTGATAAGGGCATTATACCATTCGGCAACACTGGAGAAATAGCCCATTGTCTCGCCGTAGGTATTATTCATTTCCTCCACGATCTTTTTTTCCTGCTCCTTGGATCCGTGGAAGTCCTTAAGTTTGGCTATGTTGATTTCAAGGGCAGCCCGTGTCTGCTGCAACTGTGCCGCCTCTTCGCTCTGGGCATCTGTGAAATCCTCTGCCGAATCGGTTGCTTTGTCGCTTGATGCAGCAAACTTCTCTATGGCCCATGTCAGGGTGGTAATGGCAAGACCGACGCCACTCGCTATCATAAGCCCACGGATGGCAACCTTTAGCGTCGTGGCTGCAACAGTACCGCCACGCATGGCTGTGGTCAGTGTACGCACAATGGCCGTCGTGGTGACAGAGACGATATTATATCCACGCTGCACAATGGTCAGCGAAGTAATGCCGACGGTCAAACCTCTTACACCTTGATAGACACTCATAATGCCCTGTACGCCCATACCGATTTCGTCTATAGTCGATACGAACGGCTGCAAGCGTACCATACAGGCACCTACCACCTCTTTGATGTCGTCTATTGCATCGGCAACCTTCTTGGAATTTCCGGCATCCGTCTGCGCCAGTGCAGCGTTCATGCCACCCACACTCTGGCTGACGACTTCCGCCAGAACGGCAGCACGTTCTTCTTCAGTACCGAATTTTAGTACCTTTTCCTGCGTTTCGTCGAAAGAGTAGCCGTATCGGCTCAGAGCCTGAGTCTGCCCCTCCATCACCTTTCCAAGCATAGTGGCAATAGTGGCAGCACTCTCCTGGCTTGCCTCCAGTCCGTACTGTTGGGCAAGCATATCATTCATAACAGGAATCAGTTTCTCCAGACTGGATTTCTTTTCAAGGTATGTGGCTAACTCCTGAGCACCGGCCATCTGTACCTCATCACCGATAACACCCAATTCTTGCTGGGCCTCACATAGCTTATAGATACTTTCGATTTCCGCCTCTGTGGCGTTCATCGTATTCTGCATAACCTGTGCAACTTTTCTTCCTGCCGTTTCCTGGACTGAATAGGCAGAAGCGTATTTTGAGATTTCAGAAGCAATCTGGCTGATACCTGATGTGACATTCTCGATGGCCTGCTGGGCCTGGTTGATGTCAAGCAACTTGGTATTGAGCTTTTCCTGCTCATCGGTTACTTCCTTGACAACCCTGCCCAGTTCCTCGGCATCCATCGTGACATTTTTCACGTTTTCGCCGCCAACAGTCTCAATTTTTATCTGAAAAGTTACCTGGTTTGCCATTTTTTTATTATCTTTGCACCGAAAACAGGTGCTTTTTTATGAAACTGAAAGAAAAAATCCTATCTGTGGCACTGGTTCTGCTACCTGTCAGCCTCATTGGAATGGCCTTCAGCTATTTCATGGGGAAATACTATGCCATGTTCTTCTGGGGCATCTTGGTTTCCATCACATTTATTGCCGTCGGCGTCATGCCGAGCCCGCACAGGCGTTAAGTCAGGCCCCTCGCCTTTTTCACCTCTTCATAGTGTCGTTTCTCTGCCTCCCGTTCCTTGCGGGTCTTTTTCGCGGGTGCCTTTTTTTCAGGCTGGTCCCACTCAAATTCCATCACGTCACGCGGGCAGAGCTCTTTTGTCGCCCAGGGCTGTAGGATGCAGACGGCCAGCTGACGTGTCTGCTCCCAACTGGTTTTTATTGACATCTGCCGGGCTTCGTGCCACATTTCAAAGATCTTCTCAAATTCAAGTGGGGTGCATTGGTCAAAGTCCTGTAGGCTCATCCCCATGCGCCCCACCGCAATGCCTAAGAGTTCGTCGATACTGACGCGTTCACCTATTTCTTCGTTTTTTTTTCGTCGGGTGCAATAGCCTCGTTAAAAGCGCTGAGCGTAGAAATATCTACGAGGTCGCAGAAATCATCCAATGGGACACTAAACTCCACACCATCAGCCTTACATGCAGACATGCAGCAGCACCAGATGAAAACAGCCAGATCATCCACACCAACGATGTTTTCGGCATCCTTACCAGTCTCTTGTTTGAAACGGCGCATGGCCCCCAAAGTCACACGGCATGGATATGTCTTGCCGTCGCTCGCATTAATAGTGATAGAAACGTTCTTCATCTTGCCTTAGCCCTGTGCATTTGCACTAGCGGTGCCAACAGCACCGGAGTTCTCCAACGTGATTGAATAGGTCTCATCGTCACCAGCCTTGCCCTCATGCTCGAGAGAGGTAATAATGAACTGGCCACTGTCAATATCGCCACCTTCTCGGTAAGCCCAAGAAGCGGATATTGGCTGGGCAGTCTTGAATGCCGTGCGGAGCGTGTCAATATTCGGCTTGTTGTTCGTGTCATCATCGTCAACCACGAATCCGCTTGCTGTCACAGTACAGCCAAGGCTTTTCACATACTTCTCATCCCATTTACCGGCAGCAGCCTCCTTGGTCTTACGCGTACCGGTCTCAGCCTTATAGGAGATCTTACACTCAGTAGAGTGACCGAGGGCGTGACCGCATACTGACAGGATAAGGTCTGTTCCGTCTCTGTATTTTCCCATTTTTCTTTCTATTTTATAGTGTTACACTTAGTTCTTTCTTGCAGCCCATACGATGGCTGTTATTGAGAGAAAGGCAAACAGCAGGGTTCCTATAACAAAACCGTCCTGATACCATTTGTTCGTCTCTTTATCGGCTTTTAAATGCACTTCGGGAGGCTTGAAAGTCTCTGCTCCTTTGGCATCCGCCTCAGACTTCGCCTTCGTCGTGGTCGTCACCTTCGCCGGACTGATACCCTGGGCACTCAAAGTTACTCCCCCGCTCGGCTGTTTCCGCAATGATGCTCTTGCCTGGGCCGTCTGTACACTGTACTCCGCACCTGCTGGCAGGCTGTCGATTTGCGCCGGCGTGATTTGCAGTTCTGCCGCTGTGTCCAGACGGGCTGGCTCTATGATGCTTCGGCTTTCTATTTCCACCGACGATGTGGTCCTGATGCTGTCCGTCCTTTCGGGAAGGGGCATCATCTGCACCGTCTTGCAACTCTGCAAGCACAGGGCACTCACCGCGATAAGGGCACAACTGAATAGCCTCCACAGCCTTCCTGAGCCGGGCAAGCTCACGTTTGATGGGGTTGAGTTCTTTCCTTGTTTCATTCAGTTCTTCCTTTAGAGGTTCTACAATGTTTTCAATCAATATCCGGGTGGCATTCTCTGTGTTCGTAATCTTCACCGTGTCGGCCTCGGCCATAGCCTTCTCGGCCTCCGCACGGGCTTTCTTAAGCTCACTGCGGATGCTCAGCAGACCGACGATCGTGGCTACGAGCCCGGTGCCGAATATTACATTGAGAATTTCGCTCCACTCCATATCCAGATTTGATATTACTTGATTCCTATTTCCTTAAGCCATGCGGGAACACTGAAACACGGACAGTCCTTTGCTGCCAGCTGGTTGTGCCCCACAATCTTAACAGAGGGGAAACGCTTGTGGAAGTTCAGCACGTAGTCCTTCATGGCCTTGCGCTGAGCTTCCGTGCGCGTATCTGCTTTGCGCTTATGGTTATTAGCCGCACAGCCTCCGACATAGACGATGTGACGGCTCACGCTGTTGTAGCCAGCCACGCCGTTAGTAATCTCCCAACCGTCCACGTATGCGTCCTCATTGTTCTTTACCAGACGCTCGCGCTTGCCGTCAAGGTGGAACATATCTGTGTAACCCACTTGCTTCCAGCCACGACCACCCTTCGACACAGGGTCAGTGTGCCAGTGACGGATTTCATCCGATGTCACTTCACGGCCAGCAGGTGTGTCTGTGCAGTGGATTACCAGATATTGCAGCTTCTTTCCCATAGCCTACGTTTCCTTATGCGTTCTCTGCCATTGCCTGGCTGACAGTTACGGTCTTCGTTACCTCAGTACCGGCAATGCCGATGGTTACGGTGGCGACACGGGGATTGTCGCCCTCGGCACTGTAGGCGTATGCCTCACGTGTGAAGGTCACCTTGTTTCCGCCAGCTGCCACAGTCAGCCACTCTGCATCTGTCTGCGCAGTTACAGCGGCACCGTTACTGGTGGCATAAGTGCGATTATTACTGCCTTGGGTGGCGGGAACTTCTAGCGTATCGGCACCGCTGATAGTGGGGGTTGGTGCCGGGGCTGCTGCTCCAACGGTTCCACTGTAGATGGCCACATTGGCATCTTCCTTCTTAGGCAGGGCAATGAAGTAGTGGCGGAAGTTGATCTCGTTACGCTGGTACTGCGGGTTGGTCTGGGCGTCACGATAGTACATCTTGAGACTACCTGAGGCCTTGAACACACGGCCCTTCCAGAATGCGAACGACGCCTGGCGGTCGGTAGCGCTAATCTGGGCGCCAACAGCCTTCTTAATGCCGTTTGATCCGTAGTAAGGATTATTGGCGAACTGGTAGATCTCGAAGCCGTAGGCGTTCACGGGTTTGCCACTCTCATAGTTATAGAACTGGTTGGCAAACTTCTGATCCAGCATAAGCAGGTCATTCACGTGATCCGGACAGAGCACAAGGCGACGGCCTTCCATCGGCACCTTGGCCTTATCAAGGGCTGCCTTAAGGCGTACAATATCAGCAGGGGTCATCATCTTACGACCTGTACCGTCATCCTGACCGGTAGTAACCAGCACGGGTGTTGATGCAGTGTTCTTTGTCGGGCACATAGCATGGGCAGCCTTCAGGAACTCCGCATCCTTCAGGGCATTGCGGTGGCTTTCCTCTACGCGGCCCATCTTATCGTAACTGATGGCATGCAACTCATCGTCTGTAATCGGAGTGACCTTTGTCTGGAACTTGTCAAGGCTGATGGTCTTGTCCTGATCGTCCAGGTCCTGTAAGTCAATCGGGTACGTCGTGTTGTTGATCAATACGTCAGGATCGATGCCTACATCTACCAGATGGATGCAGTCAGCATTGACAACAGCGCTGTTGTCGGGAACCCCCTCCAGCCAAGTGGCTTCAAGACCGGCACGCAGACGCTTGATCATCTCACCAGTCCAGATCTCAACCAGGACACCCTCGCGCAATGCGCCAGCAGGTGCCATCTGTCCTACACAAGCCGCCACGACATTGGCACCAACGGCACCATAGGCGGCACTAACGCCCAACATGGGGGCAAACAACATGCCTACGATGGCATTGAAAGCCACAGCAAGCAGCATCGTTGAAAAGGAATGTTTCATTTCGCTTGTTTGTTATTAAAGGGTTATACGTTTATACCGGGCAATCCACGCCGTACTCTTCCTTGTAGAGCAAGCGGTATTTCTTGATGTCGCTGGCCTTAAGCTCCATGCGCTGCTCTGGGGTCAGGTCGCTCAGTTTCTTGGCGTCTGATGCCGTGTGCATCTGAGTGGCACCGCCCTGATGGTCCAAAACTGTCGACAGCTTGACGGCAGGCTGCATTTCGGCAAAGAGGGTTTTCAGCTCCTCACCGCCAACCTTCTTGCCCAACTCAATGAAGTGGTCCTTTTTGTCGGCACCAATCTTCTTGTCGGCAATGGCAGCGTCCACCAGCTGCGTGATAGCCGCCAGTTTCAGTGCATCGTTCTCATCCTTAAGCGTCTTGATCTCAGCGGCCAGGTTAAGTGCCTTGGTTTCGCCATTTTTCAACTCTGTGATTTTCGCGGTCACTTCCGCCTCGCCTGCGGTCTCTGTCAGACCAAGTGCGAGCAATAAAGTCTTTACTTCCATTGTTGTGTCACTTTTGTTTGGTTCAACACTATTGTTTTTTAATACGGGTAATCCACACTCCAGGCCTGCACCAAGTTCCAGGGCCTTCCCCTCATAGGTGAGGCGCAGCGCATCGTCATTGCTGCCGATGTCAACCACGCTGACCTCGCGCAGTTTGCTCTTGCTGACTGTCGGGCGCGTTTGCCCGGGGGCGATATGCTCGGGGGCTTCGCTCAGTTCCAGGATGTCAGCACCCATGCTCACCATCCGGAGACTCCCCTTCTCAAACTGTGCCTTACACTGTCTGCTCAGATCCGTTACCTCATCAAAGACCAGTTCACCTGTCAGGTCATCACCCTCGCGCTTGATGTCCTTAACATAGCCTATCACGGTGCCGCGTTGGTGCATATATAGCAGCACAGGATTCTTCTCATACTGGGTGGTATCAAGTCCATCAGTCAGTACCCTTGTGCCGTAGCTGTTTATGCTGCTGTTTGAAATTCTAACTCTTGCCATTGTCTCGAAATTTTGGTGCAAACTTACCCTTTTTCGGCTACACTTCCAAATAATAGGGCAATGGCTGCCCCCTTTAGGGCAACGGCTGCCCCAAAATTTTTCCGTAAACACTATTTTTTGCAATTTTGCAAAAAATATAATTTGGGGCTGGCCTCCGTGGAGCATACAGACCCTACTTCTATCTATTTATAATAAGGTATGAAAAAAGCAGAAATCGAAAGAAAGAAATCCGTTGCCCGTTCCCTCTATCTCGCCGGAATGGACCAGAACGAGATTGCAGACAAATTGGAGGTGTCACGCAATACCGTTTCCAAGTGGAGTACCACAGAGAGTTGGAAAGAGCAGCGTGCCGCCACCCATGTTACACGTCCGGAGCTGGTCAACAAACTGCTGGCCACAATAGACACCTTGATTACTCAGGTCAACAGTTCCAATGACCCTGCCCTGATTGCGGGTCTGGCCGACAAACTGGCAAAGTTCTCGGCTGTCATCGAGAAACTTGACAAGAAGGCTAACGTGGTTGACGCCATCGAGGTCTTTATGGCTTTCAACAAGTGGCTACAGTTCAATGCCTCCTACGACCCGGAAATCACCCCGGAACTCATCAAGGCCATCAATAAGTACCAGAACAAGTTCCTGATGGAGAAAATGGCTCCAGGATCTCCGCTCTAACACATGACTCAGGAAGAGAGACTTGCACGTGAGAAATGGCAGGAGGAATGTGAGCGCATACAGAAAATAACGTCGCTCAGACCTGCTGAGACTGACGCAGAGCGCACACAGCGCCTGCGCCGGCTCAGAACTAACTACGCAGAGTTCTGTGAGTTTTATTTCCCCCATTACCTGACGCAATACGATGCAGAGGGAAAGCCCGCCCGCATCGTACATAACGCCCCGTTCCATAACGCTGCCGCCAACCAGATCAAGCGGACTCCAAACCTCAAAGCGGTATATATGTGGCCGCGCGGACATGCGAAATCCACGCATTGCGATGTCTTTACACCGCTCTGGCTCATATTCCAGGAACGCCCCTTGATCCATTTCATGGTGGTGGTTTCAAAGTCTGAGGATGCTGCAAAGGGCCTGCTGGGCGACATTCAGGCAGAACTGGAGTTTAACCAGCGCCTCATTGCCGATTTCGGGCCGCAGAAGTCAGAAGGTGACTGGCAGGATGGGGAGTTCATCAGCAAGATGGGCATAGCGTTCATTGCCAAGGGTCGCGGACAGTCACCGCGTGGACTCCGCAACCGTGAGGCACGCCCGGACTATATCGTTATTGACGACCTCGATGATGATGAGCTCTGCCGTAATGAGCGCCGTGTGCGCGAAATGACGGAATGGGTCAAGTCAGCACTCTTTGGAGCGCTTGACGTTGGACGTGGCCGCTTTATCATGGTGGGAAACCTCATTAGCAAGAATTCCGTCCTTCAGGAGATCTCTGAGACCAAGGGCGTGACCCTCTCGGAGATCAAGGCCGTCGATGCAGACGGAGATCCGGTCTGGAAAGAGAAATGGACCCGCCAGGAGGCAGAGCAGATGAAGGCCTTCATGGGCTATCGTCTTTGGGAGAAGGAAATGATGCACAACCCTATTACAGAGGGTGGTATCTTCAAACGGGAATGGATCAAATGGAAAAAGATCCTGCCGCTTAAGAAGTACGACCAACTGATTTGCTATACTGACCCGTCTTTCAAGTCCTCACGCAAGAACGACTATAAGGCTTGCCGGTTCTGGGGGCGCATCGGCACAGAGTACCATTTGATTGACTGCTGGGTTCGTCAGGACACAGTACGCGCAATGGTGACATGGCTCTATGACCTCTACGAGCGACTGCCTGAGAATGTGGCAGTGCAATTCTATATGGAGGCAAATTTCATGCAGGACACCTTGCTTGATGATTTTGCACTGGAGGGCAATATCAGGGGCTATCAGCTGCCTCTGCTGCCAGACAAACGCGACAAACCGGAAAAGGTGTCGCGCATCGAGGCGGTATCTCCACTATGGGAACGTGGTCTTATTTTCTACAATATCAACAAACAGAACGACCAGGACTTTCTCACTGGCATTGAGCAGACCTTGGCACTCGAGCACGGATCGGCTGCGCACGACGATGCGCCTGATGCCGACGAAGGAGCCATCTGGAAATTCCAGCGCTCAGTACGTCAGAAGGCTTTCAAACCACGCCTTGGCCGTCGTGGGCG
Organism: uncultured Prevotellaceae bacterium; assembly: GCA_947303855.1. Taxonomy (GTDB): domain Bacteria; phylum Bacteroidota; class Bacteroidia; order Bacteroidales; family Bacteroidaceae; genus Prevotella. The sequence continues at coordinate 27,673 of CAMYZO010000020.1, forward strand.
TCCTAAAAACAACTGGTAAATGTTCAGTATGCTGCTGTGCCACAGCAGCCCTAAAAACAACTGTTATATGAAAGAACTCATCAAAAGACTCATCTTCGCCTGGCGCTTCAAACGTGCCGTCCGCAAGGCTGACAACATGCACAGGCTGCAGCGTATGAAATTCCTTGTGATTCTCCTGAACGGGAAACTACAGGTAGTGGCAAAACAGGACTGCCGCCGTCTTATCCGGCAGCGATACTTCAAGAAGGGTACCCGCATCGAGGATATTGAGAAACGTGCATTTTATATCACCAAATAACTTACGGCTATGACTTTGACAGAAAGCGATTACAAGGTTGTTATTGGGGAAAATGGCTATAAGGCAATCTCACAGGTCAGCCAGGAAAATGTGCATACCGCAGAGCGTGAGGCACAGGAGGAAATGGCTGGCTACCTGCGTCCGAAATATGACGTCAACGCCATATTCAGCACGGAGGGGAACCAAAGGAATTCACTGATCGTCATGTATCTCTGCGACATCGCACTTTACCATCTCTCCGCATCACTTCCGCAGAAAATGGGGAGTGAGATCAGAAAGGAACGATACGAACGCGCCATCAAGTGGCTCGAGGGCGTCCAGGCAGGAAAGATCGTACCAGAACTGCCGCTGCCTACCGACGAAGACGGCAACACACTCGCCGTCGGGTCCGTCACATTCAAGTCTAACAAGAAGTTAAAACATGAATGGTAATGAAAAAAAATCGTCCTGTATGTCGCCGTGCCACGGCGACCAAAGATAAAATACTACACACCAAGTTCGGTGAACTCAATCTCGCTCATCCGCAGGATCGAAAGAAGGCGCAGCGCCTCATTGTTGAGCTGATGCGTACAACCGATGCCCTCACCCGTAAGGACCTGGGAGACTGGAGAACTGCATGGCAGATGGCCATCGATGTAAATTTCCCCAACCGAAACCGTCTTTATGACATCTACCGTGACGTGGACGCTGACCTGCACCTGACAGGCTGCCTCTCACAGCGCAAGGGATTCGTAAAGGCAAGGTCGTTCAAACTCACCAAGCCTGACGGATCGGCCGACGAAGAGGCAATAAGAATCTTCGACAACACATGGTTCAAGGATCTTATGGACTACTGCCTCGATGCCAATGCCTGGGGCCACTCACTCATAGAGCTGGGGGAGGTCACCACCAATGCCGCAGGGGGCATGATGTTCGACGGGGTGACACTCATTCCCCGTAAACATGTCATCCCGGAAAAGGGGCGTGTGGTACGCCATGCTGGAGAAACATGGGAATGTGGCATCGACTATCACCAGCCGCCTTTCTCCGACTATCTGATTGAGGCTGGGAGAAAAGAAGATCTCGGGCTCTACTTGAAAGCAGCACTACAGACAATCCCCAAAAAGAATACCTTCGCTTTCTGGGATCAGTTTGGCGAAATGTTCGGCATTCCTTTCCGCGTGGCAAAGTCTACAAGTCGCGATGACAAGGACATCGACGAAATCGAGAAGATGATGGAAACGATGGGCTCTGCCGGATGGGGCATTTTCCCAGAAGGTACTGAGGTTGAAATCAAGGAAACCACACGCGGGGATGCCTACAACGTTTTCGACAAGCGTATCGACCGGGCAAACTCTGAGCTCTCCAAGCTCGTGATTCTTCAGACTATGACCATTGAGGATGGCAGTTCACTCAGCCAGTCACAGACACACCTCCAGATATTTCAGAACTTGATCGAGGAAGATGCCGACAAACTGCGTGACATCATCAACGGTCAACTGTTGCCCAGGATGGTGAAATTTGGCTTTCCTGTCAAGGATCTGACTTTCGACTGGGATTATTCTATCGACTACACGCCAGAGCAACAGAAGGCCTACGAAGAAATGATCCTCAACAACTTCGAGGTGGATGGCTCGTACTTCTCCGACAAATACGGCATACCGGTGGGCGAAAGACGCAGCCAGTGGCTCCCCAATGATCCAGGGAATGACCCTGCAAACGGGCAAAAGCCAGGTACCTCCAAAAAGATCCAGAATGCTCACCGCCCTTTTTTCGACTGAGCCCTGCTGACTACGCAGGGCTGCACAGCCGCTATGAGGAACTGCTGGCCGGTGGGATGGCCACCTTCGCCAAGGGGGCTGACGTTCCAGAGGAAGACCGCCAGCGCATCCGCAAGAAATTCGAGGGCATGATGCGCGCACTCCATCAGGAGCATGGGGCCACGTTCCGCATCGAGATCATGGCCGAAAAACCCATACAGGACTTTATCGACACCCATGCCGATGTGCTCGATGCCTCATCCGGGAACGTAAAGATGTCCGATGATATGCGGTCACGGCTCTCACGCTCCAACTGGATATTCTCAGGAATGAAGACATTCCATGAACTTAACGAGGCATTCCCCTCACTCATCAATGAGGACGGCAGCAGAAAGCCGTTTGAACGCTTTTTAAACGATGTTCAGAAGATAGACGAGACATACAACCGCAACTATCTCCGCTCAGAATATAACTACGTCCACGCTTCAGCCGATATGGCTGCCAAGTGGGAGCAGTTCATGGAGGACGGCGACCGCTATCTGCTGCAGTACCGCACGGCACATGATGACCGTGTGCGTCCTGAGCACGCAGAACTGGAAGGAGTAACGCTGCCCATCGATGATTCTTTCTGGGCAGACTATTACCCGCCTAACGGATGGAACTGCCGTTGCACCGTTGTACAGGTCAGAAGAGGCAAGTACGAGACTACGCCCCACGATGAGGCAATGGCACGAGGGGAAATTGCACTCCAGCGTGACAAACACGGCATCTTCCGTTTCAACTCTGGGCAGCAGAAAAAGTCCGTGCCTGATTATAACCCTTATACCATATCGCAGTGCCGTAACTGCGACATTGCCAAAGGGAATATTAAACTGGCCTTCATTCCCTCCAACCAGCTATGTCAGGGATGCCAGTTGGTGCGCCAGTGCTATGCAGACAGGCAGAAGTCAGAGGCAGCAGTAACAAAGAAGCATTACCTATCACAGATGGAGCCACTAAAGCAAAGAAAAGTGGTGGTCAAAGGCAACGGCCATTCTATGAATGTAGGCTTTAATCAAAAGGGCAACAAACACCTTTATGCGGATGCCTACAAGGGGAAGATAGACAAAGAGGAACTGCTATTGCTCGATAAGATGCTCCAGGGGGCAACATTTGTCACCAAAGCAAGCCTGAGCAAGCCAAGGCCCAATGACGACATCAAGCGATTCTATTATTATCGGACAGTAAATAGGAATGGGCTGGAGATATTCCTAAACGTGGCGGAAACGGATTTCAAAGACATACATGGTAATATATGGCATGAACGTTTCCTTTATTCCATCACTAAAACCTTAAAAAAATAAGGATTTCGGGGCGCCGTCTTATGCTCGTTTGCAAGGTGTGGCCACTCATCCGAAATCCTTTTTGTCTTAAAGCATCGGAGGGCGGTTTCTTATGCTCGTTTGCAAGGTCAGCCATTCCCTTCAATGCTTCTTCGGGTGCAAAGATACAAAAAAATCCGTAACTCCAAAAGAATTTACGGATTTTTTTGAGACTCAACTAAAGTTTCCGCTCCGCCACACACTTGTAAACTTCTATCGATTCTACAATTTCATCATGGTTATGATTAGTGTGTGTCTCAGCCAGGTCGAAACGGTTGAAGTGTTCGCCTTCAAGCCCCTGTAGTGCCTTGTGGATAATTCCGGAATAGTCCAGCACCGCCAAGGCATCATCTTGCAGTTCTGAGCCAGCAGAGGCATCACCAGCCCAGTCCGTCACGATATGGAGGTTCACCACAGGCTTGCTACGGTACTCACGGTCTGGTTTGATAGTTTCCCATACAATAGGGGTAAACTCCACGAACACCGCAGGGCGCTCCCAGGGCTGCTCCTGGTCCAGAAACTCAACGTTATGGTTCCATAAATCCACATGCTTGATAAGTCTCTCTGGCTGTTCCTCAACCTCTGGGTCTATCATGCTGCCGTCAGCTGCTATCAGAAAGAGCCGGTCAGCGATTGCCTTATATAATTCTTTTCTCATTTCATTAAGATGTCAACGTTATTAAAATATTCTCCCAGACTGTCCTCAATGATCTGCCTGACAGTCTGCTCCACGATGGGGCTGTAGCCAACAAACTGGCGGCGCGGAATCCTGACCTCTGAGCCAACTTTCTTAAGAGCCATATACTTCCAGAACTCCGCTTCGGTTGACAGTCTGACAGTACGTTTGTCGTTTCGCCGTTCACCGTTTTTCTTACGGCCAAAACCACCCTGAGCCTCGTAATACTTGTGCCAAAAATATGCCTTCATCCTGGCTGTTACCTTAATGGTACCACCTTCATTGTGGATGGCTGCATATTCCTTGGTATAGGAGAACTCGATGGCGTTGGCTGTCGTGTTTACTGTAAAGCTACGGCGCAAGGCTCCGGAATCAATCAGGATGGCACCGCCAGGGCGCAAAGGGCTCTTGCGTCGCTGCCATGCCTCATTAAAGAATGCCTGGCGGGCAAAGTTCTGGTCAAACTCATCCTTATACTCTACGCGTATATCGTCGAGCACGTGCTTAATCAGGGTATTCAGGTCTGCAGTTGCCATCAGTCTTTAAAATCCAGAAACAATTCCATATCCTTCGGAATATGAGCGCTCTCCTTGGCGGGAGCACTCAGTATATTGTAAAGAGTGCGCCGGGATATACCGAAACGGGGATAAATATACCTCCGCCAGATCTCAGCATTCGTCAGACCGCTACGTTTGTACTGGTCATATATGCGGTTTATATCCTCCACGCGCTTCTGATATGACACACCGCGACGTATCTGACTCTTCTTCATACTTTTTCCGGTTTAAAAGGCTCGATATTAACGTGCATATCGCAGCTGACGACACAGCGCCCGCTGCCTTCACATTGCGGGCAGACTTGCTTCTGCCCGTTCTTACCCAAGATGTGGCCATTGCCGCCACAACGCCGGCAAATGGTCACTTTCGGTTCTTTCTTCACATGATGTATCATAACTCTGCCATTTATTACATTCTGCAAAAACTGGGTTCCACACGTCGCCAGATACCATCCTCGCCACGCTCATGGAAATAGTAGTTGATGGCGGTCTTCTGCACTTGGTTGCTTTCCTTAAAGAGGGTCATGATGTCGGCATATTCCTGATCAAATTTATCCTCCAGTTCGTAGAGTTTGCTGATGCTCTTATAATCCAAGTCGCCCATCTTGTTACGCTCCAGCAGCGTCATGGCCATCTGGTACATCGGATCGTCTGCGCCTTTCTCGCTCTGCTGCATGTAACGCTTCAAGTAGTCAATCAGACGCTCAGCCGCCAAGTCTGCACGCTCGTCAAAGGCTTTCACCTTAGAGGCCTTCACCTCCAGTTTGAAGTTGCCGTCTGTAATAGTGAAGTTTAGCTGATCCGTGCTCTTCACCTGGCCATACTCTTTCATCGTCTCGCTGAAAGCCTTGGTCTCTTTCTCAATCCAGGAGTGGAAACCTTTCACGTCAGCCACAAGCAGAGTGACCTTTTCCTGAACTTCATGAATAAACTGTGAGCGTAGAGCCTCGTAGGCTTCGCGCTTCTGGATCCTGCTGTTGCTGGCATCGGCCTGAAGCTCTGCCAACAGTGCCGCCTTTTCCTCAGCGGTCAAATTCTTAACATTGATTCCTGACATAACTGTAATTAATTAAAGGGTTATTATTTCTTCGCCAAACAAACAAGGCGGCCACCATGAAGAAGACCTTCACACAGTTCGTGCCGGCAGCGTCGTTTTGGCATGTTTCACACTTCGGGGGCGTTGTGCTGATGACAGTGCCGCCCAGCAATCCATTTACATTACGAATCCTGTAGTCCATATCCTTTTAGGGGTTGATGATTATTGATGTCTATAATTGTTGCGCCCGGGGTCAGGCTGTCAAGGTCCCTGAAGCCTCCCTTGCGCTCGATCACACGAAGACGCTTGGTCATCGCAGCCAGTTCCTCGGCAGAAAGTTGCGCAAACAGCTTGCCTGCTATCCGACCGTCCTTGCACAGCGCATTGATGCGGTTCCAGTCCGTGGTGTCAACGCCCATCTTCTGCATCTGGTGCAGCGCAATGCTACGCTGCCGCCTCAACTCGCCCACGATGGCACTCTGTACGGCAGCACCTGGCACAGTCCGCTCCAGCGTAGTGCAGAGATCCTCATACTCCCTGCGTGTCACTTCCCTCAGGCTCTCTGTCCGCCCATGGGTGGCCTGACGCACCAGGTCGCTTTTCAGTTCTTCTTTGTCGCCCTTGTAACTGAGTTTGTTAAACACACCGTAAAACCGGGCAAAGTTCGTTATCTCCTGCATTGCATTTCCTCCTTCCCCTTTTCGTCAAGAAAGAATGTTACTATTGCTATTCCCATAACTCAATTATTTACCATGAAAAATGAAATGTTTCTTTGTCGCATAAGCATATAATGCCTCAGTTGAAGCACCATCAGACTCTTTCCAGTCATCCAAAAGGCATATAGCATCACATTTGGCCAGCTCTTCCAAGTCAAGCAGCATAATAGCATCATACCATTCAACTTTTCTGCCGCATTCCGTACTGAGCCTTTCAGCAAGCACCTCGGCCTTTTTGCCCAAGCCGCTCCTCGTCGGATTGAATACTTCATATCCCATAGCGTGCATGGCCTCCTCTGCCATTTTGAACTTTTCGAGGGTTTCCTGACTCAGAACCTCCTCGCCAATCTTTCCACTGATATATACTCTCATGGATTTCGCGCCCTCCTCCGGCGTTGTCTTTGTGCTTCCATAAGTTCTTCCCACGCCTCTGGTGTCATATTGCATTTAAGGCGCTTCTTGTTGTATTCTTCTATCTTTTCCGGGTGGGCTTCCCGCCATAAGCGACAGCGTTCTACACCTCTACGACGACGTTCTCTTTCGCATACATCTTTGTACTTTCGCTCGTAGTCCGAATTACTCATCCTTTTCATAACCCACCTCCTTTCTGCCTCTTCCAGTTGACTGTCACCTCGGCATCCAGTTCCCCGGTGCCACCACATGTCGGGCAGGTCACTTTCGCACATCCGCGACGGTCTGCGTTTGGGTTGCCATCATCCTGCCGCCAGCCCCAGCCATTGCCGTGGCACTCAGGACAGGTAAAGCCCTTGACGGTGAATTTCTCAGGTCTGTGCTCCCTCATAACTGAGGGCGCAAACAGTTCTATCATTTGTCTTGTTCTACTCATACCTACAAATTATTTGATGTCTTAATAATACCTTCATCCCAGACAGGATAGAAGCTGCCTGGATCGCCTGTAGCGCGTCCTTGGCAATATGCCTTATATCCTGCAACCCTGACCTTCATATCGGCCATATAGCGAAGCCTGACGGCTGCCTTGCCCAACGGCTGACCCTTGTATTCCTGGCTAACAAAGATAAAGCCTTTCTTTGGGAATTTGTCAACCAGGGCCTTTGCCTGCTCATAGGTCCAGCCGCTATACTGGAAAGAGTCAATGATGACGAACTTGGCAGACTTCGACCGGCTCAGCCGCTCAGTCAGTTCCTCGTAACTGTCATCTGTCACCACAGAAAAGCGTCCACGTACCTCGCTCATGTGCAGATACTTCAAACGGCGCTGGAACTCCATCCTGACACCTTCCTCATAACTCACATAGAGCACAGGACCTTTCCTGCATAACTCACGGCCCAACTGCATCACAAACGAGCTCTTGCCACTGGCAGACGGGCCAAGGATAAACCATGAGCTGGCGATTGCCGGATTGCCAAAGGGATTTCTCCACATGTCATCCCAGTTAAGGCACTCATACTTGATGGCCTCGATGTTCTCTACAGTGTATGCTCGTTTACTCATTTCTTCGGTTCCTTTACATTTACCTTGGTTCCCGGCCACAGTTTGATAATGTGGGCCGCAAATATAGTGTCCTCTGTCTCCAGTACAAAACAGCCCTTGGTCTTGGCCTTGCGGATACGGACATCAGCCTGAGTGCTGGCCTCCCACCACTCATTGATGACCGATGACACTGCATGACCGCTCAGCAGCAGTTGGAACACCGTCCCCTTTGGATATGTTTTTCCGTTCATACTGCCTTGCACTTTTCAATCTCTGTATAAACACGCCTTAATGCGCCTCCCGTCTTCAAAACGATCTGCCGGACATCTGCGCCCTCAGGAGCGTTAGCCTCGGCAACCACGCGGGCCTGATCCATCAAAAATGCCTGGCGTTCCTTGCCGTCGTCTGGAGTGACCTTGCAGAAGCGATCCCCGTAACGGCTCAGCATTTCAGCATAGCCAACTTTCTTGCCCTCCACAGAACGGTCTATCTTAGCCTTCAAACCGTCGGCTCCCATCATATACCAGGCACAGCATCTTTCGGTGGCATTCCAGAGGGCTTTCAGTTCCAAGAAAGCCTCATAAGCCAAATCACCTGCTTCGTCCAGGATAATGAGCGGCTGATCCACTGTGCGGATATAATACACAAGATCCTCGTAGATGTCGCCGAAGGTGCCGTTGGCACTCACGCCGAACTCCTTCGCTATCTTCTTCACCAAGGCCCGCTTGGTCTTAACCTGTGAGCAATCTACGTAGATGGCGTTTCTATGCCCCTTTACATACTCGCGGGCCGTGAAGGTCTTGCCGATATTTGGCATATCACACATGATGGCACTCAGGCTGGAGTTCTGGCAGGCGGTCAACTGTGCCCAGATGTACTTGAAGGTGGCGGTTCTGGCGGCCTTCCACTCCATGCCGGGGCGAAGCTCCACACCTAACCGGCGGGCCATCGAAATCCAGTTGGCCTCGCTGAGCACCTTCACTGTCTGCCCCTGCTTCAACTGGCTATAGACTGCCGGGCTGATGCCCAAACTGGCGGCATGCTTGCTGTCGCTTGGATAGTTCACGCGGTTGGCCTCGATGGCCTCCATAATCCGTTTCTTAATCTCACTTGTAATCTCCATTGTAACTGTATTTAAAAATCGTTTATAAGTCATTCAATGCGTTGGCCTCATAGTCTTCTCTGATGAAGTCGGCCATTTGTTCCGGCTGTTTTTCTTCGGGCTCAGCCGCATAGTCCGTAATTTCCTCTGTGGGGCTCTCAAAATCGGCCTGCCCCTTATCCATCACCCGTAGCGGTGCAATACCATTACGCTTGACGTATGCCCCGAAATGGGCTATCTTCTTTTGTTGCTCGACAAACACGGCACGGTCTTCATCTGTCTGCTCAGCATCTGCCGTGTTGAAGGTTCCGACGTTCTGAAGCTTGTCAATCATCATGTCGTTCTGATAAATCCAGACGTCCACGGCCTCGCCCTGCTCATTGGTCAGATAGTAGGCTTCCACCTTCACATTGTTTGGCTCCAGCTTCTCAATCACCTCTGTCTGGCTCAGCCACCAGTCACTCCCGTTTACTCTGCAATATGAGTTCCTGCGGATCGATGTGCTGACGTGCTCGCCGATATATCTTGCCCACAGCGCACGGTCAAGAGGTTGCAGCGTCGGATTCATATTCTGTACAAGCACTTGCCAACGGGTCATGCCCTTGTATTTCTTCTGGTTCGGATGGAGGGTGTTGTTGAACTGATCAATATCCTTCATATCCTCAGCAATCAGTTGCTCCCAGGTGTAGTATTCCAGATCCTCGTAGGTGTCATTAAGTTCATCAAACACCTTCTTAGCCTCTGTCCTGTAGTGGCGATCCTTGGCATAAAAACGGCCAATGCCAAGATGGTTCCTATGCTCCACACTCCGTTTCTTGGCACCGTTCATCTGCTCTGCATATTTCTCCTGGGAGTTCTGAGGGGCACAGAAGCGCACAAACGGGAACATGATACCGGCCTTCAGGAATGAGTCTCGCCATTGCGACATAAGATGGTTCTCAACCTCCACCTGAGCCGGACAGCCCCAACCATTACGCTCTATTAGATGGAACAATGAGCGGAAACAGTCAATCACCAGGTCTGTGTTCTTATTGCGGTTGTAGGCGTAGCCGACAACACACTGACTGGCCACATCATAGGCATAGTAAGCCTTAGGGCGCTGCTTGGTGTCTTTTAACTTACGGGGAAGATCTCGGTCATCAAAGGAGATCTTCGAGAAAGAGAACTCAGGAGCATGGCGGTGAACGTGTGGCATCACCTCGTGCATGTAGGTGGTCCACGACATTTGCAGATGGTCAACCAGCACCCGGTTCTTTGGCATATTCAGATAGTTGTTGATGGTGGTCTCGCTCAATACCATAGGCTCACCGTCCTTAGTGGTGTAGTCATCGGGATTGAACATTTCGCCGGTCTCAGGATCGTAAACGTCAAGCTCTCCACAGACAAACTGATTATACATTTCGGCAACAGTCGAATTGAAAGGCTTGTTTGGCAATACGGCAATGCCCAGGATAAGGCGCTCTGTCCTGTGGTCCACCTTGCGGGCACACTGGTTTCCGAACTTGCCGCTGACAAGGCAGATATACCCGTCACGCTTATACTCGGCAACCTTCTTTCTGAAACGCATAGTTGAGGCCGGTAGTGTGTGGCCATACAACTCGCGCAGACAGTCAATCACAGTCGTCATTTCATCCCAGTTATAGCGATTGCCAAACATCTTCTGGCACATTGACGCCCTGTCGTAGAGTTTGATGCAGCAGTTCAACACAGAGGCATTAATGGTATATTCTTTCACTTTGTCTGCTGGCAGATCCACACCGGTATTCCGCTTGTCGAAGAAAAACGAATAGGCTGCTGCGTCGCGCTCGTAGTTCTTCTTGACCCACTCCATCAGGCGTGTGCGGTTCCCGTCCGGGTACAGGGCCCGCACCTGAGCTTTATACTTGTCAGGCAAGGAGTCAACGGCAACAAGGGCGTAATGGCCAAGTCCCTTGCCAGGGCGCACAACCTCCAACTGATGGCGTCTCAGTTGTGATTTGTAACACGCCTGCGACATGATGCCGCTGTCAACCAGTTCCCGGGCTGATACACAAGCCACGTTGCCGTAATACTCTAACATATCTTATCCTTTCTTCGTTACTGTCCTGTATGTCGCTGTACCACAGCGACCGTTAAAACGCTGCTGCATACTCCTGCAGCACATGGATCTGAGGCACCGAAATCTTCTCTTTCCGCATCCGCACCACGCCCTTCGCGTCCTTCACCTCGGCATCGCCCGTATGCTTGTCGATGGTCAGCACCGCACCGTTGTTGAACGTCTGCACCATCAGACCCTTCACCTCGTCGTGGATGCACTCACACTCAGGCAGGCTGACAGTCGGCACACCGCCATTCTGAACAGCCATCATCCTGATCTTAACAGCAGTCTCAGTCTGTCCCTTCTTGGCATCATACCGCAGGGCATTGCGCACTGTCGTTTCTGTCACTCCGAACGCCTTGGCTATCTTCCTGCGCAAGTCGTCACTTACCTTGATTCTCTTGTCCATAACTTTAACTATTTTGATGATTACTTAAGATTCTCACTGATATAGTTTAGATCTTTCTCTGTCAGGGCCATACCCATCTTGGTCTTCCTAAGCACAACCTCCTTAGGACCTACAAGCCACCAAGCCTTACGGTCAAGCAGCTCTGCGGCAAATACCTCCCGTGTAGTGTGCTCGACGGTTCCGCCGTCGAGAAGTCCTTGCTCAATCTCCAGCATCGCATCAGCAGCCTCACTCCTGATCTCGTTAGCCTCCTTTAAAAGCAACTTGTGTTCATCCAAAGCATCCTTCATCCGCTGGTGCTCTCGCTCAATCATGTGCAGCAATTCCAGACGGCCTTCAAAAGACATATACAACTTGCAGAACACATCTTTTTCGATGCCATCTCCACACGCCATGTAAAGCGCATTGATACCGTTGAACTCATCAGCAGTGACGCTGAGTTTTGTTCTTTCTTCAAATTCATTTTGTAACATAATTCCTATTTTTAACCGTTAATATTCTTTTTTTTGCGACCTTTTTTGTATCTTTGCCGCGCAGTTTCAAACATAACTCCTATGCATTCAGTAATCCGTATATGTATTCTCGACTATAAGGACGATAATCAAGCATCGTCACTGCGTAATGACCTCTTTCAGTTCTGCAGGCTATTGCGTATTCCTCAGCCGACATTATGCCAAATCCCTGGGCTAAACACTTGGGAGATTGACGTAACACCTTTTCCCGCACATATACAACTTCGCTTCTATCGAGCATTTGTCGCACTTGACTCGCTAAACCCGCACTTCCATTGCGACTTCCGAGATCTGGATGATGAGTGACTGTCATAATCTTACTTAATTTAACCGTTAATATTCTTTTTTCTGCGGCCTTTTTTGTATCTTTGCCGCGCAGTTTTATGTAAAACCCGCTGCAAAGATACAGAAATAATTCTATACCGACAAATATTTTATTGAAAAATTTCATTTTTATGGGTAACTTTATTGAAAGGCTTCAATATTTTATGGCAAAAAAGGGGATAAACGACAATCAAATGACTGTCGCGGCAGGTTTGTCTATTGGTCTTCTTGGTAAAGCCAAAACAGGAGGAAAGGGAATGAGTTCAATCAATATTGAAAAGATTCTATTGGCATATCCAGATTTATCTCCTGATTGGCTCCTTACTGGTCGTGGAGAGATGCTTAAACCAAGTGTACCCTTAGAGGCCACTCCGGCACCTCATGCCGCTAATGAGCGACCATCATCCAGTTGCAAAGATACAGAAATAATCCCAAACCAGCAAGAAAAAGACATTATTTCTTCATCTGTGAGTCTGGATCCGACTGTTGGCATTCCATATTTCGATGTCGATTTCATTGGTGGGTTCTCTGAAATCTTCAACAGTCAGGCATCAGTTCCGGCCTGCAATATCGTTGTGCCGGGTTTCGAGAAAGCAACAGTCTGGTGCAACGTTACCGGCCACTCCATGGAACCGCGTATCAACCACGGTGACATCATTGCCCTGCGTGAATGCCATATCGACGACATCCAGTTTGGAGAAATCTACGCCGTCGTGCTCGACACCATCCGCACCATCAAGATTCTCCGTCGTGGTTCCACGCCCGACACCCTCCGCTATGTCCCCATTAATCCCTCTTTCGATGATCAGGAGTTTCCCATCTCCCGCATCCTTCGCATCTTTGAAGTCCTCGGTTCTATTGCAAAATTCTTCTGATAATGAGCCCTTTTATTTTAGCATTAATTATTACCGTGTTTGGGCTTGCCGGATGGGGGTCGTATACATTTAACTTGCAAAAGAGAAATTGCGGAGTCATATTCCAAGCATTGGAGACGATACACCTATTAGACACAACAGTCAAAAGAGACATATTCTTTTCACGATTTTCATTCCTGAGGAAAATTGCCCCATCACTAATTGATGGAAGTCAAAAGGCCTCATATCCGAAATGGTTGGAAATTGCGTTTAATGAATACAAGAACAAGTATTATGACAGAGATATAACAGAACATCAAAAACAGATATTAACATATCCAGAACAAATCCTTACTTCGGAGTTTAGAGGACAGCAATATGTTAGGTGGTTCAAACACTTTTGTGACACGAAGGAAAATGAGATACAGGCTCTAAAGACTGAATCCGCAAAGCAGCGTAGGCGAGATCAAGCCTTAGAATGCGCTAAATATCTTTTGGGGGATCTAATGAGCAAGGAGTATTATCCCTATCACTCGCAAATAACTAAAGAACTTATGCGATTTGACATTAATCTGAATATTGACTATAGCAAAAGGCTTGATATTATTTCGTAAGATTACCTCGAAGCGTACCTCCATGCAGCCACCTCAGGGCTCCCCCCTGGCCCCCTCCCCCCCCTCCTGAAATGGGCTCTGAAAATGTTAAAATGCTGATTCTCACGTAATAATATAAGGTGTATTTCAAAAATAGGGCTGCTTATGGGGGGGGGCTAACAGCCGATTTTCGACCGCTTTAACAATTATTGTATCGACTCCCCCCTCTGTTTAACACATAATTTTTGGGTAATTTGACACCCTAAACTTCAAAAACTGACACCCTAAACTGACACCCTAAACGACACCCTAACCCAAAAATCGGCTTTTTTGACCACGAAAAAAGGGGCCCGAAAGCCCCTCTGTAACTGTCCTGTATGCCGGCGTATCACGACGGCTAAAAACGCCTTTCAAATGGCCTTCTGAGCCTCTTTAATCACCCTTCCTTATCACCTGCCTCGCGATGGCAAGAAATCAGCGTAGATGCCTTTATTACAGCCTTTTCGTTGTGTACAACATGCCCTTTTCCAAGCCCTGCATTAAGCAACCAATGTTTGCTCACTCCGATGTCCTCACGGTCTAAAACCGTAAACACCGCTGAAATACTGCTGAAATAGTAGTCTTTTCGCTTACCTATCAAATGCACATGCACTACCTTTGCCATATCTGGATCTTTCCGTTTATCGCTTGCAAAGTTACTAAATAATTCTTATATACAAGGTTTTTGAAATTTATATTTTTGAAATTGACTCAAAAAAAAATAGCCAGGCAGTCGGCCCAGCCATATTCATAAACCCAACTTCCGCACACGTTATTCAAGCCTTTCACATCGCCGTGCACACGTTTTGATCCTAAAATCAAAGCAAAATCAAGCCAAATCCAACTTTTTGAGCGTTTCGTTTTTCGTGCTTTTCACTCTCTCAATCTCCCGAAACCCTAATAAACAAAGGGCATTCAGACGTTTTCGACTATCTAACCTCTATAAACGTTTCGTTCTGTGCCCTATAAGAATCTGGAATCTTGAACAAGCCCTTCTCGTAGAGGAACAGTGTCCAGAGGTGATCCTTCAGATTAAAAGTCGTATCGGAGTCTTTGTATTGCTCGAACTTCGTCCAGCATTTTTCGAGGAATTCACGGTAGCGCTGCGGCTCTATGTGCCAGGTCTCTTGGTGTGCCCGGTCTTCGGATGTTGGGCAGTAGCGGCCAAAGGCGAAGATGTCGGCCTTGTGCTCTACGATGACGTCAATCAACTGCGGTATCTCATCGATATTCGCAGCCGAGAAAGAACCGGGTTTACGGAATCGGTCGTGCGTCTCGCGCAGTCCGTCGAGTGAGAGCTGATACTTGCGGCACCGCCACCAGTCTCTCCCAAGGCATCTCAATCTGTTTCGGATGACCCTCAGAAAAGATGTAACAGTGCTTGCAACGCTGGTCGCACTCGTCAGTTATGTGCCACTGGAATGCAAAGTAGTCCACCTCAACAATTTACGATTTAACGATTTGCGCACCTCCGCGTTAGTTACTTACCTTTGGTAACTATTACTCATTTACAGCGACTTACAATTAATAAGTTTATAATTATTTATGAAACAATCGGTGCATCATCTCTGTCAAGTCTTCGGTGAATGCCATGTAATTGTTTACGCCTTGTGTCGTCAGTTGTGGATAGTCGCGGTTGAAGCGGACGAGGGTGGTCTGCGGGAATTGTGCCGCCATGCGCTCGAAGGGGAAACGGATGATGACGGGGGTGTTGAAACCAACACCTAATTCCAGAAGCAGCATACGATGGGCGTTGGCCTGCTCTACGAACTCTTGATAGCCGCGAACCTGCTTATGCCAATGGGCATCCTCTACAAAGGTGTCATCGCAGCGGAGGTTCATCGATACAGGTCTGCAATCGGGTGTATGTGGAATCAGCTCTGTGGGGATGCGGCAGTCCTCGATGAGTGGCAGCACTTGGCTCACCCACTCCTGATTATGATACAGTTCTTTGGGACTACCAGAAGCGGGCTGGAAGTAAGCATAATCGCCTTGTGTGGCGAAGATACGGTCTTTGTCAAAGCCTGCCTTTTCGAACTGACCATCTACATTAGTGGTGATGACAAAGTAATTCTTCTCCTTGACCACATCGAACAACTGACGATAGAGCGGCAGAGCCTTTGGGCGATAGCGGGCGAACCAGATGTGCTTGGCCCACTGGGCCCACAGTTCTTCTTCGGTCTTGAAAGGAT
>CAMYZO010000021.1 GCA_947303855.1 uncultured Prevotellaceae bacterium
CTTCAATCTCGGACAAACACAGAAAAAGGCCCCGATTTCTGTCCGAAACCGGGGCCGTAAGGGCGGAAAAAATGCGAATTAATACAATGGTTTGTCCTGACAGGTCAAGCCTACACAAAGCTGATGACGCCCTGCTGGAGCTCCTGCGCCGCGTCAGCCTTTGAGTCGACGATGTAATCGCCGGTGGCCTGCGAGTGGATGCTGTCCAGAATCTCGCGCGTACGTTTATAGGTAGGAGTAGACTCCACGGCAGAGATGATATCGTCGTTGTCGAGGTCCTCAGGACGGAAGAGATAGATGTGCGGACGGCGCTTGTAGCGCTTGGTGCCGGTAGCATCGCCATAGAAGCGGCTACGGCGCTCCTCACGGGCAGCAGCCCTCTCCTGCTCTTCGGCCATGCGGTTGGCCTCCTCCTGCGAGTGCTTCTTCAGGCGGGCCTCCATACCGTCGACATTGGTGATGCCAAAGCCGGTGGCCAGGATGGTGACCTTGACCTTCTTGCCCAGCTCGGGGTCGATGGCAACACCCCACTTGATTTCAAACTCGCTGCCGAACTGGTCCATGAAATCATGCACATAGTTCATCTCCTCCATCATGAAGTTGTCCTTGCCGCCCTTTTCCTCGTTGAAGGCAATAGAGAGCAGTATCTTCTTCGAATTGAAGATGTCGTTGTCGTTGAGCAGCGGCGAGTTCAGGGCGTCGTCGATGGCCTTCTTCACGCGGTCCTCACCTTCACCGTAGCCGGTGGACATGATAGCCACACCGCCGTCCTGCAGCACCGTCCTCACGTCGTTGAAGTCGAGGTTGATGACGCCGTGTACAGTGATAATCTCGGCTATCGACTTGGCGGCCACCGAGAGTGTGTCGTCGGCCTTGCCGAAGGCGGCCATGAGCGAGAGGTCAGGGTAGATTTCGCGCAGGCGCTCGTTGTTGATGACGAGCAGGGCGTCGACGTGCTTGGCCATCTCCTCCACGCCGTCCAGGGCCTGGTCAATTTTCTTGGAGCCTTCGAAACGGAAGGGAATGGTAACGATGCCTACGGTGAGGATGCCCATCTCCTTGGAGGCGCGGGCAATGACGGGTGCAGCACCGGTGCCCGTACCACCGCCCATGCCGGCAGTGATAAAGGCCATGCGGGTGCCGTCGCTCAGCATATCCCTAATATCGTCGAGACTATCCTCGGCAGCCTGGCGTGCCCGCTCGGGCTTGTTGCCGGCGCCGAGTCCCTCGGCGCCAAGCTGCAGGTGGACGGGCACAGGCGAATCGTTAAGTGCCTGTGCATCGGTGTTACAAAGTACGAAAGTGACATCGTGGATACCCTCACGATACATGTGGTTGACGGCATTGCCACCACCGCCGCCGACGCCAATCACCTTGATGATGCTGTGCTCCATCTCCGGCTCACCGAAGTCAAGGATGTTTATTGTGTTTTTGTCTGCCATAATCCTAATTCTTTTAATGTTGTTTATCCCTTTAATCTTTTAAGTTATTCCTCCTCAGGCCCCATAATGGTCTTACCGAAATTAACGATGTTTTTCTTGAACTTGTTCCACCTGGAATTCTCACGGCGCTGACGCTCCTGCTCCTCCTTCAG
This sequence comes from uncultured Prevotellaceae bacterium, assembly GCA_947303855.1. GTDB lineage: Bacteria > Bacteroidota > Bacteroidia > Bacteroidales > Bacteroidaceae > Prevotella. The sequence continues at coordinate 1,595 of CAMYZO010000021.1, forward strand.
CTTACGCTCCTCCTCGGCTTTCTTACGAGCTTCATCCTCAGCCTTCTGGCGGGCTTCCTCCTCGGCCTTCAGCTTCTCCTGTTCTGAAAGCACGACGCCGGCAGGCACCTCGCCAGGCTTTCGGGCCGGACGCTGGTCGTTATTCTCAGCAACAATGCTGGGCTTAGACTGGCCAAAGAGGTCGCCTCTGGGGTCGATGGGGCCACCGGCGCAGTTGACATCGCCCTTCATGAGCAGGCCCAAGACGGTGTTCATCATGCCTGTCTTTGCCTTGATTTCGTCGCCACCGCCATTGACGGCATGGACGGGAGCCTTGGCCACGCGGATCTTGTCGATGCGGGTATGATTCTGGAAAGCCCGTTCAATATTCTTCAGGTTGGAGCCGCCACCCGTCAGAATGATACCGCCCAGCAGCTTGTCATAGTATTCAGAGGGCACCTGATACCAGGCATTCTCGACGATCTCCTCCAGCCGGCCCTCGACAATCTCGACAAAGCGGCGGGCCTCAACCTGACGGTCCTGGTCAATGGGATACTTCAGGTTATTGTCAATCTCGTTATTATCCGTATAGGCCGAAGCGTACTTCAGCTTCATCTTCTCGGCATCGCTCTCCTCCATCTGCAGCGTGGCTATATCCTTGGTGATGTTGATACCGCCCAAGGGTATGACAGCCAGATGGCGCAGAACATTCTTTGTGTAGACAGAGACGGTGGTCGTGTCGCTACCGATATCGATGAGCGTGCAACCCGAACGGCGCTCTGCTTCGGTCAGCACAGCGTCGGCCAGTGCCAGGGGGGCGTTGAGAATCTCGGCTATAGGAATGCCGGCAGCCTCGAAACACTTGTTGAAATTCTTATAGAAAGCCTTTCGCTGCAGGATATTCAGATAGTTACCCTCCAGGCGCGTACACTGTATGCCGACGGGGTCCTGCTGATACTGCGAGTCAACCTTGTATTCCTGAACAGCCGTATCAAGGATTTCCTGGTCGGGGTAGTTGGCGTTGCGGTTAGCATCAAACAACTGGTCAATCAGCGTGTCGGTCACGATGGTGCCGGCGGGCAGGTCCTTCGTGACCACATTCCTGACACCACGGATAGACTGACCGCCCACACCGACATAGACCTGGCGTACTTGTGTCTTCAGCTGTATCTCCAGCTTCTTGACAATATTCTGCAGACACTGGGCCGTCTTGTCGATGTTGTAAACTACTCCCTTGCGAATGAACTGCGAGGAGTCTTCCTTGACCACGGCCAGCACCGTCACGCTGCCGTCAAGGTTTTTCTGTCCCGCGATACCCGTCATCTTGGATGAGCCGAGTTCGATTGCTACTACAAATTCCTTTGCCACCATTATACTTATTTACGATTTACAGGATTTTCGATTTACGATTTATTTACGATTTACGATTTATTTACGATTTACGATTTATTTACGATTTACGATTTATTTACGATTTACGATATTTTCGATTTACGATTTATTTTTCTTTGGTCTTTTCTTACACACTATCTGATTGTCGAACTCCACGTTGATGCGCTCGTAACGGTCCCAGCCGGCGTGGCTCAGCCCATACTTATAGAACTTACGCAGGCGCTCAAGCTTCTTCGCTATACCGACGGGGGCACCCAGATAGATGATATGACTGCCCACACGCGGCACCAGTTCCAGCGTGCCGTCGGGCAGCACGTTGAGCTGCTCGGTCTGTGACCGCCAGAACTCGTCGCCAAGTATAAAATTGGCTATGGGCACGAGGCGCTGCTGGGCATAGCGGCGCTCCATAGTGCCTGTGGCCACCAGCAGATGGCCCGACAGATGGGTATGGGGCAGGATGACCCCATGCACGTCGACGTAGTATTGCGTATCGTTAGTGGGCATGACATGCAACACCGGCTGACGCTGCTGCAGACGGACGACGATATGGCCGTTCTGCGTCTTATAGCATTGGACCGACTCCACGTAGGGGTTTTTCAACAGGGCTTCCTCCATCTGGCGCGTGCTGACAAACTGCATGGGCTGCGCCAGGGGATAGAGCTTCTGCCGCTGCAACAGCCGCTTCACCTCTGCGGCACTAAGCAGTCCGCTCTGGTTGTCGTCGATGTGGATGTTCACTTCGGTACATACCGTAGCCTTGTCATCGGGCCGGTTGAAGGCGGTGACAGCCAGCAGCAGATAGGCTGCAATGACGATGTCGAGCAGAACGACGATGGTATGTTTCCAGTTGATGGTCATGTGCTATTTCTCTTGTAATATCTTGGTTATCTGAGGCATTTCATTATCCAGGTCGCCGGCACCGAGCACAATGAGCACATCGAAGGAACGGCTGCGGACGAAATTGAGCACGTCGGCCTTCTGTATCATGGTCTTGGCAACACCGGGCTTCAGGTTGTCGTAGATGAGCTGCGAGGTAACGCCCTCGATGGGCTGCTCGCGAGCGGGGTAGATCTCGGTGAGCACCACCTCGTCGAGCTGGCTCAGAGCATCGGCAAACTCGCGGTAGAAATCGCGCGTGCGGGTATAGAGATGGGGCTGGAAGATGGCCGTGATGCGGCGGTTCTTATAGAGCTGGCGTATGCTGCGGGCACTCTGGTAGATTTCCTTGGGGTGGTGGGCATAGTCGCTGAGCAGCACCAGACGGTCGGTCTTGATCTTGAAGTCGAAGCGGCGGTCGACGCCTCCGTAGGTCTTCATACCGTAACGCAGTTCCTCGGCGGTGCAGCCGTTGAGCTGTGCCATGGCCATGGCTGCAATGCCGTTCTCAATATTGATAGGCACGGGCTGGCCCAGTTCAATACCCCTGACCGTCTCTATGGGCGACACGAAGTCGAAGGTGATGGTACCATTGTCGATACAGATGTTCTCGGCATGGAAGTCGCCTTCGTCGAGCGCATAGTCGTAGCGGCGCACACCCTCAGGCAACTGCTCCTGCATCTCTAAGTCGCGGTGGATGATAAGAGCGCCGCCGGGCTGTATAAGAGTGGTATAGTGGCGGAAGCTCTCTAAATAGGCTTCTTTCGTGCCGTAGATGTCGAGGTGGTCGGGGTCGGTTGAGGTGATGACCGTCATCCAGGGGCGCAGCCAATGGAAGGAGCGGTCGAACTCATCGGCCTCGATGACGACGTAGTCGCTGTCAGACAGGATGTAGTTGGTGCCGTAGTTCTTGGAGATGCCGCCCAGGAAGGCATTGCAGTCTAAATGCGACTGGTGCATGATATGGGCGCACATAGTCGATGTGGTGGTCTTGCCATGGGTGCCTGCCACGCAGAGTCCGCGGTGCTCGCGGGTGAGCGTGCCGAGCACCTGGGCACGTTTCTGGATTTCGAAGCCTTTCTCGCGGAAGAACACCAGTTCCTTGTGTTCGGCAGGAACAGCCGGGGTATAGACGACGAGACACGAGGCCGGCTGCCGGCAGACAAAAGGAATCTCGTCGACGTTCTCATCGTAGTGCAGGAGCATGCCCTCGCGTTCCAGCTGACGTGTCAGTTCACTGGGGGTCTTGTCGTAGCCGGCAACCACCAGGCCACGGCGGATGAAGTAGCGGGCAATGGCGCTCATGCCGATGCCGCCGCCACCCACGAAATATACTGCTTGAATATCTTTTGCTTCCATTTATCTTGTTGCTAATTTGATAACTTCCTTGGCAATGATGTCGGCCGAGTCAGGGAGGGCCATCTTCAGCACGTTCTCGCTGAGCGAACGCAGCTTGGCATCGTCGCCGACGGTCTCTATGGCCAGTTTGAGCAGCACGGCGGGAGCCTCACTGTCCTTCACGTAGAGGGCGGCATCGCGGTTGGCCAGAGCCAGGGCGTTCTTCGTCTGATGGTCTTCAGCCACGTTTGGACTGGGCACCAGGATAACCGGCTTGCCAATGAGACAGAACTCGCTGATGCTGCTGGCACCGGCACGGCTGATGACCAGGTCGGCAGCACGGTAGGCAGCGCCCATGTCGGTGATGAAGTCGGTAACCTTCAGGTTGGGCAGGTCGTGACCCTTGAGCCTCTGCCGGATCTCAGCATAGTAGAACTTTCCCGTCTGCCAGATAAACTGCACGCCGCTCCGGGCTACCAGGTCAAGGTGCTGCAACACACTCTCGTTGATGGTGCGGGCACCCAGGCTGCCGCCAACCAGGAGGACGGTCTTCTGCTGGGGGTTGAAGCCAAAGCTGCGGACGGCATCCTCGCGCGAGAGCGTCGTATCGAGCAAGGACTGCCGCACGGGATTTCCCGTCAGCATGATTTTATCCTTGGGGAAAAAGCGCTCCATGCCCTCATAGGCCACGCATATCTTACTGGCCTTGCCTGCCAGCTGCTTGTTGGCCAGGCCGGCATAGCTGTTCTGCTCTTGTATCAGCGTGGGGATACCCAGGCTGTTGGCAGCACCGAGAGCGGCACTGCTGGCATAGCCCCCTACCCCAACGGCCACGTCGGGACGGAAGTCGCGAAGAATCTTCTTGGCCTGCCACTTGCTACGCAGATAGTCGATAGCCACGCCGATGTTGGCAGGCTTCCACAACGGGCGGAAGAACCCCCTGATGGGCAGGCCCTTGATCTCGTAGCCGGCATCGGGCACACGCTGCATCTCCATACGCCCTTGGGCACCGATAAACAATATCTGTGCGTCCGGACGCAGACGGCGTACGGCATTGGCAATGGAGACAGCCGGAAAGATATGGCCGCCGGTGCCCCCGCCACTGACAATGACTCTTAGCTCTTTCTTCATATGATCTGTATTCTACTTGGTTTCTTTAACGGTTTTCATCTTGGCCGACCGGCTGACACTGAGCATGGCTCCGATGTAGGCACAGTTGATGATGGTCGACGTGCCACCCTTTGAGATAAGCGGCAGGGGCTGGCCCGTAACGGGTGCCAGACCGACGGCCACCATCATGTTGAATGTGGCCTGGATGACCAGCAGCAGCGACAGGCCCATGATGAGGAAGGCCGGGAAGTTGTTCTCGCACCGCAAGGCTATGCGGGCCGTACGGTAGAGCAGCACGACATATAGGAACACCACGACGGCAGCGCCTATCAGACCCATCTCCTCAATGATGATGGCATAGATGAAGTCGGAGAAGGCCTGCGGCAGATAGTCGCGCTCCATGGAGTTGCCCGGTCCCTTGCCAATGATGTCTGACGAGGCGATGGCAATGTTGGCATGACCCACCTGGAAGTTCTCCTCCAGATTGTACTCCTCAGCGGGCACATCCTCCTTGTTAACGAACTTCAGGATACGGTTACGCTGTGTGGTGAAACGGTGGAAGATACCCCCTCCCTTGATACTGTTCTTGTCAGCAGCTGCTTTGTCGCCGTCAGCGACGGACTCCGTCAGCTGAGTATTCTCGTTGGAACTGTCTTCAATGCTGCCCAAGGCAAATACCAGCACCAGCAAGAATGCCGCGAGCACAGCGACGCCGATACCCAGCTTGACAAGCTGCGACGCGGGTACACGTCCGATGTACATCATCAGGGTGATGACGGCAAAGAGCAGGGCAGCAGTAGACGCGTTCTCAATGCCAATGAGAAATACTGTGGGAAGCAGCAACAGCAAAATATACTGGAAAGCCTTGCGGTCGGCTCCCGATTCGCGCTGCATGGCACTGAGTATCTGGGCCGTGACCAGCACCATGGTACCCTTGGCTATCTCGGAAGGCTGAAAGGTGAAGCCCAGAAGCGAGATGACACGGTTGGCACCATTGATGCTTTCGCCGCCAACGAGCACCCACAGCAGTGTGACGAAAGTGATAAGCAGCATGAACGGCGTCATCAGCTTAAAGTAACGGCACGGCACGTTCAGCGTCACCACGGCCACCACCACGCCGATAATAATCATGGCAGAGTGGTAGATGATGGGGCCCATGTAGTTCTGGCTCTTGTACGTCAGGTTGCTCGAAGCCGAAAAGACCTCGACAATACTGATCATGCAGAGGAAGAAGAACACCATCCAGATGACCTTGTCGCCTTTGAAGATATTTCCTATTTTCTTGTTCATTGTCTATTTTCTTATGGGGCCTATGGGGCTTATGGGGCCCATGAGACTTATGGGGCTCATGGGGCTCATGGGATTATAATGAGCGGGCCAGTTCCTTGAACTGCTCGCCGCGGTCTTCCATATTCTTAAACAGGTCGAAGGAGGCACAGCAGGGACTGAGCAGCACCGTCTCGCCGGGCTTAGCCAGCTCGTAGCAGGCCTGCATGCACTCGCGCATAGAGTGGGTGTCGCGCACGGGAATGCCCAGCTGGTCGAAGTTCTGGTGCAGCTTCGCGTTGTCGGCTCCAAGATAGACCAGCGCCGAGCACTTCTCCCTGACCAGCGGCATCAGCGGTGAATAGTCGTTACCCTTGTCCTTGCCGCCGATGATGAGCACGACACGCGTCTTCATCGACTCCAGGGCATACCAGCAGGCATCGACGTTGGTGGCCTTCGAGTCGTTGACATACTGCACGCCACGCACCGTACACACCTTCTCCAGGCGGTGCTCCACGCCGGGGAAGTCGCTGAGAGCCTTGCGTATCTCCTCCTTCTTGATACCGGCGATATTGGCGGCCAGACCGGCGGCCAGTGAGTTATACACATTATGGCGGCCGCTCAGACTGAGGCTCTCCTGCTCCATGTTGAAGGGCGTGGGGTATTCCAGCTTGTACTGTCCCTCCTCAATGTAGCCAATGACACCACTTTTCTTGACGTCGCTGAAGGGGCACTGCACGGCCTTGATGTCGTACTTCTTCAGCTCGCGTGCGATGACGGGGTCATCGGCCCAGTAGATGAAGGCATCCTGCGGCGTCTGGTTCTGAATGATGCGCATCTTGGCATCGGTATAGTTCTGCATCTCGCCACCGTAGCGGTCCAGGTGGTCGGGGGTGATGTTCAGCAGGATGGCGATGTTGGCACGGAAATCGTACATATTGTCCAACTGGAACGAGCTCAGCTCAATGATATAGTATTCATGCGGATCCTCGGCCACCTGCAGAGCCAGCGATCGGCCGATGTTGCCGGCCAGTCCGGCATCGTAGCCGGCCTGACGGAAGATATGGTAGATGAGCGACGTGGTGGTTGTCTTACCATTGGAACCCGTGATGCACACCATCTTCGACTGGGTATAGCGCCCGGCAAACTCTATCTCGCTGATGACGGGTATGCCCTGGGCAATGACCTTCTGCATCATCGGTGCCGTGTCGGGAATGCCGGGCGACTTGATAACCTCGTCGGCCGACAGGATACGGTCCTCGGTATGCTGCCCTTCCTCCCACGCTATCTGGTGGTCGTCGAGCAGTTTCTTATACTTATCGGCAATCTTCGACATGTCTGACACAAACACGTCGAAACCTTCTTTCTTGGCCAGAACGGCTGCGCCTGCACCGCTCTCTCCGGCTCCTAAAACAACTATTCTCTTTTTCATCTTCATGTATTTTCTCCCCTCCCTCACAGGGAGGGGCAGGGGGTGGGTCTCTATTTATCTTATCTTCAGGGTTATAATGGTCAGGGCCGCCAGGATGATAGTGACAATCCAGAAGCGGAACGTGATTTTCGACTCATGGAACTGCCGCTTAGGCCAGCCGCGCAGGATATAGTGACTGGTGGGGTCGAGCTGCGAGTCCAGACGGCGGAAGTTGTCGTGGATGGGAGTGGCACGGAACACGCGCACACGCTTGCCCTTCTTCTTCATCAGCTTAAACCACTGCGTCTGGATGATGACGCTGAGACTCTCGACGAAGAAGATGCCGCAGAGGATGGGCAGCAGCAGCTCCTTGTGGATGATGACAGCACAGACACCGATGATGCCGCCAATGGTCAGCGAGCCCGTGTCGCCCATGAATATCTGAGCAGGATAGGCGTTGTACCACAGGAAGCCTATCATGGCACCGATAAAGGCTGAGAGGAACACTACCAGCTCCTCGGCATGGGGGATATACATCAGGTCGAAATAGGCCGCATAGACGATATGGCCCGACACGTATGAGAAGATGAGCAGCGCCACACCGATGATGGCAGAGTTGCCGGCACACATGCCGTCCATGCCGTCGTTGAGGTTGGCACCGTTGGAGACGGCCGTTACCACCAGAATGGTCAGCACGACAAAGAGCACCCAGCCGGCAGCCACCTTGTAGTCGCCCAGGAAAGACATCACCTCAGAGTAGTTCAGGTTGTGGTTCTTGACAAACGGGATGGTGGTCTTCAGTGACTTCACCGCCTCAGCCTTGTGCTTCACCACCACCTCCTGGTTCTGCTGCTGCACGCTGACGTTCTCGCGTACCACAGCGTCGGGGCTGAGCCACAGCGTCAGGCCCACAATAAAGCCTATCGACACCTGCCCTACAATCTTGTACTTGCCTTTCAGTCCTTCCTTGTTTTTGCGGAACACCTTGATATAGTCGTCCATGAAGCCGAGGAAGCCCAGCCAGACGGTGGTGACCACCATCAGAATGATGTAGATATTGCGGATGCGGGCTAAGAGCAGCACGGGTATGAGTATGGCCACGATGATGATGATGCCGCCCATGGTGGGCACACCCTTCTTGTCGACGCCAAACGGGTCAGTGATGACGTCGCGCGGAATCTCGTAAATTTTCTTGCGACGCATGAACTTGATGAAGAACTCACCAAACCACGCCGAGATGACCAGCGCCAGAATGAGCGTCAGCAGCGAACGGAACGAGATGTACGACCACAGGTGAGAGCCGGGGATATCGTACTGCTCCAGGAAACGGAAGAGATAGTATAGCATCTTTTATATTTACGATTTAGCGATTTTCGATTTACGATTTAGCGATTTTCGATTTTCGATTTACGATTTAGCGATTTTCGATTTACTATTGATTGGCAAAGCACTCGCGCACTACCTCGTGGTCGTCGAAATGATGCTTCACGCCCTGAATCTCCTGATAGTCCTCATGGCCTTTGCCGGCAATCAGGATGACATCGCCCCGCTGGGCCATCATACAGGCCGTACGGATGGCCTCGCGGCGGTCAACGATGCTGATAACCTTGCGCATCTGCTTCTGGTCAAGTCCGGCCAGCATGTCGTTGATAATGTCCTGCGGCTCCTCAAAGCGGGGGTTGTCGCTGGTAATGATGACACGGTCGCTCTGGCGGACTGCCTCCTGAGCCATCAGCGGGCGCTTGCCTTTGTCGCGGTTGCCGCCGGCACCGCAGACGGTGATGACCTGCCCCTTGCCGTCAAGCACCTCGTGGATAGCGCCAAGCACATTGGCCAGCGCATCGGGGGTATGGGCGTAGTCGACGATGGCGGTGTAGCCCTCCGGCGAACGGATGGGGTCAAGCCGTCCGTTGACGCTCTTCAGCGTGCTCATCACCACCAGGATATCCTCTGGCTGCTTGCCCAGCATGACAGCAGCGCCATAGACGCAAAGCAGATTGGACACGTTAAACTTACCTATGAACTGCACCCCCACCTCGCGGCCGTCCATCTCAAGATACATACCCTCGAAGTGGGCCTCAATGATACGGGCACGGTAGTCGGCCATCGTCCGTGTGGAGTAGGTCTTAACGGTGGCCTTCGTGTTCTGCACCATGAACAGGCCGTTCTTGTCGTCGAGATTGGTGATGGCAAAGGCATCCTTGTCGAGACCGTCAAAGAACATTTTCTTTGCCTGACGGTAGTTCTCCACCGTCTTGTGATAGTCCAGATGGTCGCGGGTGAGGTTGGTAAACAAACCACCGGCAAACTTCAGTCCACCGATACGGCGCTGGGCAATGGCGTGGCTGGAGCACTCCATGAAGGCATACTCGCAACCGGCCTCCACCATGCGTGCCAAAAGGGCGTTCAGCTCAATGGGGTCAGGGGTGGTATGGCTGGCGGGTACAGGCTCGTCTTCAATGTAGTTGCACACGGTAGAGAGCAGACCGCAGCGATGCCCCATCTGGCGGAACATATTATATAATAAGGTGGCGATGGTGGTCTTGCCATTAGTGCCGGTGACACCGACCAGCTTCAACCGGCGCGACGGGTTGCCATAGAACTGGGTGGCCACCTCGCCTACACAGTACTCCGTAGACTCGACAGCCACATAGGTGACTCCCTCTGTGCGCTTGGTAGGCAGGCTCTCGCAAAGGATGGCGACAGCGCCCTGCTCAATAGCCTTGTTGATAAACCTGTGACCGTCGGTCTGGGTGCCGGGGACGGCCACAAACAGATGACCAGCGGCAATGCGGCGGGAGTCGATGTTGACACCCGTTATCTCTACGTCATCACGGCCGATGAGGTTCAGCACGTCGACATTCTTCAGTAACTCACTCAGTTTCATATCTTCCTTGTCTTTTTATATTTCCATAAACAGTTCGCAGGCTATACCGGAAGTCAGCGGTTTGCCGGCTGCTATACTCTGAGACTTCACCCTGCCACGACCATGGATGGTCACCTTCACGCCACGGCTCTCCAACTCATAGACAGCATCGCGGGCGCCCATACCTGTCACGTCGGGCATGATGTCACGCGGCGTCTCGGCCATGTCGGCCGTCGGACCATTGACACCCAGACGGCTCAGGACATAAGAGGCATCGGCCGTACTGCCCACCTTCACCTCAGGGGTGAAGTTAGAGGTGGAGTCGCGTACATCTTCAACAAGGCGCTTCACATTCTGCGCCATGACGCCCTCGGCAATATGGCGGAACACCACACCGCTCATGCCGCCACCCGAAGCGGGAAGACCCGTCTTACGCAAGCAGACAATGCACGAATAGCGCGGCGCGTCGGCAGGGAAGAAACCGGCAAACGACAGCCAGTAGCGCGTGGTGCCTGAGTGATAGCTGCCATGCTCGTCGGCAATCTGGGCTGTGCCAGTCTTACCTGCCACCTTGAAGGCCTTCGACAGCGGACCGGCCTTGCGGCCCAGTCCCTGACTGACGACATGCTCCAGGATGGTCTGCATCTTCTTGATGGTCTCGGGCTTGGCAATGCGCTCCTTCAGCACTACGGGCGGGAACTCCCTGAGGGTCTCGCCGTCCTTCACCAGTTTGGTGACAAAACGGGGCTGCATCATACACCCGTCATTGGCAATGGCATTATAGAAGGCCAGCGTATTGATAGGTGCAATCTGTGTCTCGTAGCCGATGGACATCCAGGGGAGCGTGGTCTTACTCCAGTATTTTGAACGGTCAGTGGTCTTCGTATCCACGTCACGGATGTTAGGACGGCGGTAGCCCACCAACGGGAGCCGGAGGTCTTCGGCAATGCCCACGCGGCGCAGGCCCTCGACATACTTCTCGGGATGGCCGCCATAGAACTTGTCGATGACATAGCTCGTGCCGATATTGGAGCTGACCTCCAGCGTACGGGCCACATTGATGTCCTGATAACCGCCTCGGCGCCAGTTATGGTCCTTCATCCAGCGGCCGTGCATCTCCATCACGCCACTGCCCGTATGGATAACATAGTTGGTGTCGTTGGGAATGACCCCATCGTCGAGTGCCACGAGAATGGAAGCCACCTTGAACACCGAACCTGGCTCACAGCGGTAACTGATGGCCGAATTGATGGCCTCGGCATACTGGCCATTGGGCATGCGCATCATATTGACGATGGCCTTGACGTCGCCTGTCTTCACCTCCATCAGAATGGCTACACCCATCTCGGCATTCACCTCGGGCAGTTTCATTTCCTCGATAAGGGCACGTTCGGCGATATCCTGCATGCCGACATCGATAGTCGTCACGATATCGGCACCGTCAACGGGTGGCTGCTCGGTGATGTTCATAATCTTATTGAGCACCTTCTGACGGTGTACCAAGCCGTTCTGACCGCGCAACAGCGAGTCGTACGACAGTTCCAGACCGCAATAGGCTGAATCTTTCTCGCCAAACATGACACCCACCGTGCGCTGAGCCAGTGAACCGAAGGGACGGTTACGGGCATTGAACTCCTCCCAATGGAAGCCGCTCTTATACTTGCTCATACGGAAGACGGGCAACTTGCGCACCTCGCTGAAGGTGTTATAGTTGATACGCCGCTTCCAGATGGGCCAGTGACGTGAGCCGACACCGCTCTTGGTCTCCTTCAGACGACCCTGCTCCAGATGGGCACGAAACTCGTCGGCCGACATTTCGGGGAAAATCTCGTTCAGGCCTATACAGATACTGTCGAGCTTCAGCTGCCAAAGCGAGTCACGCTCTGCTCCGCCAGTCTGGAAATCCATGTATATCTTGTACTCAGGAATGCTACTGGCCATCAGCTGTCCGTCGCAGCTCAGAATGTTGCCACGGTTGGGCTTCACGGGGATGGAGTCATGCTTCAGCTGCTCCTGCACCGTTGCCCAGTAGCTTTTCTCGGCCGTCATGATATAGAAGGCCTTGGCTACAATGCAAACACCCACCAATGTAAGCAACGCCGCAATGAAAAAATAGCGCTGCATCACCTTACCGCTGTTAAACTTACTCATTCGTCACCTCCGCTTAAAAAACCCTTCTCAGGTACATTAATAATATATGGCGGCTGGTCGCTGACATGCAGCAACGAGTCGTGGTTCTGACGGAGTTTCTCCAGCACCTGACTCTCACGGCAACGCTCCGTCAGCGTGCTCGAGCTGGACAATGCCTTGTACTTGGCGTCCTTCAACTGCCCCTCCATCTTGTCAATCAATATCATATCCTGCTGGCACTGGTAGCGAAAGGCCACATATACCACCGTGAAGAAAACAACCAGCACGAGCGTCCAGATGTTGCGACGCACCAGTTCGGCTGTCAGAATATCACCTCCCAGAATCTTGCGCAGCGTCAGCGTACCTACGGGGATGGTATCATCCTCGCTCACACGCTTCTTAAGCTCCTTCAGACGATCCAGTGTATGTACCTCAGGCGCCTGCTGTTCGACCTTAACCTCTTGCTCTTTTACCTCTTCATCTGCCATATCACAGTTTCTCAGCTATTCTCAACTTGGCACTACGACTACGCGGGTTGCGCTGCTGCTCTGCCTCGTCAGGTATTATCACCTTATTATTCACTATCCGCAGGGGAGCCGTGCTCCTGCCGAAGAAGTCTTGCTCCAAACGGCCCTCGGCATTGCCTGCCCGCATCATATTTTTCACCAGCCGGTCTTCCAGCGAGTGGTAGGTAATGACCGACAGACGACCGCCGTCAGCCAACAGCTCAACCGCTCCGGAGAGGAGCTCCTTCAAGGACTCCATCTCGTGGTTCACCTCTATCCGCAAGGCCTGGAACAGCTTGGCCATGTCCTTCTTCTCGCGCTCCTGACGGAAGAGTGTGCCCACTGCCTGCATCAGGTCGCCGGCCGTGACTATGGGTTGCTGACTCCGGGCCTTGACAATCAGGGCGGCCATTCGCCGGGCCTGTTTCAGCTCGCCATATAGGTAGAGCACGTCAGCGAGCTGTTCCTCGCTGTAGGTGTTGACCACATCGGCAGCTGTCATGCCAGAGCGTTTGTTCATGCGCATGTCGAGTGGCGCATCGCCAAAGCGGAATGAGAAGCCGCGGGTCTCATCGTCAAAGTGGTGACTCGACACCCCAAGGTCGGCAAGCAAACCGTCTATCTTTTCCACACCGAAGTAGCGCATCCATTGCTTTACATATCTAAAGTTGCTGCGGACAAAGGTAAATCTATCATCGCTGACGATATTTTTCTCAGCATCGGCATCCTGGTCGAAACCGTAGAGATGTCCCTGCGGCCCCAGGCGACGCAGTACCTCGCGACTGTGGCCACCACCGCCAAAGGTCGCATCAATATATACACCGCCTGACCGAATGGCCAAGCCGTCAATGCTCTCCTTCAGGAGCACTGGTACGTGGTATGTCTCTGCTGTGACAATCATATCGCTTATTGATTCACGGCGGGAACCGCCTCCTGCGTCATAATGCTTTCCAGTGCTTGCCCAAATTCTTCACTGCTTAATTGCGTTTCCGCCACTCGTTCGGCCGCCCATATCTCGATGGTATCGTCCATGCCTATAAATTTGACATCCTGATTGATACCCGCTATCTGGAGATAACGGCGCGGTATGAGAAAACGGCCGTTACCATCGAGGACTACCATTTCCACTTCCGACACAAATTGGCGGAAAATCTTCTGATGCTGGGCATTATACCGGTTCAAGCGACTGCGTAATGCATCCAGCTGGTCGTTCCATACGCTTTCGGGGTAAAGTACCAGACAATCCTGGAAGATGTCTTTCCGCAACACCAGCACCTCACCGCCCGATGCTTGCAGCACCTTGCGGAACACGGCTGGCAGGAAGACCCTTCCTTTGGCATCAGCCCTGGCTTCTATGTTGCCCAAAAAACGCATTTTACCTTTTAATAAAGAAATCAGCCACAAAGATAAGCATTTCTCCCCACATTACACCACAATTCCCCACATTTTTTGCAATTTAACATTAATTTATTGATTTGTGTGGTTTTTACGGGCTTCCGAACAATAAAAAAGCCTAATTCATGCACTTTTTCCCCAAAATTGTGCCGAATGTCAAAGTTTTGTGCTACTTTTGCAGGCCATAAGATGTCATGAATCAAAACAATGGTTAACGTTACACCGAAGACAATAGACATTGAGAACATACTGAAAAACAAGATGGGTGCGAAGGCCAAACTCGTGCCCGGTTTTTTGGTTTCATGGCTCAAGCGCATTGTCCACCAAGACCAGGTAAACGGATTCCTTTGGGACAACCGCGACAAAGTAGGAACAGAATGGCTGGAAGCCTGCGTCACCTATTTAGACACCACACTGGACATCGTCGGCTTAGAGAACCTGCCAGACAAAAACGACGGACGACTCTACACCTTTGTTTCCAACCACCCCCTGGGCGGTGAAGACGGCGTAGCCCTGGGTGCCATCATCGGCCGTCACTACGACGGACGCTTCCGCTACCTTGTCAACGACCTGCTAATGAACCTGCCGGGACTGGCACCTCTCTGCATACCCATCAACAAGACGGGCAAGCTGGGACGCGACTTCCCCCATATGGTGGAAGCAGGCTTCCAGAGCAACAACCACATGCTGATGTTCCCCGCCGGTCTGTGCTCACGACGCAAGAACGGTATCATCCGCGACATCCCCTGGAAGAAGACCTTTATCAGCAAGAGCGTGGAGTACCAGCGCGACGTGGTACCCATCCACTTCGGAGGACAGAACTCTGACTTCTTCTACCGTCTGGCCAACTTCTCCGACAAATGCCTGCCCTTTAACCTGGCCATGATATTTTTAGTCGATGAAATGTACAAAAACGTACACAAGACCTTCCGCGTAGCCATCGGCAAGCCTATCCCCTGGCAGACCTTCGACCAAAGCCGGAAACCGCAGGAATGGGCACAATGGGTACAAGAAAAAGTTTACGATCTATAAATATGGAACAACCGATTATTGCCCCTATTGACAAGGAACTGCTGCTGAGTGAACTGACACCTGAGCGGCAGTTGCGAATGACGAACAAAAGCCACAACGAAATCTACATCATCACCGCCCATAATGCGCCGAACGTCATGCGCGAGATAGGCCGGTTGCGTGAGATAGCCTTCCGCGAGGCTGGCGGAGGTACGGGCAAAGACTGCGACATTGACGAGTTTGACACCTGCGACAACTGCTACAAGCAGCTCATCGTCTGGAACCCGGAGGAGCAAGAGATTATCGGCGGCTACCGCTACATCCTCGGTTCTGACTGGGAGATTGACGACAAGGGACAGCCCATTTTGGCCACCAGCCACATGTTCCATTTTAGCGAGCGCTTCATCAGCGACTACCGCCCCTACACCATCGAACTGGGACGCTCCTTCGTCTCACTGCCGTACCAGAGTTCGCGCAAGGGTGCCAAGAGCCTCTTCGCCCTCGACAACCTCTGGGACGGACTGGGTGCACTGACGGTCATCATGCCCAACGTGCGCTACTTCTTCGGAAAGATGACCATGTACCCCTCTTATATCCGCAAGGGACGCGACATGATTCTCTATTTCCTGAAGAAGTATTTCGATGACAAGGAGAACCTGATTATCCCGATGAAACCGCTGAAAATTGAAACGCCAGAGGAGGATCTCGACCGTTTGTTCTGCGGCAGCGATTTCAACGAGGACTACCGCATCCTGAACCGTGAGATCCGCGCCCTGGGCTATAACATCCCGCCGCTGGTCAATGCCTACATGAGTCTGTCACCGACGATGAAACTCTTCGGCACCGCCATCAACTACGGCTTCGGCGACGTTGAGGAGACAGGCATCCTCATTGCCATCGACGAAATCTGGGACCAGAAGCGCGTGCGCCACATCGACTCTTTCATCCGCGAGCACCCCGAGGCACTGAAGATTACGAGCGGTGCCAACAAGATTGTGTACAAAGAAAAAAAGTAGTTGCCTTGTGGCAACTACTTAATAATGACTTTCTTTCCGTCAACGATGTAAAGGCCTTGGCGCTGCGGTTTCGTGTCAAGTTGCATGCCCTGCAGGTTGTACCAGCGGCTGTCCTGCCGCGCCAACTTGGTCTGGGTCAGCCCAGAGGTGCCTTCCACGAAAGTCTTCAGCTCGGCCATGGCCGGCATCACCTTGCCATAGTCCCAGCCGGTGTCTTTCACATTTGTGTCGTTGAACAGGCTGCAGTTATACCAGCCGCTGGGAGTGACTGCCGACGACGTACCGTTCTCACAGGCCTCAAGGAACCACCAGTAGAGGCCGATGACACGGTCATGCTCTTTGAGCTTGGCTATCAGGTCCTTAGTAAACTTCTGCTGACCAGCAGGAGAAATAGGCCATGTCGACGACAGATTGTGATTCACGTCGTTGGGCTGCCAGACGTAGTAGTAGCCCGTCTCTACAATCATAATATCCTTATTATAGACTTCCGCCTGCTTTAATGCATTATTAAGCAGAGACAGTGAGCCATGGTGATAGGGATAGTAACTCAGTCCGATGATGTCGTAGTCAACACCGGCGTTCTTGATACGGTCGAGCCAGTCTTTCAGCACCGTCGGCTTCTCAGCCCGCTCGCTATGCAGGATAATCCGTGCTTGGGGGCACACCTCGCGGCAGGCCTTACCAGCCTGTTTCAGCAGGTCCATGAAGCGCGACCAGTTAGCGGCATCGCTGTTGGTATAGCAACGGTTGGCCTTCGTGTCGCGGGTGCCCCAGAGCATACCATAGCTAATCTCGTTACCCGTCTGGATGAAGTCGGGCGTGGCACCGGCATCCACCATCTGCTGCAGACAGTCCTTGGTATAGTCGTAGATTTTCTGCTTCAGCTGAGCATCACTCAGCGACAGCCAGGCACTTGGTGTCCACTGCTTGCCGGGGTCAGCCCAGGTGTCGCTGTAGTGAAAGTCGAGCATCAGCGAGAAACCGGCATCCTTGATGCGCTTGCCCAGTTTCTTTACAAACTCTAGGTCCTGACGCACGCCCTGGTTTTTCTCGTCCTGAGTAGCTTTGGTGGGGTCAACAAACAGGCGGACGCGCATGCTGGTCAGTCCCTGTCCTTTCAAATAGGTCAGCATGTCAGTAATATGCTGGCCGTTGGCATCGACATACCAGGCACCGGCTGTTTCATAGAAAGGCAGCATCGAGATATCGCCGCCCACGAACTTCGTCTGGGCCACGCTGTTCAGGCCCATCGCTCCTAAAAATAAAGCAAGTAAAAATCTTCTCATGTTTTTATACTATTGGTAATGATATGCCATTAATCTTCTGGTAGACATCCAAGGCATAGACATCGGTCATGCCACTGATGTAATCGATGACAGCCATGATACGCGTCTCAAGGTCGTCGCTGTGTATAGCATACTGAGACGACACACGCCCGATGAGCTGCTGCGAATAGTAACGGTCAGGGTGCATGATGGCTTCGGTCATCTGCAGCATCAGCGTCTCCATAATCTTGTAACCTGACAACTCGACGTCCAGAACCGGTTTGCTCCGGTAGATGCGCTGCCGCGAGAGTTCGGCACAGCGACGATAGGCCTCGGCCTGCGGCTGGGCTATATGGTCTATAAGACTGCCCGTGAAGGTGCCGGCAAGAATCTGCTCCTCATGGTCAACGAAAGCACGCACGCACTCATTCTCCAACTTCCCGATGACACAGGCACGCAGGTAGACCACCTTCTCATTATTATCTGTCAGTCCCTCCTCTTCAATACGTCTCAGAATACTCTTTTTAACGGTTTCATCGAAAAATTCGAGCATCAGGGTTGCTATCTCACCATAACTGAGCAGCTTCAGTTTATGGGCATCTTCCAAGTCCATGATCTCATAGCAGATATCATCGGCAGCCTCAACGAGATAGACCAGCGGATGACGGGCGTAGCGGAGGGGTTCGCCCGGCCCTGAGAGACAAATAATGCCCAATTCATCGGCAACGCGGCGGTAGATATCACGCTCAGAACAGAAGAAGCCAAACTTGCCCTTCTTGGAGGCCGCCGACGAGGCAAAGGGGTATTTGACAATACTGGCCAGCGTGGAATAGGTCATGACAAAGCCGCCCGGGCGACGGCCTTCAAACTGATGGGTCAGCAGGCGGAAGGCATTGGCATTGCCCTCAAAGTGGGTGATGTCGTCCCAGAACTCATGGCTGACCTGACGCTGCAGGTCGCCGCCTGGGCCCTCGGTAAAAAAAGTCTGAATGGCTTTCTCGCCACTATGTCCGAAGGGCGGATTGCCCATATCATGAGCCAGGCAGGCCGTAGCCACTATCTGTCCTATCTCCGGAAAGAGTGTCCCTGCCAGTTCCGGGTGACTGGCGGTCAGCGCACGCGCCACATCGTTGCCTAACGACATACCCACGCTGGCCACCTCTAACGAATGGGTCAGGCGGTTATGCACAAAGATACTGCCGGGCAAGGGAAACACCTGAGTCTTATTCTGAAGCCGCCGGAAGGGAGCCGAGAAAATGAGCCGGTCGTAGTCGCGTTTGAACTCCGTCCTGTCATCGTGCCGTTCAGGATGCCGTTGCTCCTGTCCCAGCCGCTTATTTGAGATTAACTGCTGCCAATTCATCAATTTCATTTCTACATTGATTTTCCATTGTAGACAATGCGTCAATAAGTCTAAAGAAATCATGAGGTCGGGGATAATTTACCCCCGACCCCGAAACTTCTCTATCACTGGATTATTTTTAAATTATCAAAATCAATCACTTGGCCTTGTCGTGCAAAGAATCCAATTCCAGAAGTTCCAAGCAAAAACTCATCCTTAGCGACTCGACGACGATATGACATTGCGCGGACTCCATTTACCTTATAAATTAACTCATTTAAATTATACTCAACTTCAAACTCTACACCAACGCGCTTGCCTTTTTTAAGTTTCAACGCTTCTTGCTTACGTCCTACTAGTTTATCCTCTTTTACAACTTCAAGATTCGCCTCATCTTCGCAAATATAAAAAAGAATATAGTTTTGGTCATCTTCATAGTCTAACAGAATGCCAAAAATTTTATCATCATCAATTTTCTTTGCCAATGCCTCAACCTGAAGGATGAATGGTTTATTAATATCAAAAGATCCATAGCAGGTAGAGGTTAAAGGTTTCCCTTTACTCTCCATATGCAATACACCATCTCGAATGACCGCAACTCCTCTCTTACCAACAGATTCTGTCCACCCAAACTGATTAGAACCAAAATCATCCTCCATCACTTGCGCACTCATATCTACGGCTACGCAACAAAGCAAAGCTAAAAAAGAGAAGAAAAATCGTATCATAATTTTCACTCGTTTTATTTCCTAGAAAGACGTGACTGAAATTCACTAATAAGCGGTTCAAATTTCTTTAGAACACGTACCACTTCTCGATAAGAGTTTTCATTACTCATACCAATCAAAGGTGCTTCCTCTGATGAAATCTTGATTTGAAAGACCAAAGCATCATCAGAGATTCCACTTTGTTTTACAGTCACACGTGTACGAACAGCCTGTTTAGACTCGCTGAAGCGTTCATAGTCCCAAGGAGTCTGAATAAATCCTGACGAAACATCAGTTGTCTGCATTTCATCAAAATAATTCAATAATATCTGATGGATTAACTTCCACGCTTTTTCAGGATCTTTCTTACCATTGCTATCAACAGTATAATATTCAGGTGATACTGTTACGCTGAAGAACTTATTCACCAATCCGCTAGGTACTGAAGCTTCAAAAAACTTATCGGGACGCATTGTAAAAGAAATTGCCGTACGCTTGTCGGATCTGTAAAACTTATTCTCCTGAGTTATATAACCTTCCTTTTCAAGTTTAATTGCAATAAAGTCACTTTTATCTAAAGTTACTTCCACGACACCATCTCCAACGTAATTACCATCTACAGAAATTTGAGCATCGGAAGGTACCACAGATATCTTTAGAGTCTTTTTCTTAGCATTTACATTTATACTTCCCACTAAAAAGAGTGCAGCAATTAAGACAAAAAGCCTAGCAAATAGATTTCTCATTTTTCTTCAATTTTAATTGTTTATTAATAATTTTCAGCAAAATTACGCATTTTATTTTTATCACCAAAGAAATTAAGGAATTTTTATAAAAAGTCTTTTCACAGAGTAACTACTCTTTTATCATGAATCGTCATCCTTGCCTGACCCACTCGCTTGGCATCATGCCTGTCAGCGCCTTGAAGGTTCGGAAGAAAGATGTCTCGCTGGCGAAGCCCGACTCCCGCCAGACTGCTGACAGTTTCTTGTCGGGCTGTCGGCGCAGCATCTGCTGTGCATACTCCACGCGGTACTTGGCCACAAACTGTGCAAAGGAGCAGCCCGTCTGCGCGTTGATGCACTGCGACACAGTATTACGGTGTACAGCCAACTGAGCAGCCACGTCGGCAACGGAAAGTCCGCTGTTCAGGAATAGCTGGCGCTCGTCCATGAGCCGACAGATGGGCTGCATCAGCTGCTCGTAGTCTGTCCGCTCAATGGGGGTCACATCGGTGGTCTCAACACCCGTCAGACGGCGCTTCCTCATCAGCAACACGGCGACAAGAGCCAGCACCACCAGAGCCGCAAGCGCCAGCAGCCACCAAGGCATCGGCAGCGTCTCGGCAGCCACGGGACTGCCAACGCGCAGCAGCAGTGTCGTTGCGAAAGGCTTGAAGTTGTTGAAATGGGCCCAGTCAACGCCACCGGCTATGAGCAGGTTGCCATCGGCCGTCAAGACAGGACAATAACAGCCGATGCTGTCCCGCTGAGGTTCAGAATAGTATAATGTAAGGTCGGCAGGCTTCACGCCATAGTCGATGCTGAGAACATAAAGCCGGTGGTCGCCGTCGTCGATGCCATAGCCACTCATATAAGCACGCCGCTGCCGACGGTCGGCAACGACGCTCGAGAAGTAGCTGATGGTGCCCCACTGGCTACGGGTAGGAACAGGACACGCGGTGGGCAGCAGCGAGAAATGCTCGCCTTCGACCTTCAGCAGGGCCATCTCGCCGTCGCTACGGATGCCTGGTATCAAATAGGCGTATTCGCCCCGGCTCATATCACCGATGAAGGCATCCTGGGTACGATTGCCCGTATGATTATAGAAAGGACGCCAAGTCTGCAGCAGTGGTTCGGTGAAAGGCTCACCGTGCAGACGGTCAATGACGATGGTGTCCAGCGGCAGGCCATGGTTGTCATGGCTGCTGAAGATGATGGCGTTGTCCTTCGCCGTTCTGAGAATGTAAGGCAACGAACGGTGTTGGGCCACTTCCTTGACCTTCAGACACTGCCGACTGCCGTCGAAACACTCTATGTTGTCGTTGTGATACCAGTTGCCAGTGATGATGACGCGCCCGCTGTCGATCTCCATGCCTTGGGCGAAGCATCGCTTCACGTCCAGACAGCCATAGCCCTCGAACGACTGCTGTGCCTGATGATAGAGTTCCAGGGTGAACGTCTGACCGATGCCAAGCGGCTGTTCGTGACCGCCCGCAATGACGATTTTCCCCGATTCCATCGGTAAAACGACGGGTTCATCATGGCTGTAAGTCATGGGCTGCAGATGCCACTCTCCGTTGCTGTAACGCTCGGCAGTAGCCAACGGGACGAAGCCTGACGTATGGCCACCAAACACCATCGGCTCGCCGTCGACCAACAGAACGACATGGCCGGCACGCGGTTCGTGAAGGTCGGGAAGCCGCTCCACCTGCAGCTTCTCCATCGGACAAGTGCCCCCATGGTCTAAGGCTGCAACTGCCGGCAGACAGACCACCGGCAACAGCGCCTGGAGCAACAGGATGGAGAGGATTTCTGATTTCATGGCTGCAAAGTTACGAAAAATTTGCTGATTCAGTCAGCGAATCTGCAAAAATATATAAAATAAGCCAACTAGCGATTGCGTTTTGAAGAATAATCGCTACCTTTGCAGCATAAAACTAAAGTACGCAATGAAAATCAACGTTGTCAACCGGGGGCACCAGCCCCTGCCGCAGTACGCCACGTCGCAAAGTGCGGGTATGGACCTGAGAGCCAATCTGGACGCTCCCGTCACGCTACAGCCTCTGGAGCGCCGGCTCATACCGACGGGGTTGCACATCGCGCTGCCTGCCGGTTATGAAGCGCAGGTCAGGCCACGTAGCGGGCTTGCCCTTAAAAAAGGCATCACGGTACTGAACTCTCCCGGGACAGTTGACGCCGACTATCGCGGCGAGATAGGCGTGGTACTCATCAACCTGTCGCAGGAGCCGTTTGTCGTCAACGATGGTGAACGCATTGCCCAAATGGTCATCGCCCGGTACGAACAAGGCGAGTTGACGGAGGTAGACGTGCTCGACGAGACCGAGCGCGGCGATGGCGGATACGGACATACTGGAGTGAAATAAGAGCAAACACATGAAGAGACTGACGGTGGCTATGATGGTGCTGTGGGCGTGCCTGTGCACGAACGCCCAGAGGCAGGGTGCCGACTCGCTGAGCCAGCAGGCTACAGCCCTGTCGTACGACACCTTTTTCCTCGAAGCCATGGTGCAGCGTCAGAAGAGCAACCACGACGCTGCCTTCGACCTGCTAAGACACTGTATCAGAATAAACCCCAAGTCGGCAGAAGCATACTATTTTCTGGCACAATATTATCAGTTGCTGAAGAACGACAGCGTGGCACAACAGTGCTACCTGAAAGCCGCAGAACTTGAACCCGACAACTCCACATTCCTGGAGACAGTAGCCCAGTCGTACATCAGACAGAAAGAATACCACAAGGCCATTACTGCCGTTGAGCAACTGTACAACCAGGACAAGAGCCGCGAGGAACTGTTGGAGATGCTCTACGAACTATACCAGCAGACCGACGACAACGAGAAAGCCATTGAAGTGCTCAATCGCATTGAGGCCGCCGAAGGCAAGAGCGAGCGCCTGTCATATGCCAAGAGCGAAATCTACACAAAGATGGGGATGGCCCAGGCAGCTATCAGCGAGATGGAAGCCCTGGCCAAGCAGTATCCTAACGACCTGAACTACAAGGGCATGTATGCCGACATGCTTCTCCGCAACGACAGAGAGCAGCAAGCTCTCAGGCTTTACAACGAGATACTGGCCGAAGAGCCCGACAACACACGGGCACAGGTGTCGCTGCGCAGCTACTTCAAAGTACAGGGCGAGACGGAGAAGGCAGACTCCATTAGCGAACGTATTCTCATGAACCCCAACACCACCACCGAGCAGCGTGTGTTATTGATGCGGCAGATGGTGGCCGACAACGAGCGTGCCGACGGCGACAGCACCCAGATACTGGCACTGTTCCACAAAATGCTGGCACAACCGCAGCAGAACGCTGACATCGCCACCCTATGTGCCGCCTACATGGATCTGAAGAAGATGCCGCAAGACTCTATACGCGCCATGCTGCAGACGGTTCTCAGCATAGCCCCCGACAATGCTGCCGCCCGACTGCAACTGGTAAGCTTTGCCTGGGACCGCAAGGACCATGACGAGGTTATCAGCCTCTGTCAGGATGCACGACAATACAACCCCGAGGAAATGGCCTTTTATTATTATCAGGGTATGGCCTACTACCAACAGGACGACCATGACAAGGCCCTGGGGGCGTTTCAAAACGGCATCGGCGTCATTACCCCGGAAAGCAACCCGGCCATTGTCAGTGATTTCTACGCCGTCATGGGCGACCTTCTTCACCAGAAAGGGCTGGCTCGCGAGGCATTTGAGGCTTACGACTCCTGCCTGCAGTGGAAAGACGACAACATCATGTGCATGAACAACTATGCCTACTACCTGAGCGAGCTGGGCCAACAGCTGGACAAGGCCGAGGCCATGAGCTATAAGACCATTAAGGCTGAGCCCAAGAACGCCACCTACCTTGACACCTACGCCTGGATATTGTTTATGCAGCAGCGCTATTCAGAGGCAAGGATTTACATAGACCAGGCACTGCAGAACGATGCCGACAGCAGTGCCGTCATCACAGAGCATGCTGGCGACATCTATGCCTGCAGCGGCGACACCGATGGTGCCGTCACTCTCTGGAAGCAGGCGCTCATCAAAGCACCGAACAACAAGACACTTATCAGAAAAATCAAAAGAAAAAAATACACAAAGAAATGAAAAAGACGAATCTTCTGAAGATGGCCTTTCTGACACTACCGTTGGTACTGGCCTCATGTAGTTCAAAAAAGAAAGTAGTTGAAGAAACCAAGCCAGTTGTAGTCAACACAGAGCAGAGCAACTTCCTGACGAAGGTCCAGGAAAACGCTCAGACGACAAAGTTTATCACGTCGAAAGTGAAGTTCAGCGTTGAAGTCGGCGCCCAGAACATCACCCTGACCGGCAATCTGCGGATGAAGCGCGATGACGTCATCCGCCTGCAGCTGATGGCCTTCGGATTTGTCGAGGCCGCACGTCTGGAGTTCACCAAGGACTACGTGCTCATCATGGACCGCATCAACAAGCAGTACCTGAAAGCACCTTATATCTCTGTCGACTTCCTGCGCAACAGCGGTATCAACTTCAACACCCTGCAGTCACTGTTCTGGGGCGAGCTGTTTCAGCCTAACCGCACCACCCTTACCAAGGAGGATTACCAGAAATTCACCACTAACATAGACGGAGGCGAGGACGTGGTCATCACCCTGGAGGACAACAAACTCGACTACAGCTGGCTGGCCAACCAGAAGACGGGCCTTATCAAAATGACCAACATTCTATACAAGGACCGTATTAACGGCAATGCCCAGTTGAACTGGGACTACGCCGGATTTGCCACCTTGGAGAACACGAGCAAGCAGTTCCCCAACGACATGAAGGTTACGCTGACCACCCCGAAAAAAGAGGTGAAACTGGGCATCAAGCTGAACTATATCGGGCAGGAAAGCGAATGGGAGACGCGCACTGAGATTTCAAACAAGTACCGCGAGGTGACCATCGACGAGATTCTGCAGCGCTTCATGGCTCTTTAAACGCAGAAGGCAAAGGACAAAAGGCTACATGAGGTTTTTTCTGCTGATAACGGTACTCGCATTCGCCCTGACGGCAGGCACTGCACAGACGCGCAAGTCTGTGCAGCAAAAAGCTCGTACCACGCAGTCACAGAAAAAGACAGCGCCGAAAGCCAGGAAACAAAGCCAGAAGGCGAAAGGCAAAGCCGCTCCCACCGTCAAGGGCCTGCAAAACCAGCGCCAGCAACTACAGCAGCAAATCAAAGAGCAGGAGCGCAAGCTGAACGCCAACCGCAAGGATGTCAAGCAACGCCTGCATAGTCTGCAAATACTCAATACGGAAATCGGAGACAAGAAGCGCACCATCGACACCATACGCCACGACATAGGGGTCATCGACGGTAACATCTCGGCCCTGAACATCCAGTTAGAGACCCTTGAGAAGAAAATGCAGGAACGGCGGGCCAACTACATGAAGTCAATACGCCACATGTACCGGACGCAAACCCTGCAGAACCAGCTCATGTTCATCTTCAGTGCCAAAAACTTTACTGAGATGTACCGCCGCATACGCTTCACGCGCGAATATGCTCACTACCAGAGAGCACAGGGCGAGGCTATCAAGGCCATCAAAAAAGAGGTACTGCTGGCCGAGGACGAACTGAATGTCAGCAAACAGCAGAAACGCGAACTGCTGACCCGTGACGAGCAGGCCCACCGGCAACTGCAAGACAAGCAGGCCGAACAGCAGGAAATGGTCAACACACTGAAGAAAGAGCAGAAGACCATTGAAAGCCTTATCAGCGAGCAACGCAAGAAGGATGCTGCACTGAATGCCCAGATTGAGAGGCTCATTGCCGAAGAGATAGCACGGGCGAAGGCACGGGCTGAGGCAGAGGCGAAGCGCAAGGCTGCAGAGGCCAAGCGGAAGGCCGCAGAGGCTGCCGCCAAGAAGCGTGCCGAAGAACTGGCGCGCAGGAAGGCTGCTGCTGAGGCCGCAGCCCGCGAGAATGCCCGTCGCATAGCCGAAGCCAAGGCGCGTGAGGAGCGTGCCAAGCAGCAGGCACTGGCCGCCGCCAGGCGCAGTGCCGAGGAGAAAGCAGCGGCAGAGCGTGCGGCACGTCAGGCAGAGCAGGAGCGCCGTGAACTGGAGCACAGGGCAGCCCAAGAGGCCAGAGCCCACGAAAATGCCGTTGCCGAGGCCAGGAAGAAAGAGCGCGAGACGCGCGACGAGCAAGAATCGTTCACCGTTTCTTCCGTCGACCGTCGTCTGAGCGGCAACTTTGAGAGCAACCGCGGCCGTCTGCCCATGCCCATCACTGGCGGCTATCGTATCGTCAGCGGCTTCGGCCAGAACAGTGTCGACGGTCTGAGAGGTGTCAGACTTGACAGTAAGGGTATCAACATCAAGGGACAGTCAGGCGCTCAGGCACGCAGCGTCTTCGACGGCGACGTCTGTGCCGTCTTCAATATCGGCGGCGTCATGGGCGTCATGGTGCGCCACGGCAGCTACATCTCCGTCTACACCAACCTCTCCAGCGTCAGCGTCCGCCGCGGCCAGAAGGTCAGCACTCGCCAAATACTGGGTTCCGTCAACGCCGACGGCATCCTGCACTTCCAGCTCCGAAAAGGCTCAGCAGCTCAGAACCCAGCCCGCTGGCTGGGACGCTAAGGCAACGCCGCTACAGCGTAAAATTCTCTAACAGCGCCACATAGGTTTCGACGGCCTGGCGAATTTCCGAGATACGGATAAACTCGTCGGCACTATGACTGCGGCACGACTCGCCGGGACCAAGCTTCAGCGAGGGGAACGGCATCAGGGCCTGGTCGCTGAGCGTGGGCGACCCGAAGGGTGTCATCCCCATCTGCAGGCAGCGCTGCACCAGGGGGTGTTCATCACTGATACCCGAGGAATGCAGGCGGAAGGAGCGGGCTTTCAGCTCGCATTTCTTCATGTGCTTCTTCAAGAACTCAAACAAATACTCGTTCTGGTAATACTCGTTCGTGCGCACGTCAATGACGAAGTGCAGACGGTCGGGCACAACGTTGTGCTGTGTACCGCTCTCCACCACGGTCACCGTCATCTTCGTAGGGCCAAGCAGCGGACTCTCCTTGCGGAACCGGTAATCGCGCAGCCACACCAGGTCGTCCAGAGCCTCGTAGATAGCGTTCAGGCCCTCATTGCGCGCAGCATGGCCCGAACGACCGTAGGCATAGCCGTCGATCACCATCAGTCCCTTCTCAGCCGTGGCGGGCTGCAGCCCCGTGGGTTCGCCCACAATGGCCACACTGACAGGAGGCAACAGCGGCAGCACGCGGCTGAAGCCGTCCTTGCCCGACACCTCCTCCTCGGCCGAGCACACCCAAAGCAGATTGTAGGCACGCGGTCTGTCAAGCAGGATGCGGTAGGCCTGGAGTGTGGCCACCAGTCCGCCGCCACAGTCGTTGGCTCCCAGACCGTAGAGAGTATCGCCCTCAATGGTGGGCTGGAAGGGGTCACGGGTCCATGTGGCCACCGGTTTCACGGTGTCGATATGGGCATTGAGCATCACCGTCGGCCGGTTGTTGTCCCAGTCAGGACAGCCCACCCACAGGTTGTTGCCTTCACGGCCAAAGGGCAGTCCCCATCTCTGCAGGTGACTGGCCATAGCATCTGCTGCCCGGCCCTCATCACGGCTGACGGAAGGGGTTGCAATAAGCTGGCAGAGCAGCTCAACAGCATCGTTTACATATTGTTGCATGGTGCAAAGGTATAAAAAAATCCGCTATTTATTTCAATATCTCACATTTTTTGTTTACTTTTGCAGAAAATTTTGTACAGCTATGCAGAACAACAGCCATCTGGCCTTACTCATCCACGAGCAGGCCAAGACCTACGGCGACCGCGAAGTGCTGATTTACAAAGACTTCGGCGGCACAGAGTGGAAATCGTATTCATGGAATCAGTTCTCTGACACCGTCAAGCGCGTGTCAAACGCCTTGCTCAACCTGGGCGTAGGCATCCAGGAGAACATCGGCGTCTTCTCGCAGAACTCAGTACAGTATCTGTTCTGTGACTTCGGAGCCTGGGGCATCCGTGCCGTCACCATCCCGTTCTATGCCACCAGTTCGGAACAGCAGATTCAGTTCATGCTGACCGATGCCCGCATCCGCCTGCTCTTTGTGGGCGAGCAGGAGCAGTACGACAAGGCACGCCGTGTACAGGCCACCTGTCACACCCTGGAGCGCATCATCGTCTTCGACCGCGGCGTCAAGTTAAACGATGAGGACACGATGGCCATGTATTTCGACGACTTCCTGAAGCTGGGCGACGGACTGCCCCGCCAGACGGAGGTGGAAGGGCTGCAGGCACAGGCATCGATGGACGACATTGCCAACATTCTCTATACCAGCGGCACTACCGGCGACTCCAAGGGTGTCATTCTGACCTGCGGACAGTACCATGCCGCCTTTGAGGCCAACCACAAATGCGTGCCCGTGACCGAGGACGACCGCGTGCTGAACTTCCTGCCCTTCACCCATATCTTTGAGAAGGCGTGGAAGATTCTCTGCCTGACGGAGGGTGCCCGGCTCATTGTCAACACCTATCCGCAGCAGGTACAGCAGACCATGAAGGAGCAGCACCCCACGTGCATGTCGTCGGTGCCCCGTTTCTGGGAGAAGGTCTACCAGGGCGTGCAGGCTAAGATTGACAGCAGCAGCGCCATGCAGCGCAAGATTTTCCGCCATGCCATCAGCATAGGCAAGCGACATAACATCGACTACCTGTCGAAGGGCATCAAGCCTCCCGTAGGTCTCCACCTGGAATACGAGATTCTGAACAAGACCATCTTCTCGCTCGTGCGCAAGGAGCTGGGTCTTGAGAACGCCCACTTCTTCCCCACGGCCGGCGCCGCCGTCAACCCCATCATCGAGGAGTTCGTACATAGCATCGGCATCACCATGGACGTGGGCTACGGCCTCACCGAAAGTCTGGCCACCGTCAGCTGCAACCACATCGGCGGACCTTGGACGGTAGGCTCGGTAGGCATACCCATCGAGGGTCTGAGCGTGAAGATCAGCGACGAGGGTGAGGTGCTGCTCAAGGGTCCGACGATTACCCGTGGCTACTATAACCGCGACGACCTGACACGCCAGGCGTTTACTGAAGACGGCTACTTCCGCACCGGCGACTCCGGCTATCTGAAGGATGGCGAGCTGTTCCTCAAGGAGCGCATCAAGGACCTGTTCAAGACCAGCAACGGCAAGTACATCGCCCCGCAAATGATTGAGTCGAAGATCCTGGTCGACAAATATGTCGATCAAATCGCCATTATTGCCGACCAGCGCAAGTTCGTCTCGGCACTCATCATCCCCGTCTACCCGCTCCTGGAGGAGTACGCCCGCGAGCACGGCATCAAGTTCGAGAGCCGTGAGGACCTCTGCCAGAACGCAGAGATCTACCAGATGATGATGGACCGTATCGACACCCTGCAGCAGCAGCTGGCCCACTACGAGCAGATCAAGCGCTTCACCCTGCTGCCCCACGCCTTCAGCATGGAGCGCGGCGAGCTGACGAACACCCTGAAGATCAAGCGCCGCGTGCTGAACGAGAACTACAAGGTGCAGATCGACAAGATGTACGAAGAATAGCCTGACACCTAACCTGCTTGCGTAGAGCGATATATCACTCTACGCAAGCACCACTTCCGCTGGTACGCCCAGCACTTTATAAAGGCTACGGGCAATATCGAAACTCATCGACCTACGACCATGCAGTAGGTCGCTAAAAGTCGTGGCGCTGATGCCAATCATCCGAGCAGCATCTTTCTGCTTCAGCCCACGCTCTTTCACCTGAGTCAGAATAGCATCGGTAAGCAGCGTGCTCATTCTGCCTGGCAGGGGATGATAGGCACGGCCATACTCGTCGAGGGCTTCGCTCAGCATTGTGAACTCAGTCTTTTCCTCCGGACTAAGCAACTCCATGTTGCCAAGTTCCGTTCCTCGCTCAATCAGCTTCTCAACGCGGGCTTCGTAATCCTTGTACTCCTTTTCATTCCTGATTGTCATAGTCTTCATGCCGGTAACCCGTTGATTCATTTTTAGTGCAAAAATACAACAAACAACTGAGACTGCCCAGTTTTCTCATCGAAAACTTCACAAACTAGTGAACTTTGCAAGAAAATAGCACGTCTCCATCTGCTGCCAGCACCGAACAGTCTGACAGTCTCGCCTTGCAGGCAATCAAACAGCAACAAAAAAACGTACACATTTATTTGTTTTTTGCGTTTTTCTTTGTAACTTTGTAGGCGCATCGCTTCATTGTCCGACGCGCCTATAACTAATAACCTATTTTTAAAACAAACGCAACAGTAAGAAAGAAACATATCTGCATAATAATGGAATACAACAATAGCACATATATTGCCCACTCAGAAAATCTTAAAGGTGAAAAGCAAACGCTTAAAGAGCATTGTATAAGCGTGAGCAAATTCATGAGAGAATTTGCTTTGTCGGATTCTTTTGCTGACCTTTATGAGTTTTGTGGACTAATACATGATATGGGCAAGTATTCTGATAGTTTTCAGAAGTATATTAGTGGACAGGGTAGCAAGACAAGACATTCGATATATGGAGCCATTCTTGCTAAAGACATGTCCTTAACAGAGGTCATGTTCCCTGTTTATGGTCATCATGCCGGGTTGCCTAATAAGCCATCAATGGCAGGAGACATAAAAGCCGAGTTAAATACAAATAGGGTCTATTACGATTCCATCTATGAATGTTGGCACAACGAGAACAAAATGCATCTTATTCCCCCAAGTGATGAAGCGTATAGGGGGTTGTCAGACATACTTCAAAAGGAATGTTTCGTTAGGATACTGTATAGTTCACTTGTTGATGCCGACAGCCTTGATACAGAAAGGCACTTTGCGAAGAAAAAGTTTGAACAGAGGAAGAGAACTGCATTAGACTCCGCTATACTATTAGCCAAATTAAATCAGGAGTTTACTAAATTTATACAAGACCCGGAGATGAATATTTTGCCAATAAATCAACTGCGTAATAAAGTGCGCTTGTATGCAGTATCTAAAGCAAATCTTCCTCAGGGGTTTTACTCTCTAACACTTCCCACTGGTCTTGGGAAGACGCTCTGTAGTATAAATTGGGCCTTATGTCATGCTCAATATCATAAGAATATCAGGCGAATCATCATTGTACTACCATTTGTCAGCATCATAGACCAGACGGCAGGAAAACTGAAAGAGATATTCTGTGATGAGAAGAATGACTATGTTCTTGAACACCATTCAAACGTGATATACGCAGATAATGAGAATAAAGAAGAGTATAACCCGAAATTGCTGGCAACGGAAAACTGGGATTATCCAATCATTGTTACGACTAACGTTCAGTTTTTCGAATCGCTGTTCAGCAACAAACGGTCTGACTGCCGGAAATTGCACAACATTCAAGATTCAGTGATTATCTTTGATGAGATACAAACGTTGCCTACAGGTATCACCGAGCCCACTCTAACCATGCTTGACAACCTTCAGCAATTGTGTAGATGCAGCATGCTATTCTGTACTGCAACTCAGCCAGACTTCACAACAAGGGAAGGCTTTAAGGGAATCAACCACATAGAACCATTAGTTGAGAATCCAGAAATAGTGTTTGAACAGACAAGACGTGTGACTTATCATCCTGTAAATGAATATAATGAAGTAAGTATATCAGAACTTGCAGATACTGTAATTGGTAACAAACAATCAGCACTTGTTGTATTCAACACAAAGAAGAAAGCACGTACCTTCTTTGAGGAGATAAAAGGTGGCCTGGCTTTCAAGCATTATTTTCACTTGTCAACATCGATGTGCCCAGAACATAGAAAGTCTGTCATCAAGGAGATACAAGAAGTTTTAAAGAAAAAGGAGTCACTAATAGTATGCTCTACACAACTTATTGAAGCAGGAGTGGATATGGATTTCCCTTCTGTATATAGAGAGATTGCTCCTTTAGAATCAATTATTCAGTCAGCAGGAAGATGCAACAGGGAAGGCAAGAGAAGAGATGATGACGGCCAAGAAATTAAAGGAGATGTATATTTGTTCGCTTTAACGGAGGTGGGCCAACCCAGCAAAGAATACAACTCGTGGTCACAATTTGCCAACTTACTCTATAAGGGAAAAGAAGAACAACTACACACACATGACTTCTACAGCTATTATTATAGAGAACTGACCAAATCGTTCGTTGATACCGACAAACTGAAAATAACTGAGGACAGAAGAAAGCAGCTGTATCAGACAGTTGCAGATAAATACAAGATAATCGACAAAAAGACTCAGACCTTGTTTGTTTACAAATATAACGAGGATAGTAAAATGCTTTATAACAGAATAAAAGGCCAAGATTTCATATCAAGACAAGATTATCAACTTGTTTCACAGTATTGTGTTCAGGTTTACGAGAATTTTGCACATGACAATAAAGCGTATATCTTGCCGGAGAAAAGTGGCATCAGTGTGTGGCACGGATCGTATGACATGGCATTTGGATTGCCTTTCGCTGAAGACTTGAAACCAATAATAATATAAGGAGCGCGATATGTTAGACAAAGAGATTGTGAGATTGAAAGTGACAGGCGACTTCGCTTGTTTCACCCGTCCAGACTTAAAAGTGGAACGGATGAGCTACCCCTGCATGACCCCTTCTTCTGCACGAGGCATATT
Organism: uncultured Prevotellaceae bacterium; assembly: GCA_947303855.1. Lineage (GTDB taxonomy): Bacteria > Bacteroidota > Bacteroidia > Bacteroidales > Bacteroidaceae > Prevotella. Next base: position 34,591 of record CAMYZO010000021.1, read on the forward strand.
GGAAGCCATACTGTGGAAACCCGAATTCCAATGGGTTGTCAGAAGAATACTAGTACTGAACCCCATCAAGTTTACCTCAATAAAAAGGAACGAGATAAGCAAGAAGGGCAGCAGAGGTGTTGAGCATATTGAAATAGAAAAAAATCGAGTTCAGCGTAATAGTATTGTGCTTAAGGATGTTGCATATATTATTGAAGCATCTGTCTTTGTTGATGAAGAGCGCATCAAACAAAGTAAGGATACTGCCAACCCACTGACGGTAAAAAAGTATCGCACCATGTTTGAACGTCGTGTGAGTAATGGACAATGTTGGCATCAACCATGCCTGGGCACAAGAGAGTTTGCTGCGGATTTTTCTGTTCCAACAAAAGAAGACATACCTTTGGAGATAACCTATCCTATTGGCAGCATGCTCTATGACATGTTCTATGACAAAAAAGGAAAAGCAACTCCCATTTTCTTCTATGATGTCGCCATTGTCAATGGAATTCTTGACTGCCCTGAGGAAAAAGCATTAAGGATATTGTCATCAACACATATTCAGCCAGCACAAAGTGATGAATACAACCGTGTGGTTTACGAACATTACAAAGAAGAGGAGACTGATTTATGATACAAGAGTTGGTTGAGTTCGGAAAGCGAATAACGGAAGGGAAAAGTCGCGCATTAAAAGATGAGACTTTCTCAATCGTTATTGCTATCAACGAAGAAGGTGAGTTCCAAAAGTTTATCATTTCAGAGAAGAAAACAATTCTGGCAGAAGCGCTAACTGCCAAAAAGGGCAAGGCACGCTTCCTTCTTGACAAAAGCGAAGAGGTCCTTGGCATTTCTGTCGACGCAAACAAACTTGATCTTTTCAAACAATCTATTGAGCCATTTAAAGAAGTTCAAGACCTCCTTCCTATCTTTAAGTTTTATGACTCAAAAAACGAGAAGGGGTTACGAAAAGCTTTAAGAGCATACAATCTTTCGGATATTTCAGGGGGAAGCGTAACTTTTGTGGTGGATGACACTTTATTGCTGGATAGCGCAGAAATCAAGGACGCTATCAACAAACACATCAATGAAACAACAGTAAAAAAAGTAAGCAAAAGGAAGGAAGTTCTGAAAGAAATACACTATGACGTTGAAATAGTCATCAACAAAGATGGTGAGTTCTTGGATTTTAGAGAAGTTGATGGCAAAAAAGTAACAACGGAAGTTACAATAGAAGGCAATAAACAAGTAAAAGGACGTTTATTGGTTGGCAATATTGAAGAAGTAATTGGTGTCACAAAAGAAGGAGTAGATAAGAAGCACAAATGGTTTATGCAAAAAATAGATTTGTATAAAAGTACACCATCACTATTGCCAATAGAGAAGTTCTACGCTGACGAAAATGGACTGGGATTATCCAAGGCTATTGTAGAGTCTGTATTCTCTTTCGACAAAAAATCGAAGACAGAGAACATTACGTTCATGGTCGGCAGTACGCTATTGTTAAAAACCGAGGAGGTAAAGGATGCCATAATAGACCATTATAAGGAAGAAGAAAAACAACTTTCTAACGGCAAAGTATGTTCTGTATGCGGTAAATCCGACGCGCCTGTCCTCGACGAACCCTATGGATTAGTGAAAATGCCAAAGGGACAGACTGCGGGCTGTGCGCTGGTTTCTTTTAACGAGCCAGCCTTTGAGTCGTATGGATTGAAAGGCAACCTGAACGCATCTATATGCAGAGATTGTGCCAGAAACCTTACTGAAGGACTTAGTTATATGCTTTCTGAAGGGCACATGGTCCCTCAAGACGAGGAAAAGAAACGTAAAGAACACTATCAGTATAAACACCGACTCAATATTAGCGATAATACGCTGGTCCTGTTTTGGACAAGGGACATAACAGGTGACGAGAACGGCTTTGACATTCTAGACGAACCTGATGAAGAAAATGTAAAGAAACTGTTAGAGTCAGCATGGAGTGGTGATCACAGACTTGGAACTGTTGTGGATAATAATATGTTCTTTAGCTGCACATTGTCTTCTGCTGCTGCCCGTATTGCAGTTCGTGACTGGACAGCAATGAGTTTGGATGAATACAAACACAATATCGCAGATTGGTTTCGAGACATTGAGATACAGGACAGGGAAGGTAAGATGCTCTATAGTCCTTTACGTTTCCTCATTAATGCAACACAACGGGACAAAAAGCTAGGTGAAAAACAGAAAAGTGACCTAAATTCTAAAGCAAGAATAGGCTCCGTGTTGTGGAATGCTGCAATAAAAGGAAGAAAGTATAAGTTACCAAAGGAAGTGTTACAATTCGTATTCAATCGTATATTTATAGGAGACAAGTTCTCCCCAGAGAGAGCCGCTCTTTTGAAATTGATTATTATCAGAAATACAAATAATGAAATGAAATCTACATTAGACGAAGCCAACAGAAGTGTAGCCTACCTGTGTGGCAGATTGTTCGCTGTCATTGAATCAATGCAGTGGAAGGCAATAGGCAATGTTAATAGTGGAGTCAAGGAGCGCTATTTTGCTGCTGCGGCATCACAGCCTGCATATATCCTTGGCGGTATATTACTAACAAAGAATGTTCCTGTATATCAAAAAAAGATAGGAGGGTACCTTGCAAAGGAACTAAATGAAATCGCTGGATTACTAAGTGAGAGCGGAAGCCTACCCCAGCGGTTTACAGTTGTAGAGCAAGGAGAATTTGCGCTGGGCTATTATTTCCAGAAGAATCACAAATCCAGTACTGAGAAATTAGAAGTTACTAACTCATAAATAAAAGCAATCATGGACAATTACATTAAGAACAGGTTTGATTTCGTGTTCCTTTTCGATGTTAAGGATGGAAATCCCAATGGTGACCCAGATTTTGACAACCAACCAAGAATTGATTTCGAGACAAGAGAAGGTCTGGTATCAGATGTATGCATTAAGCGCAAAGTTCGTAACTATATTCAATTAAAAGTCGAAGCAGGAGAATTGTCTTCTGACAACTACGACATTTTTATCAGACAAGGACAAATCTTGAATGACATTATAAATGGTGAAAAGGGTAAAGCCAATAATGACGAGAAAAAAGGGCGTTTAAGTATGTGTGACAAGTACTTTGACATCCGGACTTTCGGTGCTGTGTTAAGTACTGGTGAAGGACTTGGCGTTGTTAGAGGGCCTGTACAATTCGTCTTTTCCCGCAGTATTGATGAGATTGATAGTCGAACTCATTCTTTAACGAGATGTTGTGTAGTTGACAATGCCGATTCCACAACCTTCGGCAATAAATCGACCGTAAGTTATGGTCTTTATCGCATGCATGGATATGTTTCTGCATTTGATGGGAATAAATGCCATTTTACGGAAGATGATCTGAAACTCCTTTGGGAAGCTCTTGCAAATGCCTTCGAACATGACCATGCAGCAGCCCGGGGTGAGATGAATGCCCGAGCTCTCATTGTGTTCAAGCATGAATCAAAATTAGGAAATGCCCGTGCTTCCCAACTGTTCGATTTAGTCAAAATCAGCAAAAAAGAAGGTGTAGAGTTCCCTCGACAATTTGACGATTATGTTATTAGCGTAGACAAGAATAAACTACCAACTGGCGTGACCATAGAAGAAATGATTTAACCGCTTATGACTAAAAAACGGGAGATAAGAAACAGCACGGCGGAGTTCCTGATTTTCCAGGCGGAAGGAAAGGAACAAGGCGTGGAGGTGTACTACAAGGATGAGAATATCTGGGCAACTCAGAAAGCTATTTCCACCTTGTTTGACTGCGACAGAAGTGTAGTAACAAAGCACTTGGGCAACATCTTCGAATCGGGAGAACTCCTGGAAGAACGAGTATGTGCAAAATTTGCACATACTGCCGGTGATGGTAAAACTTACGACACCAAGTTCTATAGCCTCGATGCCATCATTGCCGTAGGATACCGTGTGAACAGCCTACGTGCCACCCAGTTCCGCCAATGGGCTACAAGCGTACTGCGCCAGTATGCCATCCGAGGCTATGTGCTCGACAGGAAACGGATGGAGAACGGTACTTTCTTGAGTGAGGACTACTTCGAGCACCTGTTAGCAGAAATTAGGGAGATTCGCCTTAGCGAGCGGCGGTTCTACCAGAAACTGACGGACATCTACGCTACCAGCATGGACTACAACAAGGACGCCCCGACGACGCGACTGTTCTTCAAACGCATCCAGAACAAGATGCATTATGCAGTGCATGGCCGCACAGCGGCAGAACTCATCGTAGAACGGGCCGATGCCGACAAGGAACACATGGGACTGACCACTTGGGAGAATGCTCCTGACGGGAAGATTGTCAAGACGGATGTCTCTATCGCAAAGAACTACCTGAAGCAGCTGGAACTGGAGGACATGGGACGCATCGTGACGGCCGTGCTGGAGTTTGCCGAGAGTCGTGCCAAAAGGCATATCCCAATGACGATGGAGGACTGGGCTAAGCGTATCGACGCTTACCTGGCAAGTGACGAGCGCCCGCTGCTTGACAACGCCGGGAGCGTGAGCCACGAGGAAGCGGTGCTTCATGCTGAGACTGAGTTTGAGCGCTACCGCATCATTCAAGACCGCCTGTTCCAAAGCGACTTCGACAAATTCCTTGGGACTTTACCCTTTGAGGAGGATGATACTGAAAACAAAGAATAACATCATGTATTACGACGATGACGATATGCTCATGTTGTCGGGGATTCAGCACTACATGTACTGTCCCCGGCAATGGGCACTGATTCATATCGAGCAGCAGTGGGATGACAACAAGCTTACGGCTGAAGGCGAGTTGTTACACCGAAATGTGGATAATCCAGCCTACCGCCAGAAGAACGGTGACACCATTACCTTGCGGACAGTGCATATAGCATCTCACTCTTTGGGGCTATATGGAATCTGCGATGCCATCGAACTCATTCCGTCTGACACGGAAGAAGATGCCATCACACATCCCCGATATGCAGGCTATTGGAGACCTTACCCGATAGAGTATAAGCGAGGGCATCGGAAACCGGACGAACGTGACGAGGTACAGTTGGCTGCACAGGTTATCTGTCTGGAGGAAATGTATGACATTAATATTCCAGAGGCGGCATTGTTCTATCATGAGACACGCCATCGGGAAACTGTAACAATTGACGAACGGTTGCGCCAGTTAACCTACGAACTTAGCGAGGCCATGCACAAGACCTTTACAAATGGCATCACACCCAAGGCTATAGAACAGAGGGGGTGCAGGAATTGTTCGCTCATAGATGTCTGCGCCCCAGAGTGGACTAAGAAAACAAGCGTATCATACTACCTAAAGACATCATTAGATGAGGAAACTGCTTAACACGCTTTATGTCACGACTCCAGAAGCCTATCTTGCCAAAGATGGGTTGAATGTGGTTGTGTCGGTGAACAAAGAAGAGTTGTTCCGCATACCTATTATTAATATAGAAGGTATAGTGACATTTGGTTACATGGGAGCCAGCCCCGGACTGATGAAACTTTGCATGGACAACAATGTGTCGCTGGTATTTATGTCTCCACAAGGTCGTTTTATTGGACGTGTCCAAGGGGCTACCAAAGGCAATGTCCTTTTACGAAAAAAGCAATATACACTTTCGGAAGATGAGAATGTGGCCTTGCACTTGAGCAAGTTGTTCGTAGCGGGCAAAATATTCAACTCAAGAAACATCCTCAGGCGTTTCATTCGCGACAATGGTGTGAACGAAGATGTTGAACGTGCTGCCAAGCAACTGGATTGGAGCAGAAAATGCGTTGCAGAAGCCGACTGCATGGATACCCTTCGCGGCGAAGAAGGGCGCGCAGCAAATATCTATTTCGGAGTGTTTGACCACCTAATCCTCCATCAAAAAGCGGACTTCCCTTTTGACGGACGCAACCGAAGGCCTCCTAAGGACGAAGTAAATGCTATGTTATCGTTTGTCTATACGCTCATTGCCAATGATGTGGCTGCAGCTTTGGAATCCGTGGGGTTAGACCCCTACGTTGGTTTTATGCATACACTAAGACCTGGTCGCACCTCTCTTGCCTTAGACATGATGGAGGAACTGCGAGCATATCTTGGCGACCGCCTTGTTCTCTCCTTGATCAACCGCAGGCAAGTCAACAAGAAGGATTTTATCCGACAAGGTGACGAAAGTGTGCTTATGACCGATAGTTGCCGGAAAGAACTGATTTCCACATGGCAGAAACGCAAGAAAGAAATAATTGAGCATCCGTACTTGAAGGAGAAAATACCCGTTGGATTATTGCCTTACGTGCAAGCAAAACTTCTTTCTCGCTTTCTTCGCGACGAATTAGACGATTACCCTGTGTTCTTAATGAGATAAACGATATGCTGGTATTGATAACATACGATGTAGACACCACGACAAAGGCTGGTGAAAAGCGATTGCGAAAAGTGGCTAAAGAGTGTGTCAACTATGGTCAACGGGTACAGAACTCTGTCTTTGAATGCCTCATCACTGAAGCACAATTCGTGGGGCTGAAAGCAACTCTGGAAGCGATCATCAACAATACTACGGACAGTATCCGATTCTATTTCCTTGGAAACAATTGGCAACGCCGTATAGAGAGGATTGGGAAAGAAACATCATACGACCCAACGGAGGCACTGATTATATGATTGCGAACATGAAGCAATGCAACAAAATAAAGGTTTTCGCAGCGGCTGATTTACAAATGGTTAGACACTGAAACGCCCTATCAAAGTCACCCACCAACGTCAACAATGATTGGTTCGCGAATAATCTCTTTTTCTACAATGAGAATCAAGATATTATAAAATAACAGTCGCTCCCCGCATGGGGGGCGTGGATTGAAACGGGAGTACCCTCAACGGACTGGATACCTGTAAGGGTCGCTCCCCGCATGGGGGGCGTGGATTGAAACAGTTATGAGCAAACGACGCTTAATGTACTGTGCAGTCGCTCCCCGCATGGGGGGCGTGGATTGAAACTAGTGCTGTGTGGCCGATCTCGGTAAATCTGCCAGTCGCTCCCCGCATGGGGGGCGTGGATTGAAACCTTAACACGTTCGACATCTTGTTTCTTCCAACGGTCGCTCCCCGCATGGGGGGCGTGGATTGAAACCAATCACTATGAACATGTCCGTCAATCATCTGACGTCGCTCCCCGCATGGGGGGCGTGGATTGAAACGTTTAGTGCCTTGTGGCCATTGTCGTATCTGCCGCATCGCTCCCCGCATGGGGGGCGTGGATTGAAACTTGATTATCAGTTTGACGCCCAGTATATAAAACGGTCGCTCCCCGCATGGGGGGCGTGGATTGAAACTGAAATGACAAGTCAAAAGTGTTACGCTTAGGTGTCGCTCCCCGCATGGGGGGCGTGGATTGAAACCTGCCTACGCCGACCAACGACTACGGAACAGCACGTCGCTCCCCGCATGGGGGGCGTGGATTGAAACAAAGAATCAAGCATATCAGACAACGATTTTTCGGGTCGCTCCCCGCATGGGGGGCGTGGATTGAAACCTAAATACGCAATGTACGAACATGCTCTGCCGGAGTCGCTCCCCGCATGGGGGGGCGTGGATTGAAACTGCTGGACATCCTTGACGGTAAGCCTGTTGCGCTGTCGCTCCCCGCATGGGGGGCGTGGATTGAAACAAGATTATCAGCATTAGCCTTAAGTTGGCGGCGGGTCGCTCCCCGCATGGGGGGCGTGGATTGAAACTGTTTTGGCTTCTTCCAATCATGCCATTGACAAGGTCGCTCCCCGCATGGGGGGCGTGGATTGAAACTGTTTTGGCTTCTTCCAATCATGCCATTGACAAGGTCGCTCCCCGCATGGGGGGCGTGGATTGAAACTCTGTCTCACCATACTGATTGGCAATATTATACTGGTCGCTCCCCGCATGGGGGGCGTGGATTGAAACCCAATTCTCACCATTTACTTCTATCAAGTAATCACCTGTACGGATACCTTTCTGATAGGCCGCTGACACCTTGCGGATGACAGCTTTGAGGACTCCAAGCGTGTCGCCAGACTCTGACGGGATGAACGAAACACTGCCAGCCTCACTGTTGCTGACCGTGATTTCTTGTCCGTTATGAGGTACAAATACGAACTGCTTTTTAGGTGCGTCAATAATCAATGAAGCATGTTTCAATACAGCGCTTCCTACTCGCATAGTTGGGTGTGCCAGATTTTGACTTCATTTTTTGAGTTTCTTATTTCTGTATAGATTCCAGCAGATTTGTGGCTATTTCTGGATTCCTAAACCTGATCAGATTGTCTTCAACAGAGTGATAGCCAAGAATATTGACGCTGCCGTGCCATATTGTACTTTTGTCGATAATGGCAGCATGTAGTGAAAGGTGGTTGATGGTGATAACACTAATGCCTTGATTTTGCAAACGACATGTATCATCATTTTCTTCTCTTGTGTAAAGCGCGACCTCTACACCATTTGCAGCTAAACTCGATAGTTCATGCCTTTTGTCCTTACATATCTTCAAGAGACAATGACCCGACATGAATCGTCATCTTGCGAAGCTCGGGTGTCTGTTCCAGAACTTTGTCAACCTTTTCGCGGAAGGCAT
>CAMYZO010000022.1 GCA_947303855.1 uncultured Prevotellaceae bacterium
AGATTCTTAAAAAACCACAAAAAACGTCAATTCCCGCTAACGGCCAACTCGATTTGTTTGCAGAATTTCCGGCCGACGGCCAAAATAGGAGCGAAAATTCAAGTTTTGACACGCTAAAAACGGTAGAGCATCATTACCAACTCGTTGAAAATGAGGAGGAAATGCAAAAACTTTGTGATTATTTCTTGACAAACGAAATTCTCAGTTTAGACACGGAGACCACATCAACCTCGGCCATCGACGCCGAATTGGTAGGTTTGAGCTTCGCCGTGAAAGAATTTGAGGCATTTTACGTGCCCATTCCCGCCGAACGTGAAAAAGCCCTACAAATTGTTAATATCTTTAAACCAGCCTACGAAGACCCCAAAATCTTGAAGGTTGGACAGAACTTGAAGTACGATTTAGAAGTTTTAAGAAACTATAACATTCAGTTACAAGGCCCTCTATGGGACACAATGATTGCCCACTACCTCATCCAACCCGAGCTGCGCCACAACATGGACTTCATGGCCGAGGTGTACCTGAACTACAAGACCATCCACATCGACGAGCTCATAGGACCGCGTGGCAAGAACCAGCGCTCCATGCGCGACCTCTCCCCCACCCTTGTCTACGAATATGCAGCCGAAGATGCCGATGTCACGTTGCGGTTGAAAAACAAACTGGAGCCTGAACTGAAGAAGTTTGAGTGCGAAGACCTCTTCTATCAGATAGAGATGCCGCTGATGCCAGTACTGGCTGAGATGGAGATGAGCGGCGTGTGTCTTGATACAGAGTCGTTAAAGGAAACGTCAACAATTTTGACCAACCGCTTAAAGGATATTGAGCACCATATCTATGAGCAGGCCGGTCACTCCTTCAACATTGCTTCGCCCAAGCAGGTGGGTGCCGTACTGTTCGACGAACTGAAGATTGTGGAGAAAGCCAAGAAGACCAAGACAGGACAATACGTTACGTCAGAAGAAGTGCTGCAACAGTTGAAAAACAAGCACGAAATAGTGGCTGATATATTGGAATACAGAGGGTTAACAAAATTGCTTGGCACATACATCGACACCCTACCCCAACTGGTCAACCCACGTACCGGCCATATCCACACATCGTTTAACCAGACTGTGACGGCTACAGGGCGACTGTCGTCCTCAGACCCCAATCTGCAAAACATACCCATCCGTGGCGAGGACGGCAAGGAAATACGCAAAGCCTTTGTGCCAGAACCTGGTTGTCTGTTTTTTTCAGCAGACTACAGTCAGATTGAACTACGCGTGATGGCCCATCTGAGCAACGACCAGGAAATGATAAGAGTGTTCAACGAGGGCAAAGACCTTCATGCTGCCACCGCTGCCAACATCTACAAGAAACCTATAGAAAAGGTGACACGCGACGAACGCACAAAGTCGAAGCGTGCCAACTTCGGCATCATCTACGGCATCACCGTCTTCGGCCTGGCCGAACGGCTTAGCATCAGCCGCGACGAAGCCAAGCAGCTCATCGACGGCTATTTTACCACCTTCCCCGAGGTACACGACTATATGGAAAAGGCCAAGCAGACGGCACGCCAGAAGGGCTATGTCACAACACTCTACGGACGCCGCCGCTATCTGCCGGACATCAACTCGCAGAATGCCACCGTGCGTGGTTTTGCCGAACGTAACGCCATCAACGCCCCCATCCAGGGCACCGCTGCCGACATCATCAAGGTGGCCATGATTCGTATCCATAACCGCTTCAAGGCCGAGGGCATCCGTAGCAAGATGATCCTCCAGGTACACGACGAACTCAACTTCAGCGTCTATCCGGAAGAGCAGGGTAGGGTAGAGGCCATCGTGCTCGAGGAGATGCAGAACGCCATCAGCCTGAAGGTGCCCCTCGTGGCCGACTCCGGCTTCGGCAAGAACTGGCTGGAAGCGCACTAAAAAACATGCGTGCTCAGCTATTCAAATGCTCTTTCCGTTATTCTGCTGATGAAAATCATTCATGTGGACATGGACCAGTTCTTTGCTGCCGTGGAACAACGCGACCAGCCGGAACTACGCGGCAAGCCGATAGCGGTAGGCCATGATGCCGAGCGGGGCGTGGTGTCAACAGCCAGCTACGAGGCCCGCCGTTTCGGTGTGCATTCGGCGCAATCCATCCAGGTGGCCAGGCGTCTGTGTCCGCAGCTGATTATCGTAGAACCCCACTTCCAACGCTATAAGGAGGTGTCCGCACAACTGCACAGCATCTTCCACGACTATACCGACCTGATAGAGCCCGTATCGCTCGACGAGGCATTCCTCGATGTGACAGACAACAAACGAGACATAAAGCTCGGTGTGGATATTGCCCGTGAAATCAAGCAGCGCATATACGATACCACAGGACTGACGGCATCGGCAGGCGTAAGCTACTGCAAGTTCTTAGCAAAAATCGCCTCCGACTGGCGCAAACCCGACGGTCTGACGGTGATTCACCCAGACAAGGCACTCGACTTCATCGCCCAGCTGAAGGTAGAGAAGATTTGGGGTATCGGGCCGAAAACGGCAGACAAGATGCATCGCATGGGCATCTTCACAGGAGCCGACCTGCGAGAACGGTCATTGCAGCATCTGACGGCAGAATTTGGCAAAATGGGGCAGGTCTTCTATGATTTTGCACGAGGCATCGACAACCGTCCCGTTATCTCTGAGTGGGAGCGGAAGTCGGTAAGCTGCGAACAGACTTTCGAAAAGGACATCAGCAAGCCATCGGCTGTCATCATAGAACTTTACCACACCGTCCTCGAACTGGAGCGCCGCATCGCCAAGAACAATTTTGAGGGCCACACGCTGACCCTAAAAGTAAAATTCCTGGACTTTCAGCAAATAACACGCAGCATCACCGTCAACAACATTCTCCGCACCAAGGACGAAATTCTGCCTTTGGCCAAGCAGTTACTGCGGCAAGTGGAATTCCGCTCACACCCCATCCGCCTCTTGGGTTTAGGTGTATCTAATCAAAGAGGTGACATGCCGTCTGACAAACCGCACTGGATTCAGCTGGAGATTGAGTTTGAAGATTAACCAAGAAATTATCTCCACTTTCTCTTTGCCTTTTGCGAGAAAATGCTTAATTTTGCAAACTAAAAACAAAGAGTCACTCAACCCATTAACAACACACTATAGCATGAACGATTTCCTGAGTCAGTTCCATAAATCAAACTTCCGGCAGGCCGAAGGGCCGAAGGGTGGGGGAAAGGTGAAAATCTTCTTCCGCCTGAGCTTCCTCCGTGGTGCCACGATAGCGGTGGTCAACGAGAAGGGCAGCGTCGTGAAGCCCGACTACAAGCAATATCAGGGCGAGACATTCAACGTGCTGCGCATCATCGACAATATACAGCAGGAGCAGGCCATGCGCATCACCTGGGACGTTGACTATAACGACGAGATACGACTGCACGACTACCCCTACCTGACGTTCGCTCTGCTGCGCTGCAACAACCTCGTTGACAACCAGATGAAGCCCCTGAAGGTCAGCAATACGCCGGCCTCCATCGTACTGGCTATAAACGAAGACGACAAGGGACAATGCGTGCCTATACTCTACGCCCGCTGTGAGGGACAGCCGCCTCAGCCATTCCAACTGCTGAGCGATGTCTTCGCACTGGCCGGCGACACCATCTATCCCATTGCCTCGCTGGGCGAGAACTACCTGCGCCTGAACCTGTTCACGGATAGTTTTCCACGCACCGTGCTGGAGCAGTATCTGTCGGTATTCTACTCATACATCAACAACGTGGACTTCGACTATGAAGACTACGTACTGGTGCGCAGCGAGCAGACCGTAGAGACCGTGCCGACGGTGATCATCGAGAAGGTTGACGGCGACATGGCCCTCTACCTGCGACTCACCCATACGCTGCCGGGCACCGATGCCGACTTTGCCCAGCGCTTCGACCTCACCTGTCTGGCCACGCTCACCATGGAGCACCAGCTGCTGCTGCGGCGTATCGTGCATACCGACGAGACCCAGGATGAAGCCGACCTGCGCAAGACCATCACCAGCTATGCTCCCACAAGAACAGCCGCCAAGGACGTGTGGAACGACGGCGGCGACTTCATCATCCCCCAGGAAACAGCCGGTCCGTTTCTACTACAGGCCCTGCCGCAACTGGTGCGCCACTATCAGCTGTTAGGCAGCGACAAGCTGAAGGAGTACAAAGTAAAACCCCTACAGCCTAAGATGAACCTCAAGCTGTCGTCGGGCATCGACTTCCTGGAGGGCTCGGCCACCGTCTTGCTGGGCGACGAGGAGATGTCGCTGAAGACCTTCCTGGCACAATACAGGAAGCAGAAATACATCACGTTGGGCGACGGACAGCGCGGTCTGGTTGACGAACAGTACATGAACCGCCTGGAGCGCATCTTCCGCAAGGTGGAGAAAGGCGACAAGGTCAAGGTGTCGTTCTTCGACCTCCCCGAGATTGAGAGCCTGCTGCAGCAGAAGCTGGAGGGCACCACCTTCAAGCACTACCGCGAGTTTTACGAGGGGTTCAACCAGCTGGCCTCGAAACGGCTCTCCACGACGGGTGTCAACGCCAAGCTGCGCAACTACCAGAAGGAGGGCGTGAAATGGATTAACTACCTCTACGACAACAACTTCGGTGGCTGTCTGGCCGACGACATGGGCTTGGGTAAGACACTGCAGACGATTACGATGCTGGCGCGCATCTACCCCAAGACCAAAGAGCCCACCCTCATCATCATGCCCCGCTCGCTGCTCTTCAACTGGCAGGACGAGCTTAGGAAGTTTGCACCGCAGCTGACCTACTACACCTACTACGGCAACCAGCGCGACCTGAACGAGGCCATGCAGCAGAACCTCATCCTGACAACCTACGCCCTGGTGCGCAACGATATAGAAGCGTTCCGCGAACAGCAGTTCCACTACATCATCCTCGATGAGAGCCAGAACATCAAGAACCTGAACGCACAGATTACGCAGGCCGTGCTGCTGCTCAGCGGCCGTCACCGGCTGGCACTCAGCGGCACGCCGATAGAGAACAACCTGACGGAGCTGTACTCGCTCTACCGGTTCCTCAACCCCGCCATGCTGGGCTCGCTCGACGACTTCAACCGCCAGTATGCCAACCCCATCCAGCACGGTGCCGACAAGGAGGCCACCGAGGCCCTGCGCCGCAAGATCTTCCCCTTCATGCTGCGCCGCCTGAAAAAGGACGTGCTGAAAGAACTGCCTGACCGCATGGAGCAGACACTCTATGTAGAGATGGAGTCCGACCACCAGCGCTTCTACGAAGAGCGTCGCCGCTACTATCAGGAGACCATACAGGCCAGCATCAAGACGCAGGGTCTGGAGAAGTCGCAGATGATGATGTTCCAGGCACTCTCAGAGCTACGCCGCATAGCCTCCGTTCCCGAGAGTCTGAGCGACGGCTCCATCGCCTCACCGAAGATTCCACTGCTCTGCGAACAGGTGGAGGAGGCCGTAGCAGGAGGCCATAAGGTGGTTATCTTCTTCAACTTCATAGCCGGCATCGAACTGGTGGGTGAACAGCTCACCGAGCGTGGCATCGACTACGCCACCATGACCGGCTCCACACGCGACCGCCGGGCCGTCATCGAGCGCTTCCAGAACGATGCCGGCTGCCGTGCCCTGCTGATGACGCTGAAGACGGGTGGGGTAGGGCTGAACCTCACCGTCGCCGACACCGTCTACATCTTCGAGCCCTGGTGGAACAAGGCCGCCGAAGAGCAGGCCATCAACCGTCTGCACCGCATCGGACAAAAGGCCAAGGTCATCAGCTATGCCCTCATCACCCGCGACACCATCGAGGAGAAGATACGCCTGCTGCAACAGCAGAAACAAGACCTTGCCGACAGTCTGATAACCGGCGACCAGGCGATGACCAAGCGGCTGACAGAGGAAGACATCAAGTACATCTTTGGAAGTGAGAAGTGAGAAGTGAAAAGTGAAAAGTGAAAATCGTAAATCGTAAATCGTAAATCGTAAATAAACACCATGCCACAAACAGACATTTTCGGAGACACCATAGAGACGCTGCCCACCCTGGTGCTGGAAGAACCCACCGCCGAGGACTGGGAAACCATGCAGGATGCCCTTGAGAGCCGCTGCAACAAACAAGAGCTGCTGCGCTATGCCGAAGCCTTCATACCCCTGATGGAGGAGTATGGCGACGTCATGCGTACCACCAAGGATGGCCGTATGGTCAAGGCAACGGAATGCTTCTACATGGTGAAGAGCAGCTCGTCGAAGCGGCAGATTGCCCAAGGCGTTGCCCTCTTCCTGGCCAGCAAGCAAAACATGGAAACCTACCTCGCCTCGCTGAGCGCAGACATGAAAACGCTGTGGCGTATGGTGCTGGCCAATGTCTACGTGTCAATGAAAACAGCTAAAAAGGTACTTGGCATCAACCACGACCTCTACAAGAATGGCGACAGAGGCTACTACTATTCGGGGGGCATCAAGTGGACAGATAATGACTACGGCTTTTTCAGCGAAGCCTATTGCTATGCTGAAAAAGCTGACAGATGGGGCTACCGCGAAAAAGAGAAATACATCACCGTCAACAGCTTTGTGCGCAACCTCTTCTTCCCTTATTTCTTCCCCGAAACAGAGGAGGACATGACCTCAATGGCAGAGCTGCCCGAAGGCAACTGGCAAACCGTCAACCTGGAAGCCGACAGCGCAAGCCGCTATCACCTGTTCTGCGGTCTGTTCAAACAGGGAGAGTTCGAACTGAAAAAGAAAGGTGTTGGTGCAAACGATGTCAAGCGCGCAGAAAAGAAACTGGCACTGTCTGAAATCTTCACCAACAGCGGTAACGCCTACCTGGAGCGCCTGCGTGTCAACAACTACCTGCAGCTGCTGGTCATCAACGAGTATCATAAGCTGTCAGAGAAGAAAAAAAAGGAAAAGGATGACGTGGACACCTATCAGGACAACCTGCGATACATCGTCACACACTTCTCAAACTACGACTACTACCTGCCCACCATGCTCTTTCCGCACATCAAAGGCTTGCGCAAGCAGATGACCGACTACAGTCGCGAACCCGTTCTGGCTACCATGCTGTTTGGCCTGCTGCGCCGGCAGCCGCAACGGTGGATGGCCATCAACGACCTGCTGTTGATGATAACAGCCGAGGAAAGCAGCGAAAACAAATCAAGATTCGCTTCAATGGTGTTCTATCCTGGCGACGAGCATTACGCTACACCACTCGTCAACGAATACACCCAGCGCACCATTACAGCCGAGAACTACACCCGGGAGTTCGGCTACACGGCCCTGCAAGGCTTTGCCCTGATGCTCTGCAGCCTCGGCATAGCTGAGGTAGCGCTGAACGAGGACGACAGGAAACAGAGCATCTCACCCTTCGACAGCGTCGAATACCTGCGGCTGACACCCCTGGGCCGCTATGCCCTGGGCGTCACCAACAACTATGAGGAACCCGAACAGGAGCATGTGGCCTACTTCGAGCTCGACCCCGACCGGCTCATCATCCGCTCGCTCGTTGAACCCAACCCCTACGCGCAGCTGCTGAAAGACACCAGCGTGCCCATCTCCAAGAACCGCTTTGAGACATCGGCCCTCTCGTTTCTCGCCAACTGCCATACGAAGGCCGACGTGGAGGGCAAAATCAAAATCTTCCGGCAGTTCATCTCCAACGAACTGCCGCCGCTGTGGGAGCAGTTCTTCAAGACGCTGCTGCAACACTGCAACCCCCTGAAGGAAGACAAGACAGCCTATAAGCGCTATACCCTCGACCCGCAAAACCGCGAACTGGCACAGCTCATCACCACCGACCCCGTACTGCGCCAACTGGCCATCCGCGCCGAGGGCTACCGTATCATGGTCAGGAACGACGACCTGAAGAAGTTCGAGACGCAACTCAAGAAGCACGGCTACCTGCTGTAGATAGCGGCCACAAAATCGAAATTCAAAAATTAAGTTGCAGGTTTCAAAAATAATCACTACCTTTGCAGCCAATTTGATTAAAACCCATTCAGTTATGAAAAAAATACTTTTCTTCATGAGTCTTATTGCCGCAATGGCAACGTTAACAACGAGTTGTAGCAAGGATGACGATGACCGCGAGAGCCTTCTGCAGAGAAAGCTCAAGTTTGTAAATGCCCTGACCCAAAACTCCACGTCGTGCGCCTGGGAGGGACTGCAAACAGAACAACACAAGTCCTGGGGCAGTTGGAGCGACCATGCCACAAAATATTTCATCATGCGCTTTGACCGCAGCACCAAGGAAGCCATTGAAGGCACTGGCTGGGCTTATGTTTTTAAAACGCAATGGAAGGAGGATTTCATCGAGAAAACCGAGTTTGCCTGGCGCTTTAACGATACAAACAGTACACTGGAAGTATCATTCAGAGCCTGGAATCCTGTGCACGCCGAATACAACACCACCGAACTCACCATCAACGGAAACACCTTCGTCGGCACCTGGTTTGAAAGTTCCGACTGTAAATATCAATTTGAATATAAGAAATCCAATTTCAGCGATTGGGAAAAATATTAAGAAATGGCATTAAAATGTGGTATCGTAGGACTGCCCAACGTCGGCAAGTCCACTTTGTTCAACTGCCTCAGCAGCGCAAAGGCTCAGGCAGCAAACTTTCCGTTTTGTACGATAGAGCCTAACGTCGGCGTCATCACCGTGCCCGACGAGCGCCTGACAAAGCTGGCCGAGCTGGTACACCCCGGTCGCATCGTACCGGCTACCTGCGAGATTGTCGACATCGCAGGCCTCGTCAAAGGCGCCTCCAAAGGTGAGGGCTTAGGCAACAAGTTCCTTGGAAACATCCGCGAGACCGATGCTATCATCCACGTACTGCGCTGCTTCGAGGACGATAACATCACCCACGTCGACGGCACCATCGACCCCATCCGCGACAAGGAGATTATCGACACCGAACTGCAACTCAAAGACCTGGAGACCATCGAGAGCCGCCTCGGCAAGACCGAGAAGGCTGCCGCCGCCGGCAACAAGGATGCCAAGGTGGAAGTGACTGTGCTGAAGGCCTATAAGGAGGTGCTGGAGCAGGGAAAGAACGCCCGCATCGTGGAGTTCGAGTCGAAAGACGAACAGGACTGCGCCCGAGGTCTGTTCCTGCTCACGTCGAAGCCCGTGCTCTATGTCTGCAACGTCGGCGAGGCCGATGCCAAAGACGGCAACGCCTTTACCAAGAGGGTAGGGGAGCTGGCTCAGGAAGAGGGTGCCGAGATGATGGTCATCGCTGCCAAGACCGAGGAGGACATTGCCGAACTGGAAAGCTACGAGGACAAGCAGCTCTTCCTGGAGGAGCTGGGTCTGGAGGAGAGCGGCGTCAACCGCCTCATCAAGAAGGCCTACGCCCTGCTGAACCTTGAGACCTTCATCACCGCAGGCGAGATGGAGGTGAAGGCCTGGACCTATAAGAAGGGCTGGAAGGCCCCACAGTGTGCCGGCGTCATCCACACCGACTTCGAGAAAGGCTTTATACGGGCCGAGGTCATCAAGTACGCCGACTATATCCAGTACGGCTCTGAAGCTGCCGTCCGTGAAGCCGGCAAGATGGGCGTCGAGGGCAAAGACTACGTGGTGCAGGACGGCGACATCATGCACTTCCGCTTCAATGTTTGATAAAAACGACAACACTGACAACCATGACAACACTTCTGAACGAACTGCTATACGTGCTCTGGAACCCGTCGTTAGAGGCCTTTTCACTGGGCCCCTTCACGTTCCGCTGGTACTCCCTGTGCTGGCTCATCGGTCTGGCCCTGGCCTATCTTGTCGTCAAGCGGCTGTATAAGGAGCAGAAGATTAAGGACGAACTGTTCGACCCGCTGTTCATCTACTGCTTCTTAGGCATCCTGATAGGCGCACGCCTGGGACACTGCATCTTCTACCAGCCCGACTACTTCCTGACCTCGTTCAAGGGGTTTGTTGAGATGCTGCTGCCCATCCACTTCCTGCCCGACGGCGGCTGGAAGATGACGGGCTACGCCGGACTGGCCTCGCATGGCGGTACGGCAGGCCTGATGTTCGCCCTCTGGCTCTACACCAAGCGCACCAAGCTGAGTCTGTGGACGGTGCTCGACAACATCGCCATCGCCACCGGCACCACGGCCTGCTTCATCCGCTTAGGCAACCTCATGAACTCAGAGATTATCGGCAAGGCAACCGATGTGCCCTGGGCCTTCGTCTTCGAGCGCGTCGACGCCCTGCCACGCCATCCCGGACAGCTCTACGAGGCCATCGCCTACGCCCTGCTCTTCATCATCATGTGGGCTTTACACAAGAAGTGGCCTGAAAAGATTGGCACCGGCTGGTATTTCGGCTTCTGCCTGACCTACATCTTCACCTTCCGCTTCTTCATCGAGTACACCAAGGAGATTCAGGAAGCCTTCGAGGCCTCGCTGCCGATAGACATGGGACAGATTCTCTCCATCCCCTTCGTCGCCCTCGGTGCCTGGTGCATGGTGAGAGCCGGGAAAAAGGCATAGCGATGTTTGAGAAAGAAATAGAGCAGTACGAGCTTGTCAGACAGGAATATCAGCAGAAAATAGCTGACAAGATGGGGCATCGGCAGTGGATGGAATACAACGAGATTCTGTTCTCTGCACATTCTTGCGCCATCGAGGGAAACACGTTTACCGTTGACGACACACGCATCCTTCGCGAACAGGGCATGGCCATGATACCTGTAGGACGCTCTCTGCTGGAATGCACCGAGATGGCCGACCATTTCCGGGCTTTCGACTATATGGTGAGCCACCTGCAGTTACCCTTCGACGAGGCTTTTCTAAAGGAGGTGAACCGCCTGTTAACTGAGCACACGCTAAGCTATCGGGCAGCCGGTGCTGTCGCTGGCGACTATACCACAGAGGATATGGCTGCCGGCGACACCGTCTTTGGCGACCACGAGAAGCTGATTGCCCGTGTGCCCAACCTCATGGCTTCCACGCAAAGAGCCCTTGACGACGGTCAGCACCCCATGGTTGTTGCCGCCAGATGGCATGGCTACTACGAGTATCTGCATCCCTTCCGCGACGGCAACGGCAGAACAGGCAGGCTCCTCTCAACTTTCATCCTGCTAAGAGCCAACCACCCCCTGCTTACCATCAAGCTCGAAGACCGTGCGGCCTACATCGCCGCACTCAAGGCAATTCGGTCAGAGGGCACGGACGAGCACCTAATTATATTCTTCTTCCAAACGGCAATCAAGAACATGAAGGGCGAACTCGCCCAAAAGCACAGGAACTCCCGGCCCGTCATGTTCTTCTAATTTATAATTTATGACCCCCTCATAGGGGGAGGACAGATTGTACCGAAGGACTTGCTCAGTTATCATCCCCCTCCTACAGGAAAGGCAACGGGTAGGCGAGCTTTGCTCGGGCGCTCGGCCCTTTGGGACGCTTTGCTTGCAAAGAATGGGGTTAGGGGAGGTCACAATGATTTGCTATAAGTAAAACAAAAAAGATGGACGCAATTTTTCCCACCGATATTCTTTTGAGTATCGGTTTTTTTATGTATCTTTGCCGACGAATTGCAATTGAGATAACAATTTTGTTGATATTATCGAAGAGATTATTATGGCAGCAACAATATTTAATGATGCGCAATTAGAAGTATTGAGAATGATGTCAGTCTTTAATACTCCAGAGGCTGTTTCGGACTTGAAGCAGGCTATATCGAACTATTTTGCCCAGAAGGCAGAGTCGGAAATAGATAAGCTGTGGGCCGACGGTACCTTAACAGAGAGAAAGGTAGAGAGTTTCAGGACTCTCCATGAGCGCACGCCTTATAAATAACTGCAATGGACAACATTGTCATTGATACGAACAGCTTGATTATGTCCATATGGAGATTCCGTTTCCTTCCGTTGCTGTCGTAAACATTGATGAATTCCTATGTGAATTAGAAAGCAAATATTCATAATCGTTGAACCCTAAAAACAAATTGCCAAGCTGGTCGAACAAGACCAGAGCGGTGTCAAGGATGGCGAGGGCGGCGGCGACCTGTCGCGTGAGATTGACGACCTGTGGGAGTAAACCGACTTCGCATTAGCTAATTCCGCCCTTGTGACCCCCTCTCGCTCGAACTCCGGTCGCTTCGCTCGCGAAGAACTCCCTCTGTAGGAACGCTCTTTTCAAACTGCAAAGTTAAAGCATTCCTATGCCTTTATTATAGCCGGAACGAGCATAGTGTCTGGGTTAAACAAGAACTTTTTTCCCATAATTTTTTTGCACATTCAACATTTTTGATTATTTTTGCAGCGGGATTCCCAGTTCCGTCAGGAGTGGCGGTGCGCTATAAAGGTTTCCCAACTTTTGAGAATGAGCGTTTAGCGCGTATTTGTCCCTTCTTGAAACCTGGAAAATTTCATAGCAACGGGCGATATGCAATAGCGTTCACGCTTTTAGGTGTATTATGTACCTTCGTCTTTGTGATGAGGGATAATTATACCCTGAGGCGTGGACTTTTATTGCGTCGTTATGTTGCAATGGCAGTTTCCAGGGCCTCAAGAAGATAACGCAGCAATATGTCCACGCTTTTTTCTTTTATCGGGTGTATTTATCCATTTAATCTACATTATTAATTTTAAACCAACAAAGATGAAAAAGAAATTACTTTTTGCGTTATTGGCTCTGCTGACCACATCGGCGATTCGGGCGGCAGACGGCGACACTTTCCAGGCAAATACCGTGGAAGGAGTAGAAATGACCTTCAAGGTGATTAGCGAGAAGAAGAAAACCTGTCAGGTAGGTAATGGGGACAGTAACAGCTGTTCAATAAACAACAGCACGGTCGGCACGGTGACGATTCCTGCCACAGTTAACGACTACAACGTCACAATAATTGGCAACTATGCGTTCAACAGTTGCAGTGGTCTGACAAGCATTACCATTCCCAACAGCGTCACAACTATCGGCAACTATGCGTTCAACAGCTGCAGTGGCCTGACAAACATCACAATTCCAAATAGCGTCACAACTATCGGCGACAGGGCATTCCAAAGCTGCAGTGGCCTGACAAACATCACAATTCCAAATAGCGTCACAACTATCAAGTACGGTGCATTCAAAGATTGTAGTAGCCTGACAAGCGTTACTATTTCCAACAGCGTCACAACTATCGGCAGCAGCGCATTCCAAAGCTGCAGTGGACTGACAAGCATTACCATTCCCAACAGCGTCACAACTATCGGCAGCAGCGCATTCCAAAGCTGCAGTGGACTGACAAGCATTACTATTCCCAACAGCGTCACAACAATCGGTGATTATGCATTCCAGTACTGCAGTGGTCTGACAAGCATCAACATTCCCAATAGCGTCACAACTATTGGCAGAAGTGCATTCCAAAGATGCAGTGGCCTGACAAGCATTACTATTCCCAATAGCGTCACAACTATCGGTGATTATGCATTCGATGGATGCAGTGGTCTGACAAGCATCAACATTCCCTATAGCGTCACAACTATCGGCGACAGAGCATTCCAAAGCTGCAGTGGTCTGACAAGCATCAACATTCCCAGCAGCGTCACAACTATCGGCAATTCAGTAGTCGATTATTGCGGCAATTTGAGTTTGGTAAAAGTTGGGTGGGATAGTCCTATCAATATTAGTCCTTATGCGTTTCCTAACCGCGAAGTGATGACGCTGAGTGTTCCTTTAGGCACAAAAGAAGCATATTCTGCCGCCGACTACTGGAAGGAATTCGACATCGTAGAGGGCAACGTATATCAGGTGACCATCGACGGCATTTGCTACAATCTGATGGAGAAGGGCATGCTGGCCACAGTCGTTGCAAACGCAACTACGGAATACAGTGGCGACATCACTATTCCCGCAAGTGTTACGTATGAGGGGAACACCTATCAGGTGAACGCCATCGGCAATTACGCATTCTATTATTGCTATAATCTAAAAAGCATCAACATTCCAAATAGCGTCACAACTATCGGCAGCGAGGCGTTCTATTACTGCGGCCTGACAAGCATTACTATTCCCAACAGCGTCACAAATATCGGTAACGGTGCATTCCACTGCGGCAATTTGAGTTCGGTGAAAGTCGAATGGGATAGTCCTGCCAATATCAGTTCCGATGTGTTTCCTTACCGTGAAGAGATGACACTAAATATACCTTTAGGCACAAAAGATGCATATACAGCCGCCGACTACTGGAATGAATTCAACATTGTAGAGGGCTACGTATATCAGGGCGTGACCATCGACGACATTTGCTACAATCTGGCGGAGAAGGGCATGCTGGCCGCAGTGGTTGCAAACGCAACTACGGAATATAGTGGCGACATCACCATCCCAGCAAGTGTTACGTATGAGGGGAACGCATATCAGGTGTACGCCATTGACAATTCCGCATTCTATTATTGCAGGGACCTGACAAGCATAACTATTCCCAATAGCGTCACAACTATCGGCTGCAGCGCGTTCGAGTACTGCTATGCCCTGACAAGCATCACTATTCCCAACAGTGTCACTACTATCGGCGACGACGCATTCTATGGTTGCAGTGCCCTGACAAGCATTACCATTCCCAACAGCGTCACAACAATAGGTGACAAAGCGTTCGGAGATTGTGGAAAATTGAGTGTGGTGAAAGTTGGATGGGATAGTCCTGTCAATATCAGTTCCGATGTGTTTCCCAGCCGCGAAGGTGTGACACTGACTATTCCTTCAGGCACAAAGGAAGCATATACTGCCGCTGACTACTGGAAGGAATTCAACATCGTAGAGGGCAACGTATATCAGGGCGTGACTATCGACGGCATTTGCTACAATCTGGCGGAGCATGGCATGCTGGCCACAGTGGTTGCTAACGCAGCTGAAAAATATAGTGGCGACATCACCATTCCCGCAAGTGTTACCTATGAAGGGAACACCTATCAGGTGACCGCCATCGGCAATTCCGCATTCTATTATTGCAAGGACCTGACAAGCATTGCTATTCCTGGCAGCGTCACAACTATCGGCAATTCAGCATTCTATGGGTGCAGTAGCCTGACAAGCATTACCATTCCCAATAGCGTCACAACTATCGGCAGCAGCGCGTTCTATTACTGTAGTGGCCTGACCAGCATTACAATTCCCAATAGCGTCACAACTATCGGCAGCAGCACATTCGAAAGCTGCAGTGGCCTGACAAGCATCACCATACCCAACAGCGTCACAACTATCGGCGACGATGCGTTCAGTTATTGCAGCAGACTGAGTTTGGTGAAAGTCGGATGGGATAGTCCTGTCAATATCAGTTCCGATGTGTTTCCCAACCGCGAAGGTGTGACACTGACTATTCCTTCAGGCACAAAGGAAGCATATACTACCGCAGACTACTGGAAGGAATTCAACATCGTGGAAGGCAACGTATATCAGGGCGTGACTATCGACGGCATTTTCTACAATCTGGCGGAGGATGGCATGCTGGCCACAGTGATTGCAAACGCAGCTGAGAAATACAGTGGCGACATCACCATCCCAGCAAGTGTTACGTATGAGGGGAACACTTATCAGGTGAACGCCATCGGCAATGCCTCATTCTCTGCTTGCTGGTACCTGACAAGCATCACTATTCCCAATAGCGTCACAACTATCGGCAATTCAGCATTCTCTAATTGTAGTAGCCTGACAAACATTACCATTCCCAACAACGTCACAACTATCGGCAATTCAGCATTCTCTAATTGTAGTAGCCTGACAAACATTACCATTCCCAACAACGTCACAACTATCGGCAATTCAGCATTCTATGGTTGTAGTGGTCTGACAAGCATTACTATTCCCAACAACATCACAACTATCGGCAATTATGCATTCCAAGCTTGTAGCAAACTGAGTTTGGTGAAAGTCGGATGGGATAGTCCTGTCAATATTAGTTCCAATGTGTTTTCCAGCCGTAATAATGCGACACTGAACATTCCTTTAGGCACAAAAGATGCATATACTGCTGCCAACTACTGGAAGGAGTTCAACATCGTAGAAGGCAACGTTTATCAAGGTGTAACCATCGACGGCATTTGCTACAATCTGGCGGAGGATGGCATGCTGGCCACAGTGATTGCAAACGCAACTGCGGAATACAGTGGCGACATCACCATCCCCGCAAGTGTTACGTATGAGGGGAACACATATCAGGTATGCGCCATTTACAATTCCGCATTCCGTAGCTGCAGTGGCCTGACAAGCATTACCATTCCCAACAGCGTCACGACTATCGGCGATTACGCGTTCTGGAGCTGCAGTGCCCTGACAAGCATTGCTATTCCTGGCAGCGTCACGACTATCGGCAATTCCGCATTCCGTAGCTGCAGTGGCCTGACAAGCATTACCATTCCCAACAGCGTCACGACTATCAGCAGCAATGCATTCTATGATTGTAGCAAATTGAGTTTGGTGAAAGTCGGATGGTATAGTCCTGTCAATATTAGTTCCGGAGTGTTTTCTAAATGTGAAGGGGTGACACTGAGTGTTCCTTCAGGCACAAAGGAAGCATATACTGCCACCGACTACTGGAAGGAATTCAGCATCGTAGAGGGCAACGTATATCAGGCGACCATCGACGGCATTTGCTACAATCTGGCGGAGGATGACATGCTGGCCACAGTGATTGCAAAGGCAGCAGCGAAATACAGTGGCGACATCACCATCCCCGCAAGTGTTACATATGAGGGGAACACCTACCAGGTGAAAGCCATCGGCAATAACGCATTCTATTTTTGCTTGGACTTGACAAGCATTACTTTTCCCAATAGTGTCACAACTATCGGCAATTCAGCATTCTGTGATTGCTGGTACCTGACAAGCATTACCATTCCCAACAGCGTCACGACTATCGGCGATTATGCATTCTATGGCTGCAGTAGTCTGACAAGCATCACTATTCCCAATAGTGTCACAACTATCGGCAGCTATGCATTCTTTGTAGGCAGTGGCATGACAAGCATTATATCTGAAAGCAAAACACCGCCAACTTTAGGGGATGAGGCCTTGGGAAATAGCGAACAAAAAAGTAACATCACGCTGTACATACCATTGCAAACTACAAAAACATATCAGGATGCTGGTTGGACTGGGTTCAAGGAGTATATCGAGATGACTGAAGGAACGTCGCGCAGCCTGACCATCAGTAGTGCCGGTCAGGGCACCTATTGTACAGACATCGACCTTGACTTCTCGGGCATAGAAGACGTGAAGGCTTACATTGCCAGCGGCTTCATTCAGAAGACGGGCACGGTCATCCTGACCCGCGTTACCGACGTGCCTGCAGGAACAGGACTCTTTGTGAAAGGTGCAGCCGGCACATACGAGATTCCCTACAAGGCATCGTCAGCCTACTACAAGAATATGCTAAAGGGCAATATCGACCCCGTATCAGTTGATCCCACTACAGGCGATTACGCCAACTTCTACCTGTCAAACGGGTCAGACGGCCTGGGCTTCTACCGCATCAGCAGCATGCGCACCATGAGTGCCAACCGTGCCATTCTTTGCGTGCCGCAGTCGCTGTTTGAGACGGTCGCCGAGGCTCGCAGGGTTAACATCGTCTTCGACGACGAGACAACGGGCATTGATAGCGTGACGCATCAGACCAACGATGAAAAGGTGTACAACCTGAAAGGCCAGCGTGTCAGCCAGCCGCAGAGAGGTCTGTACATTGTAGATGGCAAGAAGGTTTACGTAAAATAAGAAAAAGGAGGATATAAAACATGAAAAGAATACTTATTTTAGCACTGTCGGCACTGACAATGCTATCTGGCCAGACGAAGGCGCAAGAAAAGACAAGCTGGGATTTAACAAGTGGACTGAGTTCCATGACCTTCACCAGCTCTTTGACAGCTGATGATGTAAAGTCAGGCACAGAGAAGGCAATTAAGCAGGGTGAAAGAAGCGTATCCGTCATTGGTACGTGTTACTCTATTAGCGGCGATTACGTGGCAGGCACCGGCAACAAGACGGTTGGCAATATGCTTAATGCGGGTGTCAAGCTGCGTACAAACCAGAATGGAAACAAGATTGTCTTCACAGTGACGCCAAGCTATGTTATCCACACATTCACAATGGAGGCCGTCTCTAACTATCTCAATAAGGACGGTGTTACAAGCGACATTGGCGTCAGCGTGACCAAGGTGGAAGTTGATGGTGTCGAGACTGTTTTCACGGGTGGTGAGTTTCCTGTCTACACAGGCACAGAGTCAGGCAACCTGACACTCAGCGGCATCAACGCAAAAGAGTCAATAGCTATCTATTGCGACAATTCAAACTCCCAGGGGGAACAGATAGGAGCCTATTACGAGCTGGAATGGGAGCAAACCACAGTTACGGCACCGATTAGTGCGACGGTTACGCCTGAGACGGCCACCATCATGGAGGGTAATACCTGCCAGCTGGTAGGCACACTGTCAGGGGGCGACTTCGAGGGTGAGTGGGTCAGCGACAACGAGGCAGTGGCCACGGTGTCAGGCGACGGCGTGGTAACAGGCATTGCTCCCGGTACAGCCAACATCACCTACCAGTGGACTGAAGACCAGAGTCAGGAAGCCTATAAGGCTACAGCTGCCGTCACCGTTCTGGAGAAGTTGAACAAAAAGAAACTGCTATTGCTCAAAAGCTACGACTTCACGGCCATGGGCGATGTGACGCTGACCTTAGAGTCGGAGTCGGCATACAAGATATACAATGCCGGAAATAAGGTGAACAACAAAGTTTACTTCTGTACCAACGAGGGGCTGGAGAATCTGGCCGTACAAGGCGTATACGACAATGGTCGCGGCTGGATTATCTACGACGGTTCAGGACTCTTTGAAGGAGCATCGGCCGGTCGCTGTGCAGCTATCGGCGGCATCAAAGAGGGCTGGATAGTGGAGTTCATCCACACCAGCGGTGACGTATTCTACACCAAGTGTGACGGCTCGGATGACGGTATCAGGAAAGAGCCGGTAGTTATTGAAGCCAATCGCCATGCTTACAAGGCTCTGGAAGACGGCATGATAGGCTTTGAGCTGAATGTAAACAAATATCTGAAGAGCATTGCCATCTACAAGCCGTTGACAGAGGGCGTGGATAACGCCAGCCTGACCATCAGCAGCGACGGACAGGGCACATTCTGCAGCAACATAGACCTGGATTTCTCGGACATAGAAGACGTGAAGGCGTACATAGCCAGCGGATTCATCAAGAACACGGGTACGGTCATTATGACGCGTGTAACTGACGTTCCTGCCTATACTGGACTCTTCATCAAGGGCACGCCTGGCACCTACGACATTCCTTACAAACCGTCGACGGCCTACTATGAGAACCTGCTGAAGGGCAACGTTGAAACCGTCTCAGTAAACCCAGAGGAAGGCATCCTTGAGAACTACTACCTGTCGGACGGCTCCGATGGCCTGGGCTTCTACCGCATCAGCAGCACGCGCACCATGAGTGCCAACCGTGCCATCCTTCAGATTCCCACATGGCTGAATGCAACACAGAATGAATCAAGAGCCATCAATATTGTCTTCGACGACGAGATGACGGGCATCAGCGATGCAACAGTGGCCGAGACACAGCAGGCTGACTGCTATGACCTGATGGGTCGCCGCGTAGCACAGCCAAAGCGTGGCTTGTATATCAAAAACGGAAAGAAGATGATAATCAAATAGAAACTATAAAAAATGGAAAGAATGATGGAAAAGAAAAAATATAAAAACCCACTGATTGAACAGCATGACGTGGACTTTGTCCTGATGGACACCGTATCTGGTGAACTAGACCAGAGCGGTGTCAAGGATGGCGAGGGCGGCGACGACCTGTCGCGTGAGATTGACGACCTGTGGGAGTAAACCGTCTTCACATATATAAGGAAAACCAAAAACAACCCTCACCTCTGACACCCAGACTGACTATCAGCCACTTACACGGTTTTATCTGACACCCTAGGTGCCACCCAAACTGACACCCAATGGAATGTTCAGAGGGTGGCTTGCTAAAAAATCCCGGCCTCTCATGAACGCGAGAAGCCGGGATTTTCCGACGAGAGGCCGGGATTTTCCGGCGAGAGGCCGGCAGGCGGGTGTGCCGTCAGGTGCCACCCAGAGCATGTAGCCCTCACCCAAAATGTATGCTGACCACCAGCGTGTTACGCTGTTGGGTGTCAGAGGTGAGGGGTATTTTTTTTCCTTTCCCTATATAAGGAGTTCTAACGCATGACCTTCCTAACCTTGCCATCCTTGGAGCGGAGGATGTTGATACCCTTTTGCAGCCTGTTCAACTGCTTGCCGTCGGTGGTATAAACAGTTTCCGGCCGGTTAGCCTTTATCCGCTTTTCCACAATACTGGTGGCAGAATAGTTGTCGTAGCTGAACGACGCATCCTTCAGGTCGCCCCAGATGAAGCGCTCCAAGCCCGGATAGTCGATAAAGGGGTTACGGTTCTGCTGAATCGTGTAGACGGCGTTGTTACGTGCTGTCTCCTTCTCGCTGACGGGGTCGTTGGCGGCCCACTTCATGAGCATCTCCAACTGCCACGAGCTGAGACCCGGATAGGCCGTTCCGTCGAGCGTGGGTCTCGACTCGGCGTTGTTGTTATACCAGTCGCTGAGTTTCTCTTCATAACACGTCACCATATAGAAGTAAGTGCGGGCAAAGTCACCTTTGTATTCATCGTTGGGCTCAAACACCGTGCCTGTATAGCCCTCGAAAGTGCATTTGCCCAGCTTGCTGAAATTGTTGGCCGACTTGTAGCTTTCACCGTTGGTCTCTCCAAAAGGATAATTGGAACGCTTATTGTTCACAAATCCGTCGGTAGGGTAGAGGTGGTGCAGGTCGGTGTACATAGGCATGACCTTGCCGCCAAACCAGCTGTTGGGGAACGAGTGCTCACGGTTGTAGACATCGCCCTCGGCCTTATAGTTTCCCGCCTGGTCGGTACCGAAGGTCATGGCCCGCTTGTTGGAGTACATGTCCCACACCGTGCCGTCAGCACGCTTGTCAGTCGTCTTGAAATGCGTCCACAGGGCCTTATAGGCAGTATTCAGGTCGCCGCCCTCATTGCGGCTGTAGATGACCCCGGAGAGAGCGGTCTTCAGTGCCGCACCGCTCTTACCGTCGGCAGCCTGATAGTAGGTACCCGAACCGTTAGGACCTTGAGCCCAGATGCTGCCTGCTGCCAGCATCAGCAGCGTCGTCAAACTGATAATACGTAAATCGTGTTTCATAACTGTTTTAGGTTTTAGTCGTTATATTATTTTCCAGAGACAATTTTCTTGATGTCGTTGAGCTTGTTCAGGGCCTCTATGGGCGTGAGGTTGTTCACATCGAGGCCGAGGATTTCGTCGCGCACCTGACACAGTACGGGGTCGTCGAGCTGGAAGAACGACAGTTGCATGCCTTCGCGGCTGTTGGCGATTTCCATTGTCGGTTTGCCTACACGCATCTCCCCTCCTTCGGAGGGGGCGGGGGAGGCTTTCTCCAACTGCTTTAAAATGACGTTTGCGCGCTTCACAATACTGCGCGGCATGCCCGCAATCTCGGCCACATGGATACCAAACGAGTGTTCCGAGCCGCCCCGTTCCAGTTTTCGCAGGAAAATCACCTTGCCTTCCACCTCCTTCACCGAGACGTTGTAGTTCTTGATTCGGGAAAAATTCTTCTCCATCTCGTTCAGCTCATGGTAGTGGGTGGCAAAGAGCGTGCGCGGATGTCCGGCCTTCGCGTTCTCGTGCAGATATTCCACAATGGCCCAGGCTATCGAGATGCCGTCGTAGGTCGACGTACCACGGCCCAGCTCGTCGAAGAGCACGAGTGAGCGCGAGGAGACGTTGTTCAGGATGTTCGACGCCTCGGTCATCTCCACCATGAACGTCGACTCGCCCAGTGAGAGGTTGTCGCTGGCTCCCACACGGGTGAAGATTTTGTCCACCAGACCTATTTTCGCGCTCTCTGCGGGCACGAAGCAGCCCACCTGGGCCAGGAGCACGATGAGCGCCGTCTGACGCAGCAGCGCGGATTTACCGGCCATGTTCGGACCGGTGATGATGATGATCTGCTGCCGCTCGTCGTCAAGCCTGATGTCGTTGGGTATATATTGCTCGCCTAAGGGCAGCTCCTGCTCAATGACGGGGTGGCGGCCCTGGCGGATGTCGAGCACCTCGGTGGTGTCGATGACGGGTCTGACGTAATGGTATTCCTCGGCCGTCTTGGCAAAGCCCAGCAGACAGTCGAGCTGGGCCAGGATATTGGCGTTGATCTGTATCTGCGGTATAAACTCCTGCATGGCCAGCACCAGCTCGCCGAAGAGCCGCGACTCTAACGACAGTATCTTGTCCTCGGCACCCAGTATTTTCTCCTCATACTCTTTCAGCTCCTGGGTGATGTAACGCTCGGCCTGTGCCAGTGTCTGCTTGCGCACCCATTCCGGCGGCACCTGTTCCTTGTACGTGTTGCGCACCTCCAGGTAGTAGCCGAACACGTTGTTATAGCCTATCTTCAGGCTCTGTATGCCCGTCTTTTCGGCCTCGCGCTGCTGAATCTGCAGCAGGTAGTCCTTGCCGCTGTAGGCAATATGTCGCAGTTCGTCGAGTTCCGGGTTCACGCCGTCGCGGATGACGCCGCCCTTCTGTACCAGCAGCGGCGGGTCGTTCTGTATCTCTTTTTCAATACGGTCTCTGATGGACTCGCAGAGGTTCAGCCGCTCGCCCACACGCTTCAGTGCCTCGTTGTTGGCATAGAGACAAGCCGTCTTGATGGGCTGGATGGCCTGCAGGGCCACCTTCAGCTGCACCACCTCACGGGGCGACACACGCCCGACGGCCACCTTCGAGATGATACGCTCCAGGTCGCCCACACGGTGCAGCTGTTCGTCAACACACTGCCTGAAGTCGGGCTCACGGTAGTAATACTCCACCATGTCGAGCCGCTCGTTGATGGGCCGTTCGTCCTTCAACGGGAATACCAGCCAGCGGCGCAGCAGACGGCCGCCCATGGGACTCACCGTCTTGTCTACCACGTCGAGCAGCGACTTGCCGTCCTCCTGCATCGGCTGCAGCAGTTCCAGCGAACGGATGGTGAACTTGTCGAGCCTGACGTATTTCTCCTCCTCGATGCGCTGTATCTGCGTGATATGGGCTATCTGTGTGTGCTGCGTCAGTTCCAGGTACTGCAGGATGGCTCCGGCGGCAAC
This sequence comes from uncultured Prevotellaceae bacterium, assembly GCA_947303855.1. GTDB lineage: Bacteria > Bacteroidota > Bacteroidia > Bacteroidales > Bacteroidaceae > Prevotella. Next base: position 23,173 of record CAMYZO010000022.1, read on the forward strand.
CATACCGTTCTTCAGATGGTCAATGCCAAAGCCCTTCATCGACTTCACCTTGAAGTGCTTCAGCAGTTTCTGCATGGCATTCTGGTCGGTAAACACCCAGTCGTCCATCTCAAAGGTAAAGAACTTCGAGCCGAAATGCAGTTCAAAGTCCTTCTTGCGGGCACGGTCCAGCAGCACCTCCTTGGGCTGCAGGTTGCCCATCAGTTTCTCCACATAGTCGTAGGTGCCCTCGCCGGTAAGGAACTCGCCCGTAGAGATGTCGAGGAATGCCACGCCGCAGGCCGACTTCCCGAAGTGTACGGCACTGAGGAAGTTGTTTTCCTTGTAGTTCAGCACATTGTCGCTCAGGGCCACGCCCGGCGTCACCAGTTCGGTGATGCCACGCTTGACGAGTTTCTTCGTCAGCTTGGGGTCTTCCAGCTGGTCGCAGATGGCCACACGCTTGCCTGCCCGTATCAGCTTGGGCAGATAGGTGTCGAGGGCGTGATGGGGGAATCCCGCCATCTCGTCGCCTTTATTATAGCCGTTGTTACGGTGGGTGAGGGTGATACCCAGGATGCGGGCAGCCGTGACGGCGTCCTCACAATAGGTCTCGTAGAAGTCGCCACAGCGGAACAGCAGCACCGCGTCGGGGTGCTTTGCCTTCAGGTCGAAGAACTGCTTCATCATCGGGGTCAGTTCCCCGTCTTTCTTTGCCATCTTTTTGGTTTTTTCAATCTGCCGACAAAGTTACGAACTTTTTTCCGAAAACATGCAAATCGAGAAGAAAAAGGTTTCTGAATATGATGTTCCTTCATTTCTATTTAGCAGCGGACTACAGGACTTCAGGACTTTTTCTTGGCTTTTCTCCCCCTAAGTTAGGGGGAGTTAGAGGGGGTCTGAACAAGGGAATATCTGCGGTCGTTCAGACCACCCCTGGCCCCTCCTAACTTAGGAGGGGAAATGCAAGTTCGCCCCCTACTCAGGGGGAGAAAAGCCAAAAAATTGTCTTGAAGTCCTGTTGTCTGCTGCTAAGATAAACACCCTACTTCGGAAACCGCTTGAGCAGCTTGCTGACGGCACGGTCGAGCGACTCAGAAGGTTCAATGATGTTATAGTTCTGCCAGAATAAAGGGTCGCGGAAATAGTCTACTTTGTCGAAGAAGGCATCGCGCTGGTCGAACGACTCGCGGCCACGGATTGGCTGCACGCCGGTATGGCTGGTACTCGTCACCGCCATCTCACAGAAAGCAGCAAACGAGGTGGCCAGGAGCCGGCGCTTCCAGTCGCAGTTAAAGCGGAACGTGGTACACACGTAGCTCATGCGCGTCTTGCCGTCAGCGTCGAGCCGGAAGTCGATGAGCAGTGACAGTTCCTTAGGACGGAAGCGCACGCCGGCAGGTTTTCGTATCAGCATCTGGTCGGTGGCTTTCTGGCGGTCGCTCATGTCGAGCGACAGTTCGGCGCGGGTGAAAGCCAGCGTCTGCTGGTCAATGTAGAGCCGGCCGAAATAGAGGGCGTAGGGCATCACCCGTCGCGGCGAGAGCCTCACCACATACTGCAGCCGGTCGCCGATGCTCGTGGGTGTCTCCATCTTCAGGTCGTAGCAGTCCAGCTCCTCAGGCGAGAGCAGCAGCTCGGTGTTCTTCACCACATCGAGCTGCACGGGAGCCAACGGTCCCCCCAGCACCTTCACGCTGAGGGTGTCGCCACGCCGCGGACTCACCAGTCGGCGCCCCTTGCGTATGGCCACACGGTCGCGCCCTGAGGAGCGCCCATAGCCGGTCTTGTACATGTCAACAACACCTTCAGCCACACACATGTAGTGCTGGCGCTTCAGGGCCTTCTCGCGGTAGAAGCACTGGTAGCCCTCCGGCTGCTGACTGTAGTTCTGAGGAATCCTGCCGATGGCGGCCATCACCACCTCAAGGGGGTTGTCGGCCATCACCAGCACCTCGCTCAGCACCACTGCTGCCGGCTGTAGCCTGATGGTGAGCTGACGGTCCGTCACGGTCACGGTGGTAGCACGATAGCCTATATGCGATGCTGTCACCGTCGAGAGGGCGCTGTCACCCTTCAGCACAAAAAAACCGTCATCGTTGGTCACCACCGACAGACCGCCGCTCCTCACGCTGGCACCAGCCACGGCACGGCCTGTGGCGGCATCTGTCACCTTACCGCTCACTACCGCCCGTTGTGCCCAAAGGGTAGGGGGCAGGGCCAACAGCAGAAAAAACAGTATCCTCCTCATCATGATTATAAACAAAAGTTCAAACCCCCTCTGACTCCCCCTGGCTCAGGGGGAGAACATTCATATCAACCGAAGTAGTGCTCGTCCGTCCGCTGCATGTGCGTATCCACGATGCGCTGCAGGGTGCTGACCTTATCGGCCAGTTCCTGAATACGCTTGGTCTGACGGGAGTTCACCTCTCTCAGCTTCTGCAACTGCTCCAACAGATGCTCCTTCTCCAGGTCAACATGCTCCTCCTTGTAACGGCGCGAGGCGCTGACTGCCTGCCAGATGATGAATCCGATAATCAGCAGACTGATAATCTGCAGGATAAACGTGATAAAACCACCACGGCTGATACCCTCGTTCAGGTTTTGCGACAGGATGCTGACATCCTTCAGGGGCACGTCGGCAAAGAAGACGCCAACCCTTTTGCCACCCACCGCCACGGGGACGACATAAGTACACATCAGAATGTGAGTACCGCCCTTGTCTACGTATGGCTGCGTCCAAAGGCTGTTACCGTCGGCCAACGGCTTCTGATACCACTCACGGTCGGTATAGTCGAACGTCAGACCGCCGAAGTTGACACTGGGCTTGCCTTTTCCGCTTGACAGCTCCGCCTCAGGACGGGTGTCGTAAGCATAGGGGGCGTAAAGACCTTTTTCAGTGCCCCGGTCGGCATAGTACCTGGGCCTGAAGGCCACACCGGCGCCCACGATGTTAGGATTGTTGACCACAAGCTGGGCCGTCAGACGCTGAAACATTTCCGGATGTTCCACGGCCTTTTTCACGTTAGGCAGAATGTTTCTGACGGCACTTTCCACCTGAGCCTTGATAGTAGCCACACGCTGACTCTCAGCCATGTCGTGCTCGGCCTTTAACAGCATCTCCTGCCGCACACCGTTGCGAGCCATGAAATACTGGACAGCACCGAGCACCTCAATAATGACGAGGGCAGCTAAAATCAGCGTAATTGTATATTTTCTCATAGCCTTGCTGTTATTCAACGCGCATCACATCACCACTGACAGGATTCTCATACCAGTTCTGCACGTTAGTGTTGGTAACGTCTTTGGCCCATTCGGCAAACTGCGGATAGGCCTTGGTGATGATGGTTGTCTCCGTGGGCCACTGCCACTTGCCGGGAATGACGATGCCGTGGGGGTCTTGTCCAAGGGTGGCAATATGTATGGCATAGTAGTCGCTCTCATAGATACCCTGCTGGTCTTCAGCAGCCATGGCGCCGAGCACAAACGAGCAGGTCTGGAAGTTGAAGCCGGCGGGCTTGCTCACGGTGATGGTGACGGGCTTGGCCGAGGCACGGCCCGTATTAATCATCACACCGGGTTTCAGGCCCAGCACCTCATGCAGTTCCTTGTCGAAGACGGGAATGTAGTCTTTGTAGCTCTGTGCCGACTTGTTCTCGAAGCCCAGCCACAGCTTGCGGGCACCGCCCACGGCCATGAGCTTCACGTCGAGCTTGGTGTTGTCCAGGGCATTCTCCTGCACCTCTATCACGCAGTCGTTCATGTCGTAGTCGCCGTAGTCCTTGTCCTCCCAGGCATAGGTCCACACCTGAGCCGTCGACGGCTCAGGCTTCACACCGGCATCGGGAACGCTGTTTTTAACGTGGTCGCCCGACATCAGGAACACCTTGTCGTTGTAGTCCCAGTTGCCGTCGCTCTCGCAGGCCAGGAAGAGGTGACCGTTAACCTTGAAGACCACCGTCCGTGTGGTGTCGCCGGCGGTGTTGTCGGTACCGTTTACTGCAAAGAACTCCACCTCATGCATATCGGTGAATTTATACCTCCAGGGCTTGGGCGACGGGTCGTCAAAGCTGTAGAATTTCAGATGGCTGACGGGCGTCAGATAGTATGGAGCCTCATAGGTATAGAAACTGTTGGGGTTGATGTCGTCGACCAGCAGGAATGTCTGCGGATCATAGTTGTTGGGATTGTACCGCAGCGATACACGGTAGCCGGCGTGTACGTCCTGGTTATTACGCGTGCCGGCGATATAGTTCAAAATGATGTGGGCACCGTTTTGCCACATGTTAGAATGCACCTTATGGCGACCAACCTTAGCCACCTGATCGCGGTTGTCCTTGCCTGAAGGCAGGAAAGCCTGCACCTCAGCCTGCAGTCCGGGCAGGTCGAGTATTCTATTATCCATCGGCCAGGAGCCGGTAATTTTGGTGGCCTCATCGGCCAGTGCAGCACGTGTAGCGGCTACCGTCTCATCAACGTCATCCTCGTCAACAAACGACACGGTGGTGTCAGAGCCGGGCCTGAAGGGGCGGGCCACACAGTGGTTGTCGGCAGTGAGGCAGGCCGCATAGAGCACCTTGCACGACAGCGGTGCCGTGAATTCTACGGAGCCAGTACCGCCGTTGGTCAGCGGCAGGCGGGCCAGCCGGTAGGTAACGCCCTCATAGGGGTTGCCGTTGAGCACCATCACCTCCCTGATGTTGTCAAGGTCGGCATCGGCCGTTATCTTCACACTATAGTTCTTGGTAAGAATCCAGTCGTGCCGGGCGTCAATTTTTACACCAAGATTCTTTTCTGCATAAGCCACGCGCTCTGCATCGGTCACCTCATACTGCTTGAAGAAGTCCTTATGGGAGCACCCTGCCAGCAACAGTCCCAAGCTCAGTACAATAGCATTTCTTTTCATCGTTCTTTACCCTTAATTTCTTTATGTTTTATTTCCGTTTACAACAATAACTAGATTTTCGGGTGCAAAATTACGAAAAAAAGCCGGAAGCGCAATGCTTCCAGCCTCGTTTTTCTTTGTTTTCCTCAATTTTAACCTCCATCGGTTTACTATCTGTCGGTATCCACCCGTACGATGTCGGGACGGGCATCGGTCTCATTTGTCAGCACCTGGATATTCTGGAACTGGATGTTGCGGGCATGGCGCACGTAAAAACCCTTGGCCGGCAGGTTGCCCCACATGGTGGCCTCGGGATATTCCCGCTCCTTCTCGTCCTTCAGTTTCTCGTCAATGGCTGGCAGGTCGGCAGGTTTGACGCCACCCTGATGGTGCAGCGTGATGTTCGAGACGGTGATGTTCTCCACAGGATGGCCAGGCAGGCCGGTGATGCTGCAGCCCATGGCGCCGGCATGGCGAATCTGGAAGTTGTCGAGGCGCACGCCGCTGATGGTTCCCACGTGGTCGATGGGAATAAGTTCTGTGATGGTGTCGTCGTTGCCCTTGCCACTCAATCCTTTTGCCGCTTCCCTCAGCTGATAGCCGCGACCGCGGTTGCCCAGGCGGATGAAGATGGGCGACTCGGTGCCCTCGACGGTGAAGTCTGAGACGCTGACATTCTCCATCACGCCGCCATCCACAATCTCCAGCGACAGGGCCGACGTCCCTATCTTCGACGGTGCGCCGAAGAACTGGCTCGACTGGTCGCTGCTGGGTTTGACCACAATGCCGCTGATGCTGATGTTGTGGAAGCCGCCGTTGGTCTCGGTACCCAGTTTGACTGCGTTGCAGTGGCTGCTGACGACACAGTTGCTGATGCGGATGTTTTCGCAGAGCCTAGGCGATGTTGACTTCAGCGTGATGCCGTCATCATCGCTGTCGGCCATCATATTGGTGACAATCACCTCATGGCAGCCGTCAAGGTCGAGGGCGTCGTTGTTGTAGTTATTGCGGTTGAACACCCTGATGCCGTCAATCGTCAGACGGTCGCAGGCCAGGTAGTGCTGCATCCAGCAGCCGCTGTTCTTCAAGGTCACATCCCTGACGGTGACATCCTCGCCACGGATGATGCGTAACAGGTGGGGGCGGGTGATGCCTTCATCGTTCCACGACAGCTTCTTGAAGGCCCGTCCGCGACCGTCGATGGTGCCATGACCGCTGATGCTCACATGCTGCACCTTGTCGGCATAGAGCAGCTGGATGGTGGGTGTCTGTGTGCGCAACGATACATAGTCAGACTTCATGGGCCTATAGTCCTTCAGGCTGGTGCTGCCATAGAGTGTCGCTCCCGTCTCTAAGAACAGGTTGACATAGCTGCGCAGTTCAACAGTACCAATCTTATAGCTGCCCGCAGGCACCACCACCCGTCCGCCGCCTGCCTGCCAGCAGTCGTCGATGGCCTGTTGCAGGGCAGCCGTACTCAGCTGGGTGGTATCGTTCAAAGCACCATAGTCAACAATGTTAAAATCTCTGGCACTGGCAGCCACTGTCTGGCATGCGAGCAATGCGATAACGACGGTTTTCTTCATGACAGTTACAATTCTTGTTTTTCAATCACAGATGGCAAAGTTACACAAATAATTGATAATTAAAAAGAAAAACAGAGAAAAACATCGGTTTGGCAACATTATTACAGAAAAAATCATTAACTTTGCAGCCTAAATTGACAACAACAAAACGACATAACAATGGAATACAACTTCAGAGAGATTGAAAAGAAATGGCAGAAGCGGTGGGTTGACAACGGCACCTACCGCGTGGTAGAGGACAAGAACAAGAAGAAATTCTACGTGCTGAACATGTTCCCTTATCCCAGCGGAGCCGGTCTGCACGTGGGTCATCCCTTAGGCTACATTGCCAGTGATATCTACGCCCGCTACAAGCGCCAGCAGGGCTATAACGTGCTGAACCCCATGGGCTACGATGCCTACGGGCTGCCTGCTGAGCAGTATGCCATACAGACAGGACAGCACCCTGAGAAGACCACCTTTGAGAATATTGACCGCTACCGCTCACAGTTAGACAAGATAGGATTCTCGTTCGACTGGGAGCGCGAGGTGCGCACCTGCGACCCCATCTACTACAAATGGACGCAGTGGGCCTTCCAGCGCATGTTCAAGAGTTACTACTCTACCTCGTCGCACAAGGCACAGCCCACCATCAAGCTCATTGAGCACTTCGAGCTGATGGGTACCGAGAACTGCAACGCCCTTGGTACTGAGGAGCTGCATTTCACGGCCTCCGACTGGCACAACTTCTCGGAGAAGAAGAAGCAGGAGGTGCTGATGAACTACCGCATAGCCTACCTGGCCGACACGATGGTGAACTGGTGCCCGAAGCTCGGCACGGTGCTGGCCAACGACGAGGTGGTGGATGGCGTCTCAGTTCGTGGCGGCTATCCTGTGGTGCAGAAGAAGATGCGCCAGTGGTGCCTGCGTGTATCGGCTTACGCTCAGCGTCTGCTCGACGGTCTGGAGGAGATTGACTGGACGGACTCGCTGAAGGAGACCCAACGCAACTGGATTGGCAGAAGTGAGGGTACAGAAGTCTATTTCAAAGTAGCTAATGACCCCTCCCGCTCGGGAGGGGACGGGGTGGGTTTCACCATCTTCACCACCCGCGCCGATACCATGTTCGGCGTCACCTTCATGGTGCTGGCACCGGAATCAGACCTTGTGGCCAAGCTGACCACTCCTGAACAGAAGGAGGAGGTAGAAAAGTACCTCGACTACGTGAAGAAGCGCACGGAGCGCGACCGTCAGATGGACCACAAGGTGACGGGCGTGTTCTCAGGCTCGTATGCCATCAACCCGTTTACCGACGAGAAGATACCCATCTGGATTGCCGAATACGTGCTGGCTGGCTATGGCACCGGTGCCATCATGGCCGTGCCTGCCCACGACAGCCGCGACTATGCCTTTGCCAAGCACTTCAATCTGCCCATCATCCCGCTCATTGAAGGTGCCGACGTCAGTGAGGAGAGCTACGATGCCAAGGAGGGTATCATGTGCAACTCTGCCTCCGACAAGTTCTCGCTCAACGGCCTCACTGTCAAGGAGGCCATTGCCGCCACGAAGAAGTTTGTCACGGAGCAGGGCCTGGGACGCGTGAAGGTGAATTACCGTCTGCGCGATGCCATCTTCTCGCGCCAGCGCTACTGGGGCGAGCCATTCCCCGTTTACTACAAGGAGAACATGCCCTATATGATTCCAAAGGAGTGCCTGCCCTTGGAGCTGCCCGAGATTGACGAATACAAGCCTACGGAGACGGGCGAGCCGCCTCTGGGCCGCGCCAAGATGTGGGCTTGGGACACGAAGACCAATAAAGTGGTATCGAAGGACGAGATCGACAACAAGACCGTCTTCCCCCTGGAACTGAACACGATGCCTGGCTTTGCCGGTTCCAGCGCCTACTACCTGCGCTATATGGACCCGAAGAACGAGAAGGCCCTCGTGGACAAGGATATCGACGAATACTGGCGCAATGTCGACCTCTACGTCGGTGGTACGGAGCACGCCACAGGCCACCTTATCTACTCACGCTTCTGGAACAAGTTCCTCTACGACTCCGGCTACTCATGCGAGGATGAGCCGTTCAAGAAGCTGGTGAACCAGGGTATGATTCAGGGCCGCTCCAACTTCGTGTATCGCGTTGAGAACGAAGGTCAGGACAAGGGTAAGTTTGTCAGCTTCGGCCTGAAGGATCAGTACACCACCACACCTATCCACGTCGACGTGAACATCGTTTCTGCCGACGTGCTCGACCTGGAGGCTTTCCGTGCCTGGCGCCCTGAATACCAAAACGCAGAGTTTATCTTGGAGAACGGCCAGTACAAGTGCGGCTGGGCCATCGAAAAGATGTCGAAGTCGATGTTCAATGTGGTGAACCCCGACATGATTGTCGAGAAGTACGGTGCCGACACGCTGCGCCTCTATGAGATGTTCCTCGGTCCTGTGGAGCAGTCGAAGCCCTGGGACACCAACGGTATCGACGGCTGCCACCGCTTCCTGCGCAAGTTCTGGAACCTCTATCAGAACGGCTTTGAGGGCGAGGCCACACCTGAGAACCTGAAGTCGGTACACAAACTCATCAAGAAGGTGACGCAGGACATAGAGACCTTCTCGTATAACACCTCCATCTCGGCCTTCATGATTTGCGTCAACGAACTGTCGCAGCAGAAGTGCCGCAACAAGGAGATGCTCAAGACCATCGTGGTGCTTATAGCGCCATTCGCACCGCATATTGCCGAAGAGCTGTGGGAGACACTGGGCGGCGAAGGCTCGGTGTGCGACGCACAATGGCCGAAGTGGGACGAGCAGTACTTGGTGGAGAGCCAGCAGAAGCTGGGCGTGGCCTTCAACGGCAAGGCCCGCTTCGAGATGCAGTTCCCTGCCGACGCCACCAACGACGTCATCCAGGAGGCTGTGCTCAGCGACGAGCGTGCCCAGAAGTATCTCGAAGGTTTCCAGGTGAAGAAGGTCATCATCGTGCCAAAGCGCATGGTAAACATCGTACTTGGAAAATAGTAAATCGAAAATAGTAAATCGTAAATAAAAAGGTGACAATAGACCACAAGATGATACTAAAGGAGATTGGGGATTATGTAGGCATAACCCTCGGCCTCCTTTTGTTTACATTCGGCTTCACCTTCTTCCTCATGCCCTACGAGATTGTGACAGGAGGTGTAGCAGGCATAGGAGCCATCATCTTTTATACTACCCACTTCCCCATCAGCTACACCTATTTTCTGATTAACGGTGTGCTGCTGGGCATCGGACTCAGAATCCTGGGCTGGAAATTCCTCACGAAGACCATCTATGCCATCCTTATGCTGACCTTCCTGTTAGGTCTGGCACAGGAGCTGGTCCCCAAGGATGAGGCCGGCAACTTTATCAAAATCCTGGGTGAGGGACAGGACTTCATGTCGCTGGTCATTGGCTGTATGATGACAGGCACAGCCCTGGCCATCGTCTTCCTGAACAACGGCTCTACGGGCGGCACCGACATCATTGCTGCCTCTGTCAACAAGTTCCGCAACATCTCGTTAGGCACGGTACTGATGTTTGTCGACTTCATCATCATCGGCTCGTGTCTGTTCATCCCCCAGTTTGGCGACACCCTGGAACGTATCCATAAGATAGTGTTCGGCTTCTGCACCATGGTCATTGAGAACTTCATGCTCGACACCGTCATGAACCGCAGCCGGCAGTCGGTGCAGTTCTTCATCTTCAGCAACAAGTGGCAGGAGATAGCCAACGCCTTAGGAACGAAGCTCGACCATGGCGTCACCATCCTCGACGGTCACGGCTGGTACACCGGAAAGGAGCGTAAGGTCATCTGTCTGCTGGCACGCAAGAGCGAGTCAACCTACATCTTCCGCCTCATCAAGATGATCGACCCTAACGCCTTCGTCTCGCAGAGTGCCGTCATCGGTGTCTATGGCGAGGGCTTCGATGAAATGAAAGTGAAGGTGAAACCCACCCCCATCCCCTCCCGAACGGAAGGGGAGAATAAATAGTAAAAACTATAAAAACAGATATGAATAATAAACAAAACATAATAGTAAATAATCTCCCCTCCTGTACGGGAGGGGAAGGGGGTGGGTACATCGTATTCGCAACCAACAACGCGCACAAACTGAGTGAAATCCGCCAGATTCTTGGCAACAGCATCGAGGTGCTGTCGCTCAAGGATATTGGCTGTGACGTAGATATCCCTGAGACGGGAAGTACCCTCGAAGAGAACGCCCTGCAGAAGGCACAGTATGTCTTCGACCACTACCATCTCGACGTCTTTGCCGACGACACCGGCTTAGAGGTAGAAGCCCTGAACGGGGCTCCCGGCGTCTATAGTGCCCGCTATGCCGGCGATGGTCATGACTCGGAAGCCAACATGGCCAAGCTGCTGAAGGAATTAGAAGGTAAGGACAACCGGAGGGCACGCTTCCGCACCGTCATCGCGCTGATTCAGAAGGTGGGCGGACTCAGTTGCGTACAACGCATCAAGCTGTTCGACGGCATCGTCAACGGCCAGATTATCCGCGAACGTAGAGGAGGCGAGGGCTTTGGCTACGACCCCATCTTCCTGCCCGACGGCTATGACCAGACGTTTGCCGAACTGGGTATGGAAGTCAAGAACGAGATAAGCCACCGGGCCAGGGCAACGGCGAAATTTGCGGACTTCGTCCTAAAGAATAATGAATAATGAATAATGAATAAAGAACAAAGAACTGAAAGAATGGAGTGTCATATACGATATAAAACGGTTATAAAAGAGATGGCGCATACACGTCATCAGAGTTTGGTTGCTTTATTCTTTATTCTTTGTTCATTATTCTTTAGCCCCGCAAGGGCGCAGGTGGGTACGTGGCGCACCTATATGTCGTACTACGAGCCACAGCAGATTGTCAAGGCCAGCAACAGCCTGTTTGTCCGCGCCTCAAACGGTATGTACCAGTATAACCTCACCGACCACAGCATCACCACCTTCGACAAGACGACAGGGCTGAACGACACCTACATCACCCACATAGCATGGAACCAGCAGGCCAAGCGGCTCATCATCATCTACCAGAACTCTAACATCGACCTGATAGACCTCAGCGGCAACGTCACCAACATATCAGCACTCTACCGCAAGACGATGACCGAGGACAAGACCATCGACAGCCTGACCATCAGCAGCCAGTATGCCTACCTCTATGCACGCTTCGGCATTGTCAAGGTAGACATGCAACGCGCCGAAATCAGCGACACCTACACCAAGAACCATCCCGAATACCCCACTAACCTGCCCATCAGCACCGTCAATGCCGACTGGGACGCCTATATCGAGACCGTTCGATCGCTGAAGCCCGGCGGACCGAAGCATAACCACTTCGGCTTAATGAAGTTCATGAATAACCGGCTGTACACCTGCAACGGCGACTACGACCATGCAGGGGCCATCCAGATACTCGCGGACGGCGAATGGACCATCTATCAGGACGAAGGTATCAGCGCCAAGACGGGCGTCTCCTATACAGGCTCCTACTGCATCGATGTAGACCCCACGGACGCCGGCCATATCTTTGCCGGTTCAAGAAACGGACTCTATGAGTATCGTGACGGTCTGTTCACCAACTTCTACAACAACGACAACAGTCCGATAGAGCCCTACAACGGCGTCGACAAGGAATATACGCTGGTCACCGGCACCATGTTCGACCAGGAGGGCAGCCTCTGGATTCTCAACAGTTCGGCACCCACCAAGGCCCTCATCAAGTATGCCGGCGGACAGTTCACACCATATCCCCACTCAGAACTGATGAAACTCAATACCGGCGCATTCAAGAACAGGAGCAATGCCGCCCTCAGCAAGATGATGACCGACAGCGAGGGACTGACGTGGTTTGTCAACAACAACTGGGTGTTGCCGGCACTCTACTGCTACAACACTGCCAACGACAACATCAAGGCCTACGAGACATTCGTCAATCAGGACGGCACCACTTTTACTATCGGCGACGGCGTGAGATGCATAGCCGAAGACAAGGAGAAAAACCTCTGGATAGGTACCAGCAAAGGTCTGCTCATGCTTGAAAGGACAGAGATCAACAATGGCGGCACCAACTTCACCCAGGTCAAGGTGCCACGTAATGACGGCACCAACTATGCCGACTATCTGCTGGCCGACATTGACATTACTGCTGCTGCCATCGATGGCGGCAACCGCAAGTGGTTCGGTACCAGCGGCAACGGTGTCTACCTCATCAGTGCCGACAACATGACACAGGTGCAGCACTTCACCACGGAGAACAGCACACTGCTGTCGAACGATATCAAGGCCATAGCCATCAACGACCAGACGGGCGAGGTGTTCTTCGGCACTGCCAACGGCCTATGCTCATACGTCAGCGACGCCACGCAGACCAGCAGCGAGATGACCAAGGACAACGTCTATGCCTACCCGAACCCCGTGACGCCCGACTATACGGGGCTGATTACCATTGTTGGACTGTCCTATCAGGCTGACGTGAAAATAGTTTCTTCATCGGGCAAACTCATTGCCCAGGGAAAGAGCAACGGCGGAACCTTCACCTGGGACGGCTGCGACCAGTCGGGCAACCGCGTGGCCAGTGGCATCTACATGGCCACCGTGGCTACCAGCAGCGGCGACAAGGGCACCGTCTGCAAGATAGCCGTCATCAGATAAGCCTATGCAGACAAAACGACTCGCCAGCAACTATTGGGGCGTTGCCCTGGCCATAGCCCTCACACCGCTATTGCTCTGGGCCGCCCTTCAGATACTGCCCACACACGATGACTGGGCCGGCACCACAACCCCCGACTTCAGACCCTTCTTCATCAAGGAGCATTTCCTGTTCTACGGCTTCCACTGGCGACCTTTCGACACCTGGATAGGGTACATAGCCGGACGCAACCCACAACTGCTTTATCCGGCCTTTAACCACGTCTGCGTCGTTGCAGGCCACCTGCTCTGCACCATACTCGTCTGCAGGTTGCTCCTGACCCTGGGCTTCGGCCGGCGGGCATGCAACGTCAGCACCCTCTTCTTCTTCATTACCCCTGCCACCATGGCCACGGTGCTGGCCATCGACAGTCAGAACCAGACATTCGCCCTGGCATGGGGCATCGCCGCCTTTCTCTACTACATCCGCAACAGCCGCAGAAAATACCTGATATGGCCCGTCCTCGTCTTCATAGCCACGCTCAGCAAGGAGAACGGACTGATGTGGGCACTGATATGCCCCATCCTGGCCTACGGCTTTGACTTCATAGACCTCAGGACGCTCAAGAAGGATATCCTCGTCGGCATAGCTATCATGGCAGCCTACGCCCTGGCCATCGCCCTGCTGCCTAAGGACATCACCATACACCCCGACTACGAGCCAGGCATCCTGAAAACGGTCAGCAACGTCGTAAAATTCCTGTTCTCGTCGTTCGTCACCGTTGACTATATCTACCTGCTCCACCAGCCCAGCAGAAATCTGCTGCTGGCCGCCGTCACACTGCTGCTGGCCCTGCCCTTTATCTACTACGTGTTCATCAGACCATGGCGGACGTTTGCCGACAAGCGCATACTCTGCACCGCCCTGAGCCTGGTCATTGCCGTCGGTCCTCATTTAGGAACGGTCTACAGCATGATGCACACCTACGCCGGACTGGTGCTGGTGACCATCATCGCTGCCTGTTCCATAGAACAATACCAGCAGCCGTCAAAGTCGCTGCTGCTGGCCTTCCTGCTGTGGATTATCGCGGCTGTTGGCATCGACATCCACCTGACTGACGCCTCCATCAAGTCGGGCCTTATAGGCCGGCAAATGGCTCACGAGGCCATCAGCCAGACAGGCACTCCCGTGAACAAAGCCTACCTCATCATCATTGAAGACGACTATCCCAAACTCTCGTCCTTCTGTGTCATTCCTAACGAAGCCTTCGGATGGGGTCTGGCTGCCCGCCACGAGACAAACTACCAGTGGCCTGAGGTAATTTCAGACACCACCATCGAGCGCACCGCTGATGCCTTCAGACAGGCAGAACGCTTAGGCCGACAAGTATTACAATCATCATCCTACGACTGCGTATGGATTGTCAATCACGAAAAAGTGTATGTGGTTAAAAAATAAAATTGCACTGTTCACCGACAAGACCTTTATGAAGTTTGTCATAGTGGGTGTCGTCAACACCATTGTCGGCACCACCATCATGTTCGTTTTCTACAATGTCTTCCACCTCAGTTACTGGATATCGTCGGCCTCAAACTATTTCTTCGGCAGCATCGTCAGCTATATCCTCAACAAGCACTTCACCTTCCACAACCACCAGAAAGGTTGGGCACCGCTGCTCAGGTTTACGCTCAATATTGTCATCTGCTATCTACTGGCCTACGGCATGGCAAAGCCTCTGATGAGTTGGCTGCTCACCGGTTTCAGCCGCGAAATACAGGAAAACGTGTCGATGCTGTTAGGCATGGTGCTGTTCATCGTCTTCAACTACTTGGGACAGCGATTCTATGCCTTCAAGAACAAATAACTACTGCAGTCCGAAACACAGCCTCACAATCTTCACAGGGCACCGCTCCACGGCCTTGGCTATGACCACCGGTATGTACAGCCCTGCCATGAGGTTCAGTATGTAGAAGGCATAAAATAACTGTTCATTATAAAAGAGGTGTTTCCATAATATAAGTTCCACAAACACCTGAAAGGGCATCGACATCAGGTAAATAGGGAAGATGTACTCCCTGAAACTGGAAAACAGCCGCGGCCACCACCTTGCTATCTGCAGGCACAGCGCACACATGGCCAGAATGCCCGTCAGCGACGTCAGCAGCGGTATGTAGTAACAGTTCATCAAACCATACGCCAACGCCAGCAACGCCAGCGCGTAGGGACTCGACAGATAGAGATACAACTGGTATCTGAAAAAGAATATGCCAAAGAAGAAGTAAATCAGGTAATGCTGTATCTCCATGATGTAGAAAACATTCCAGCGGCTCTCCAAATCAGAGTCTATGAAGTAGACAGCACTACAGAACAGCAAGAAGGCCATCATACGCTTCCTGCTCTCACAGAGATAGCAGAACAGCGGATAAAGCAGCATCATGATCATCAGCACCGCCAGAAACCAGAACGGCTCCGACGGCTGGCCACGGAAGTATATGAACGATTCAAGGAAATTTCGCCACGACAGCACGGTGGGCGTCTTAGCAAAACCATTGAACACCACCTTCACCAAATAATAGACCGTTACAAAGAATAGGAACGGTATCGTAATCCTCTGAAACTTGTCCTTGTACAGCGCCCTCGTTTCTACGCCCTTCCGGATGCGGCTAAGATACAGCAGACCGCCCGACGCAAAGATGAACAGCGGCATACGAACGGCATGGAAGGGCCAAGACACCAGCGTACAGAACGCATGGTTCTCGCCCGTCGACAGGTCTACCAGACAGATATGAACCATTACGACCAGAAGGATGTTCATACCCCGCAAAATGGCCAGCCACTCTATGCGCTGCTTCATGCGCCTAACTCAACTCCAGCATCCTCTGAATAGGCTTCACAGCCTCCTGTGCTATCTCAGCATCGACCTCCACACTGGGCCACTCATACTTCAAGCAGTTATAAATCTTCAGCAGCGTGTTCATCTTCATGTACTGGCACTCGTTACAGCTGCATTCCAGTCCGCTCTCTGAAATCTCAGGCGGTACAGGTATAAACTCCTTGTCGGGACACGTGCGCTGCATCTCATGCAAGATACCGGCCTCTGTGGCAACGATAAACTGCTTGGCACTGCTCTGCTGGGCATACTGAAGCATGGTGGCCGTACTGCCCTTCACGTCGGCTAAGGCCAGAACGGGACCCTTACACTCTAAATGGGCCATCACCGTAGCCTCAGGATACTGCTTCTTCAGTTCTGCAATCTTGCTGACAGAGAAACGCTCGTGTACATGGCAGCCGCCATTCCAGAGCAGCATCCGGCGGCCCGTCACCTCGTTGATATAGTTGCCTAAGTTATAGTCAGGACCAAAGATATAGTTGTCGCCCTCAGGCAACTGGTCTACCACCTTCTTGGCATTGCCGCTCGTAACCACCACATCGGTCAGCGCCTTCACGGCTGCCGTGGTGTTGACATAACTGATAACCTGATAGCCGGGATGCTCGTCCTTGAATTTCTTCAGGTCTTCAGCCTTGCATGAGTCGGCCAGCGAGCAGCCGGCATTCAGATCAGGACACAGCACGGTCTTCTCAGGCGACAGCAGCTTGCAGGTCTCTGCCATGAAATGAACGCCGCACATCACCATCATCCGCGCATCGGTGTCGGCAGCCTTGCGGGCCAATGCTAACGAGTCGCCAACGAAGTCGGCCACGTCTTGTATGTCACCAACGGTATAATAGTGTGCCAGGATAATGGCACCCTTCTCTTCACACAGACGGCGTATCTCTGCCTTCAGGTCGGTTCCTGCTGCTACGGGTTCATCAATGAATCCCTGCTCTATCCACTCTTTTTTCAACATCTTATAATTATTATTTTTTCTTTTCTTTTTTTTTTAAAAAAAGGAAATGAATAGGATGATAGGCTGTTGATAAGTGCAAAACTTTCTGCCTTTTTTCTTGCCAGAAAGGTTATTCCATTGTGGTTTTCTGTTATCCACACCGGCTGTTGATACTAACTTGCTGATAGTCTGATTGCTGGCATAGTTATCCACCATTTCCAATTTTGGTGCAAAATTAATAAGTTTATATCTTTTTCCATCAAAAATATGTGGAAATCTTACTAAAAACCTTGAAATAACCCTGTGGATATACCCCTCTGCAACCTTCGTGTTTGAAATATCCCGCTTTATTCCACCGTTATCCACACACTTATCCACATAGTTTTCCACAGTTTTTTTTGCCGTTTTACGTAAAAAATCGTAATTTTGTGGCGTAAACGCTTTTGGCTATGAAAAGAAATCTATTTGTTTGGTGTCTGGCTTTGTTTATGGGCTTGTCGTTGCAGGCAGAAGAGGCTGTTGACTCTGTGCAGTTGATGATTGACTCGCTGAACCGTGAACTGCAGCAGATGAAATTGCAGGAGATGGTAATGCGCGACGCGCTCGACAAAAGTGGCGAGACGGCCCGTCAGGACTCTATACGGCGGGCTGAACAGAAGCGGCGTATTGACTCCCTGCGCCAGGTGACGCCAGGTGTGCCGCTGATTATCAATGGCGACACGCTGTTACACGTCTATGCCAGTCTGGGTGGCGAGGATGCCACCTACCGCGTTGCAGGTATTGAGCGTAAGATATTACAGATAGGCAAGAGCCTGACCATGACCACCGACACCATGCATATCTTTGAGAGCGAATACACGACCGATATCATGAGTGGCGAAATAGTCATCATGAGGGTCAGCGACCTCGACGGCTTGTGGCAGGGCCTGTCAAGGCAGGAACTGGCTGAGCAGAATCTGGCAATTATTTCTGCCGAGATCAGCAGTCTGCATGCTGAATATGGTCTGAAAGCAAAACTTCAGGGACTGGGGTGGGCGGTCTTCCTCATCGTTGTACAAATAGTATTCTTTGTGCTGACAGTGCGCTTCATTCGCCATTTACGCCAAAAGATTATCACGGGCTTCAACGGCAAGATTCATTCGCTGGTCATCAAGGGCTATGAACTGTGGAACGTACACCAGACGAAGCGCTTCCTGCTGCTGGCCACCCGCTTTCTGCAGGTGCTGCTCGTCGTGCTGCAGCTTATCATCTCGCTGCCGCTGCTCTTCAGTATCTTCCCTGAGACCGAGAAGTTCACCTGGAAGATGATCAGCTACGTCTGGGAGCCGTTGCGCGACATGATGCTCTCGCTGGTCTACTTCTTTCCTAACCTGGTTAAGATAGGTGTCATCATCTATGTCGTCAGGTGGCTGCTGAAGGGCATTCACCACTTCACCGACGAGATAGCCGCGGGGCGCCTGAAGTTCGACAAGTTCTATCCTGACTGGGCACAGCCCACCTATCATATTATACGCATCTTCGTCATCGCCTTTACCATAGTACTCATCTGGCCCTGGCTGCCAGGTTCCGAGTCGGGCATCTTCAAGGGCGTGAGCATCTTCGTGGCTGCCCTCTTCTCGTTAGGTTCAACGACGACGATAGGCAACCTCATATCGGGCATCATCATCACCTATATGCGGCCCTTCCTTGTCGGCGACTACGTACGCATCGACAACAAAGAGGGCGTGGTGGTCGAGAAGAATGCCTTCATCACCCGCCTGAAGGACATCAAGGGAAATATTGTCACCGTGCCTAACAACAGCATCCTGTCGCAGCAGACCGTCAACTACACCGCCGCCCTGCGGTATGGCGAGGGCAGCATCATCCACAGCGACTTCACCTTTACCTACGTCGTACCACGCGAGACCATTGAGAAATACCTGCTTGAGGCCGCCGGCCGCTGCCAGATGCTGCTGAAGGAGCCTGCCCCCTTTGTGCTTATCACCGCCCTTGAGGACTTCTACACCCGCTATGAGATTAATGCCTATACGCGTGAGACCGAACAGCTCTTTGCCGTTTACAGCGAGCTGCATCACCACATTGTCGACGTCTTCCGTGAGCATCAACTCAACCCCACCAGCAGCCACTTCGTGTCGGTAAAGGAAAACAAGGATTATTAGTATTTTTATTGAGTAACAACCTGATAATATGTCAAAACAATGAGGATATGTGTGTTTTGTTCGGCTAACAGCCAGATAGCCCCGGAATATTTCGAGGCAGCAGAGCAGTTGGGACGGTGGCTGGCACAGAACGGCCATACGCTGGTATATGGCGGCGTTAACCAGGGACTGATGGAGGCTGTGGCGAAGGCTGTCCATGAGTCGGGCGGCCATACCGTGGGTGTGGTGCCTGTGATTGTGGAGCGTACAGGCCGCACCAGCCAGTATGTGGATGTGGAGATACCCTGCGACAACCTGACGGACCGCAAACAACTGATGATGGACCAGAGCGACCTCTTCGTGGCCTTGCCCGGCGGCATCGGCACGCTCGATGAGGTGTTTACGGTGGCGGCATCGGCCACCATCGGATATCACCAGAAGACGGTAGTGCTATACAATGTTGGCGGCTTCTGGGATGCCGTCATCGCCGCCCTTGACAACCTGCAGCAGCAGGGCATGGTGCGCGGCCAGTGGCAGCAGTATATCAAGATAGTCAACTCGGTGGACGAACTGGCTCTGTTGGTTTAGAGTCATTCCCCTCCCATGTAGTGGAGGGGTGGGGGTCAGCCATAATTATTTTCTTCTCAGTTTCTCCACTATTTCACTTTCTGAGCCAACAATACCTATAATCCTGTTCAGTGCTTCCTCTGCCAGTTCCGTTTCTTCTGAACTCTTCCAATACATATAATCACTGATG
>CAMYZO010000023.1 GCA_947303855.1 uncultured Prevotellaceae bacterium
CTACGTGGCTATCACGCCGACGCAGATTGACGTCACCCACTATGGCATCATGCAGACGCTGAAGAATTGGGATTTCGTTAAAATCGTAAATAGTAAACCGTAAATAACAATGCGTTACTATCTGATAGCCGGCGAGGCCTCGGGCGACCTACATGCCTCGCGCCTCATGCGAGCGCTGAAAGCGAGAGATGACGGCGCAGAGTTCCGCTTTTTTGGCGGCGACCTGATGGCAGCCGAGGGCGGAATGCTGGTAAAGCACTACCGTGAACTGGCCTATATGGGCTTCGTCCCCGTACTGCTGCACCTGCCGACGATTCTCAAGAACATGAAGCGGTGTAAGGACGACATCAGAGCGTGGCAGCCTGACGTGGTCATCCTGGTTGACTATCCCGGCTTCAACCTTGATATAGCCAAGTTCGTGAAAGCCAGTGGCATCTGCCCCGTCTACTATTATATTTCGCCGAAGATATGGGCATGGAAGGAGTACCGCATCAAGGCCATCAAGCGCGACGTCGACGAACTCTTCTCCATCCTGCCTTTCGAGGTGGACTTCTTTGAGAAGAAGCACCACTATCCCATACATTATGTCGGCAATCCCACGGCCGACGAGGTGCGTGATTTTTTGTCGAACCTCGCACCTCGTACCTCGCACCTCGCACCTCGAAAAACCATAGCCCTCCTTGCCGGCTCCCGCAAGCAGGAAATCAAAGACAACCTGCCCGCCATGCTCCAGGCTGTCAGGGATTATGCCGATGCTTATCAGATAGTCGTCGCCGGTGCCCCCTCTATAGAGCCGGAGTATTACCAGCAGTTCATGGCTGCCGCCCCCTATGCCCGCATCGTCTTTGGACAGACCTATCAGCTGCTCTCACAGGCTCATGCCGCTGTCGTCACCAGTGGTACGGCTACCCTTGAGACAGCCCTGTTCCGCGTGCCGCAGGTGGTGTGCTACAAGACATTCTTGCCTAAGCTCGTCGGCTGGCTCCGCAAGCGCATCCTGAAGGTCAGGTATGTGTCGCTGGTAAATCTCATTGCCAACCGCGAGGTTGTCACCGAACTGGTGGCCGACACCTTCAGCGCGGAAGCCATCCGCTCTGAGTTGGCTGCCATCCTCGACGGCCCTGTCCGTCAGCGCATGCTCAGCGACTACGACTCCGTGTGGCAGATGCTTGGCACGCAGAAAGCCCCTGAGTGTGCTGCCCGTACGATGTACAGCCTGCTCGGAGGAGCCTGATACAAGAAAAACAAACAATCTCAAAGATGAGCCATCATATCAGACAAGCCGCAACCACCGTGCTGACGGGCCTGACAGCCCTCCTGGCGGGTTGCACCACCATTACCGACATGGAACAGCAAGTAGACGAACTGTACGCCCGCATGCCGCAGGAGGAGCGCATCGCGCAACTGAGGAGCATGTATATGGACGACCTCTTCAACGACGAGGGACAATTAGACACGGCCAAGTGCCGCGAGCTGATACCTTACGGCATCGGCCACTTCTCGCAGTATGCCAGTCAGAAACCGCGTGACCCAAACGATTTGCGCGACCGCGTGGCAGCCCTTCAGCAGTGGCTGATGAAGCATACACCCAACGGCATTCCCGCCCTGTTTCACGAGGAAGTGCTGTCGGGCATCAATACCCAGGGAGCCACCATCTATCCCCAGCAGATAGGCCAGGCCTGCTCGTTCAATACGGAACTGGCAGAACTGAAGACACGCCAGACGGGTACTGCCATGCGCAAAATGGGTGGTGTGCTGTCGCTCTCGCCGATGGTCGATGTCTGTCGCACCCCTTCCTTCAACCGCCTGGAGGAGTCATACGGTGAGGATGCATACCTCTCGGCAGCCATGGGCGTGGCCTTCGTCAAGGGTCTGCAGCAGGGCGATTTGAAGCGCGGCGTGGGAGCCTGCTCAAAGCACTATCTGGGCTATGGTGGCGGTGGCGATGCCGCCGAGAAGGAACTGATGGAGGAAATCCTGCTGCCCCATGAGACCATGATCAGGTTGGCTGGCAGCCGGGCGCTGATGCCGGGCTATCATGCCATGGCCGACAGTCAGGGCGACACCGTGAACTGCGTAGCCAACAGCCTGATTCTGAAGGATGTCCTGCGCGGCTACTTAGGCTTCGACGGCATGGTGGTCAGCGACTATACGGCCATCGACCAGTTGCCGGGACTTGAAACGCCTGTCGAAAAGGCCGCTGCTGCCATCAATGCCGGCAACGACGTGGACTTCCCCGTCGGTGCCAACTATGTGTACCTGCAGGAGGCCATCGGCAAGGGACTGGTGAAGGCCGAGGCGCTGGAGCGGGCCGTGAAAGACGTGCTGCGCTATAAGCTGCGTGCCGGACTTATGGACGAGAACCCCTATCTCTACAGCACGGAGCGTATCGTCCTCGACACGCCCAAGGAGCGCCAGACGGCTTACGACATTGCCGTGCAGTCGGTGGTGCTGCTTGAGAACAACGGAATACTACCCATCGGCAAGCCCCTCAGCTCGACGAACATTCTCCTCACAGGCCCTAACGCCAACACGCTGTGGGCCATGTGTGGCGACTATTCCTTCCCTGCCATGTCCTACTTCTGGAAGAAGTTGGAGCAAGACTACGACAATCCCCACGTGGTGACACTGTTGGAAGGCATGGAGGCAAGGAAACCGGAAAATGTCAATATCCTCTATTCACGCGGATGCGACTGGACGGAAGAGATAGAGACCGACTTCAAGAGGGGCGGCGACGCACGTGCCTGGGAGTATGAGATCCTGCACCGTAAGGTGGACTCCGGCGAGAAGGCCGACAAGCAGGAAGCACTAAAAATGGCTCGCCAGGCCGATGTGATTATCGCTGCCGTTGGCGAGAACGTCATGCTCTGCGGCGAAAACCGCGACCGCCGGGGACTGCGACTGCCGGGCCGTCAGGAGCAGTATGTCGAGCAGCTCATTGCCACCGGGCACCCTGTTGTCCTGGTGGTCTTCGGTGGTCGTGCCCAGGTTATCTCCGACATTGCCAAGCGGTGTGCCGCCGTCATACAAGCCTGGTATCCCGGCGAGGAGGGTGGCCATGCCGTTGCCGATATTCTCTATGGCAGGGTGTCGCCTTCGGCCAAACTGTCTGTCAGCTATCCCAATACTGAGGTTTACGCCCCGATGTGCTATAACTACGCAGCACAGCAGGAGCCGCGTGTACAGTGGCCTTTCGGCTATGGTCTGAGCTATACGACGTTCGACTACAGCAACTTGCAGATGGCTGAGGAGATTTCAACTGAAGACCCGGGCCTCACCCTCTCGTTCGAGGTGAAGAACACCGGAAAGATGGCTGCCGATGAGATTGCCCAGATTTACCTGTCGCCTGCTACCGCCGGCCTGCCTGTCCGTCCCCTGCAGTTGCAGGGCTTTGCCCGTGTTTCCTTGCAGCCGGGCGAGAGTAAGACCGTCAGTGTGAAACTCTTTACTGAGCAGTTCGGCTATTACAGCCATGAAGGCCGGCGACAGTGGAATGTCTGTCCCGGCACCTTCATCGTCAAGATTGGTAGTTCGTCTGCCGACATGAGGCTGCAGAAGAAAGTCACGCTGAAAGGTACTCCCGTCAGCAAACCACTGAGAGAGTACTATTTCTCTGAGTGTACTGTGGCGAAATAATCTAAATCAGGGTCAGCGTGTAGAGGTAGACCACTGCGGCTGGAACGGCCATCAGCGTGGAGTCGAAACGGTCGAGCATTCCGCCGTGACCAGGCAGAATCTTACCGCTGTCTTTGATGCCTAACGTGCGCTTGAAGAGCGACTCGATAAGGTCGCCCCAAGTGCCGAAGACCACTATCACCAGACCCAGTCCGGCCCATTCTGCTGCTGACAGGCCGAGGTCGTTAACACCGTACTGCTCGGTGAGATACCAGACGAGCACGGCTGCTGCCATCACCAGCAGTCCGCCGCCGATGCTGCCTTCCCACGACTTGCCCGGCGAGATGCGGGGGAACAGCTTATGCCGTCCCAGGAGCGAGCCTACGCAGTAGGCGCCGGCATCGTTTATCCATAGGAAGACGAAGACGCTGAGCGGTGCCAGGTAGCTGTACTGGATGTTATAGCCGTTAGAACGGAAGGCCAGCACGTTGAGCAGCGAGAGGGGTAGGGCAATGTACAGTTGCGACAGCATGGTGTAGGCCCAGTTGTTGATGGGGTCCTTGGCCTTCATGTACAGTTCGGCTACCATCAGGTAGATGATGCTGACCAGATAGGGGATGAAGACCGTGGCTGGTGTCAGCCCGCTGTTGTAGCCCATCATCGCCAGGAACAGATAGATGCCCGAGATGGTGCAGATGAAGCGGTTGATGCTGATGAAAGGCCTGTCGTTGACCAGCGAGCAATACTCCCAGATGGTCATGCCGGTGACAATGCAGAACAGCGTTGTCATGGCCTGCGGGTTCAGGAAACTGGTGACAATGACTGCCACAAAGAACACGCTGGTGATGGTACGGATAATGAAATTCTTCATGCTTGGCCCTCCTCCTTTTGTTTAGCTTCTAATTCCAGTTGCTTGCCGCGCTCTTCGGCCATGCGCTCGGCATCGGCCCGCATCTGAGCCTCCAACAGCTCCTCGGCACGGCTGGTCCAGGGACGCTTGCCGAAGATTCTCTCTACGTCCTCGGCAAAGATAACCTCGCGCTCTACCAGCAGCTGTGCCAGCTGGGCGTGGCCGTCCTTGTGCTCTGTCAGTATCTTCTTGGCGCGGTCGTACTGCTCGTTAATCATCTTCAGCACCTCGTCGTCCATCAGCTTCGCCGTCTCCTCAGAGTAGGGACGCTGGAACTGGTACTCGGCGTTGTTATAATAGCATACGTTGGGCAGCTTGTCCGACATGCCGGCGTAGGCTATCATGCCGTAGGCCTGCTTTGTGGTGCGCTCCAGGTCGTTCATGGCACCAGTAGAGATATGTCCTATGAAGAGCTCTTCGGCAGCACGTCCGCCCAGCAGCGAGCACATCTCGTCGAGCATGGCCTCCTTGGTCTGCAGCACACGCTCCTCAGGCAGGTACCACGCAGCACCTAAGGCCTGACCACGGGGCACTATCGACACCTTGACCAGCGGGTTGGCAAACTCCGTGAACCACGAGATGGTGGCGTGGCCGGCTTCGTGGATGGCTATAGAGCGCTTCTCCGACTCGGTCATCACCTTCGTCTTCTTCTCCAGACCGCCGATGATGCGGTCGACAGCGTCAAGGAAGTCCTGCTTGCCTACCTTCTCACGGTCGAAGCGGGCCGCTATCAGCGCCGCCTCGTTGCAGACGTTGGCAATGTCGGCACCCGAGAAGCCCGGCGTCTGGCGGGCCAGGAAGTCTACGTCGACGTCTTCGGCCAGCTTCAGCGGCTTCAGATGGACATGGAACACCTCCTTGCGCTCGTTCAGGTCAGGCAGGTCTACATGTATCTGGCGGTCGAAGCGTCCGGCGCGCAGCAGCGCCGAGTCGAGCATGTCGGCACGGTTGGTGGCGGCCAGGGTGATGATGCCGCTGTTGGTGCCGAAGCCGTCCATCTCGGTCAGCAGGGCGTTCAGCGTGTTTTCGCGCTCGTCATTGCCGCCCATGGCAGGATTCTTGGAGCGTGCCCGGCCCACGGCGTCAATCTCGTCGATGAAGATGATGCAGGGAGCCTTTGACTTGGCCTGCTCAAACAGGTCGCGCACACGTGACGCGCCCACGCCTACGAACATTTCTACAAAGTCACTGCCCGACATCGAGAAGAACGGTACGCCGGCCTCGCCAGCCACGGCCTTGGCCAGCAGCGTCTTACCCGTTCCCGGAGGCCCCACGAGCAGGGCGCCCTTGGGTATCTTGCCGCCCAGCTCGGTGTATTTCTGAGGGTTCTTCAGGAAGTCCACTATCTCCTGCATCTCCTGCTTGGCACCGGCCTGTCCGGCCACGTCCTTGAAGGTGATGCCCAGTTCGCCACCTTTCTCATACATCTTAGCCTTCGACTTGCCCACGCTGAAGACACCGCTGCCAAAGCCACTGGCCATGCCGCCTCCCATGCGCCGGAAAATCAGCATCCACAGGCCGAAGATAATCATGAGTGGCAGCAGACTGTAGAAGAGATCGCCAATGAAGCTGCCGCCCGACTTGTTGGCATAGCTCAGCTTACCCTTGAACTTCCCCTCCTCGCGCTTCTTGTCGAGGAACTGTTCCACCTGATCTACCGAGCCTATCTCAACGTCGACGTAGGGCGAAGTGCCTGTCTGCTGGTGCCCGGCACCGAACACGTCGCGTATGTGTTCTGCCTTGACGTACATCTTCAGCGTGTTCTGGTTCTTGTTCACCACTATCTTGTCGGCGTAGCCATGCTCCACGAAACCCTTGAAGTCGGTATAGGTCGACTCGGTGTGTGCCTGTGAGGCCCCCACACCGTCGCCCGACGTTGTCAGGTAGAGCATGCCCAGTGTCATGATGGCAATAAAGTATATCCAGTTCATGTTGAACCGGGGCATATTCATTTTTGGCCCGTTGTCGGGGGCTGGTCGTTTTTGCTGTTCCATCAGTCTAAATCAGGTATTCTTGTTAATGTTGCATCGTCCCATAAGTGCTCTAAGTCATAATAGTCCCGTACGTCGGGCAGGAAGATGTGTACCAGCACGTCACCATAGTCCATGGCTACCCACTGGGCGTTCTCCAGACCAACGACATGGGCGGGCCGCTCGTCAAGTTCCTTCCGGGCAAACTCGCCCACTGAGTCGGCTATGGCCTCTACCTGGCTGGGGGAGTTTCCTTGGCAGATGACGAAATAATGGCAGATAGTGCCGTCGATGCCGCTCAGGTCGGCAACAACAATGCCGCTTCCCTTTTTTTCTTGTACTCCTTGAATAATTGTGTCTACTAACTGTTTTACTTGTTCCATTCTGTTGTATGCAAATGCAGCTGCAAAGATAGTGCTTTTTATCTGATTCACCTTCATAAACGCACAAATTTTGAGTATTTTTAAAAAAAAAACGCCGAAAAGTTTTGGCGGTTTCAGAAAAAGTAGTACCTTTGCACCCGCAAATCAGAAATTTGCATCCTCGATTGGGGTATGGTGTAATGGTAACACTACAGATTCTGGTCCTGTCATTCTTGGTTCGAGTCCGAGTACCCCAACAGAAAGAATCGCTAAATGCTTAAAATCAAGCGCTTAGCGATTTTTCTTTTCTCCTTTTCCCGTATTTTTCCCGTGATAGTGGCTCTAACATACCTCTGGTATTGGTAAAAAAACGGGCTGAGTCCGAAAAAACAACTCAATTTCGCAGTTCTTAACCGGTTACATTGTTTTGTTAGGTAAGGTGTTCATGAAATTCTCTAATTCCCTTATGTCGGCGGGTGTTGATCTGTAGGTCTTCATTATTTCTTACTTGCTTCAATTCCTGTTTTTATCGAAAAAAAATAATGAGATTTTTGAGCAGTGGTTGATACTCTCGCGTAGCCGATTCTCATAGTCGTTACTATTGTTACTAAAGAAAATATGTTTTTAATCCAAATACCCTATTCTTCGGCGAGATGTCCTACAGAGGCCAACCAGTGGTTCTGTATTGTCCCCTTGCTTTCATTTCCCTGATAGCATCGTCCGCAGAGTATGGCGGCAAAGACGCTTGAAACTTTTTTGCCTATTTCTGCGGCAATTTGTTTCTGGGTTGCAGTAGGCTCTTGTTGTATGACACGAAGCACGGCGATTTCTTCCAAAGTGCAATTTTTGCACTTTGGAGGCAGTAAAAGTGCAGATTTTGCACTTTGAACCAACTCTTTTGCACTTTGGGATTCATTTGTTGCACTTTGACGCTCAACTTCTGGTTTCCAGTCCAAGTGCATTTCCCGGTTGCGGAGTGGCGTTGTCTCGCCAAGCAGCATATTGCGGAAGAATTGCTCCAAAAACACTGTTGTTTCGGTTATTCCAGCTTGCAGGTTGCTGTAGTTGGCCCGCCTTGACGGATATATTCGTCGAGACCTTTGTACAGCTCTTTGCCTTTTGATTCGTCCATATTCTTTAAGCTTCTTATATATAGTTCAAAAATCGGAATCGGGCGGTCGCTCGCAGATATGGGTCCGGTCGCTCGCAGATGTGAGGGCGGCCGCCCGAATATATAAGGGCGGACGCCCACAACGAGACAGGTGCCGTCTTAATCCCTGTTTGCTTACGGTTTACTCCTTGTTTCATGCCTGCTTTCTCCCTGTTAGGTTCCTTTATATAATGATGCAACGTTCTTTATTCGACATGCTCTCCACCCTTCAGGAATCTCTCCAATCCAGTCGATGCCAGAGGGTACGAGTTTGGCATTTGGATTAAGACCTTTTGTAACGGCCTCAGTAATGACGCTCTGCTTATAGGCTTTCAGTTCCTCAATCATCTGCTCCTGCAGCCCTATAAGCGAATCTATTTCGTCAGACTTTTTTTCCTCTTATAATGTCCCAATCTGAAGGAATTTGCTTCATCCAGGGAATTCCACTATCCTTGTATTAGAGCTTCTTCCAGTTCGTGCTCATTGTGTTCTTCAGCTAATGTCAGGAATCCGAAATGATACGGGTCTTTCAGTATTTCTTTAGCCAGCTCACCTTGTGGCGAAGGCAGCGTTCGACTGAAATTCGTGGTGGCAGCACCTTGGGCTTGGAAGAGTTTGGCATCCATCTGGTTTTCAAGACAACTGCGGCTCCAGCCTTCCTCAGCCACCTTATTAATATAGAAGAGAGCTTCATCGAGAGAGCGGCAATTGGATATGATTTGGACATGATGTTTCCAAGGAACTCTCCCAAACAACTCTGGCATTTCTAATTGGCCACCAAGTTGGTGGCCTTTTTCGGCTGTTTCCAATTGGCCACCAACTTGGTGGCTAATTTGGCCAACGACTCGTTGGTTTTTTATAAAATGTTCATAGTAAAACGAATACCACTGTTTCATATATTTCACGTTGGTATGCGAAAAGCCGGTCACATCGGGAAAAGCCTGACGCATGTCGAGAGCGAACTGTTTCACCACACCTGTTCCCCCGTATTCATGCGGCTTATATACACCCACCAGTTTGTCGGCAATCGCCCATATCAGGTTCGCTTTCTCCTGAACGTTCACGGTGGTCTGCTGTTCTTGCCTTGCAAGCCGGTTAGGCCGGAGCGGTAATTCCTTTATGCTCATATTTTAGTTTTTATAGTTACTGAAAAAGGTAACTGAAAGAGGACAAAAATCTACAAAATCTACAAAAAATGAGCAAGATAATCAATTTTTGAAAGATTTTTGTGGATTTTTGTCCATGAAGTGGGGGACTGAGTCGTTGCGTCGGCTTTAATTATTGGTTAACTGCCTGATTGTCAGTTGCAGGTGCAGGAAAAGTAGGAACCACGGTCTTCAGGAAGTCGCCGATTCGGTCCAGCCAGGTATAGCTGCCCGTGCCTGGCGAGGCGGTGCGCTGGAAGCAGTGCTTGCGCTTGGCCAGGGTGTGCAGTTCGCTCTGTATGCCCATGGCGCGCAGCTTCTCCCATGCCTTTACGGAGTTCATGGCCGCCCATCCGTCGGCGTCGCCATGCACAAACAGCATGGGTGCGGTGTGCAGGTCGAAGCTGAACTCAGGCACCAGCACGGCCTCGTCGGCGTTGCCGCCGGTGGTGTTGCCGCGGTCTATGCCGTCAGTCAGACTGTATGCCGGGTAGATGGCAATGCCCCACTGTACGCGGCACGACTGCTTGTCAATATCGTCGATGGGCTGGTACGACTGGTGCATTGACGATGTGGTGCCCAGCAGCGTCAGGTGACCGCCGGCCGAGCTGCCCATGATGCCTATCTGTTTCGGGTCGAGTCCCAGGCTGTCAGCTTTGCTGCGTACTATCCTGATGGTGCGCTGCAGGTCCTGCCAGGCTGTGGTGTGCTTAGCCAGTCCGCTCTCCTTCGGCGGGCGGGGCACGCGGTATTTCAGCGTCACCACCGTCATGCCGCGCTCGTTCAGGTAGCGGCGTGCCGGAGCCACCTCAAAGCTGTCGGGCTTGCTGCCGTTATACGAGCCTCCGGAGTAGATAATCTGTATGGCCTTGGTCTTCAGCTCTTTGGGGAAGTGCCATTCCAGGTAGGGCTCGCATTGGTTCTCCTGTCTGCTGGGCATCTTGCCTTGGGGCCACACGTCCTCGGTCACCTTCTGGCGTCGTGCCTCGTCCGAGGCGTAGCGGTCTATTAGCCGTTCCTCAGGTGCCAGCTTGCCCATGTAGCCCATCTGTCGCATGAACTCCACGGCCCTCTCCAGTCCCAGGGCGCGGTGCCCTATGTTAGGATAGATATGCACCTCGGCAGGAATCTTGCGCTTACGCAGCTCGCGGTAGATGAGCGTCGAGCCGTTGGGCGAGTAGATGTCCTTGCCGCCATGGTGCAGACTCATGGGGCAGGTCTTGGCATCAAACTTGAACAACTTTGACAGGCGCACGTCGCTGCCGTAGCCCTGGCGTGTGGCGGGCGTGCCCTCTTCGCCGTCCGTGGTCACGTAGGCCGGCGCGTTCACCACCGCCCAGTTGATGTGGCAGGGTAGCGAGTCGAGCTTGTCGACGGGGGCGTAGGCCGGTGTCTGCGAGCTGGTGGCCAGCAGCAGGGCCAGGTGTGAGCCTGCCGACATCGAGACGACGCCAATCTTCTCCGGGTCGAAGCCGCGCTTCTTAGCCTCGCTGCGTACCATGCGTACGGCGCGCTGCCCGTCTTCCCACGCCGTCTGGTAGATGGGCAGCCCTTCGGGGCGCGGTGTGCGGTAGACGAAGTTGACGCACTGGAAGCCCAGTTCTGTGAAGCGCTGCCGCCACTGTTTGATGTAGTTCACATCGCAGCACACCTCGTAACTGCCGCCCGAGATGAGTATCATGCAGCCGCCGGTCCTAACGTCGGCCGCCGGTGCGTCATACCATTCCAGGTAGGCTACGCGGTGCTTGTCAGGATTGAACTTCGGCTGTCCGCTCTCGTCGGTCATGGCCGCAATCTGATGCTTCTGCGCATGGGGCATCTTTCCTTTCGGCCACACCGTCTGCCGTTCCCAGGCGAGGCTCCCCATCGACACGATGAGGAATAGGGCTACAAATAGTTTTCTCATGTTCTGTTTATAATGATTTTCCTGACTCGTATTTCTCGCGGATTTTCTTGATGCGTAGCAACAGGTTCTTGTTGTGGGGGGTCGAGGCCTGGCTCTGCAGGTATTGCTCTATGCGGTCCAGATGGCCTTCATAATAGAGCATGGCATCAGAGCGCTGGATGAAGATGTCGGTGGTCAGCGTTTTGTTGGTCGTCGGGTTCAGGGCCGCGCCCATGAAGTCTATATAGGCGCGCTGCTGGTGGCGGCGGAAGTCGTTCTGCTCCTTGTTGCCGTCGTTACGGGGCTTCCATACCATGTTGAAGATGTCGTCCAGATACTCCTCCACCGTGTAGGGCTTCTCCGAACGCAGGGCGGCGTTGTGCAGGCCGAAGATGGTGCCGGGGGCCAGCAGCAGGGCTATTAGCGTCTGCTGGCGGGTGCGTATCTCGTCGGCATAGTCGGTGCCCAGCTTGTCGATGATGCTCTTGGGATAGAGCCACAGGGGCGCTTCCAGGACGTTCCTGTCTAACCACTGCAGGGCCTCGCGCTGCAGGTCGCGCGGTATGTATTCGTTGGCTCGCTGTCCGGG
This sequence comes from uncultured Prevotellaceae bacterium, assembly GCA_947303855.1. GTDB lineage: Bacteria > Bacteroidota > Bacteroidia > Bacteroidales > Bacteroidaceae > Prevotella. The sequence goes on from CAMYZO010000023.1 coordinate 11,627, forward strand.
CGTCTTATTGGTGTATCGTCCACCGATGTAACGCTGTACATGGTTGACATAGCGCTGGTACTGGGCGCGTGCGGCGCGGTGCATCTCGTCGAGGTCGTCATACTGATCGTCGGGCTGGGCTGTCCACTGCTCCAGGTTCTGTACCACGCGCTTCAGGTTCTTCAGGCCGTACTCGTTGGCACGCATCTGGTTGTCGCCCAAGTCCTCGGTCTGCGAGCGCGGGTCCTGGCTCTTGCCCTCGTCGCCGCTCCACCACAGGCGGCGGTTCCCGGCCAGCACCTGCGTCACCTCGCTGCGCAGCTGCTTCTTCTCCGTGGCGGCATCCTTGAACTCCGGGCGCCACTGATAGCCCCATTTCACGGCCCAGCAGTCGTAGTCGTTGATGCGGGGGAATAGCCCTTTCTCTGAAATCTTGTCCTCGGGCTGCGCTACGTAGTTAAAGCGGGCGTAGTCCATGATGCTGGCGGTGTGTCCGTTCTTCTCCACCCAGGCCTTGTCGCGCAGCTTCTCTACCGGCGTGGCCTGCGAGGCAATCATGTTATGGCGCAGACCCAGCGAGTGGCCTACCTCATGGCTGGAGACGAAGCGTATCAGCTGTCCCATCAGCTCGTCGGGGAACTCCATCTTCTGGGCACGCTTGTCCAGGGGGCCGCACTGCACCATGTACCATTTCTTCACCAGGTTCATCACGTTGTGGTACCAGCACACGTGAGCCTCAATAATCTCGCCCGAGCGGGGGTCCACGATACGCGGGCCGTAGGCGTTCTCCGTCTCCGACGGCAGGTAGCGAATCATCGAGAAGCGGGCGTCGTCTACCGACATCGCTGTGTCTTTCTCCGGCCACTCCTTGCCCACGATGGCATTCTTGAAGCCCGCAGCCTCGAAGGCTTTGTTCCAGTCGTTGATGCCGGCAATGAGGTATTTCACCCATTTCTTCGGCGTGGCAGGGTCAATGTAGTACACAATCTGCTTCTTCGGCTCCACCAGCTTGCCCGCCTTGTAGGCCTTCGGGTCTTTCGGCTCCAGGCGGTAGCGCATGATAATCGACTCGTGGTTGGTGGTCTGCTGCTCGTCGCTGAACTCCGTTATCTTGTTGTTGAAGTAGCCTACGCGGTCGTCGGCATAGCGGGGCTGCATGGGCTGTTCGGGCAGCAGCACGATGCTGGTGTTCAGCGACAGCGTGGCCGAGCCGGTCTTCGATGCCGGTGTCTTGCCCGAGTTCATGGCGTATGTGCGCAGCGTCTGTATCTCCACGTTGATGGGGTAGGTCTTGATGCTGTCAATGAACGTGCGGTCAGCCTGCAGGCCGCCCACGCCTAATACGGTGCGGTCTGATGCCGAGAGACTGGTGGTCTTGTTGTCAGACAGCAGCCACTTCGTCACGTTGATGAGCATGTCCTTGGTCTCAGGGTTGCGGCCTATAATCTCGAACTTATGCACGATGGGGTCCACAGTGGCCTGCTTCAGCGAGATGGCTATGCGGTCGCCGGTCTTGGCATAGCTCGACTGCACGTATTCGCGCAGGAAGAGCGACTTGTCGTTATAGCGTTCCAGGTAGACCGCCGAGCGGTTCACCTCCTCGCCGCTGAAGAACTTGAAGCCCTGAGGCACGCTGGTGAAGCGGCTCACGCAGAGCAGCATGCGGCCCAGCAGCGCTTCGGGCACCTCCAAGTACCAGTCGTCCTTGATGTGGCGCACGGTGAACAGGCCGTGGCGCACGCTGCCCCCCTCCTTCACCACCTTGTGGTAGGGGTCTTTGTGGTCTTCTACGGTCGAGTCCTGGCAGCACTCATGTTTCTTAACTGTTTTCTTCTCTACTTTGACGGAGTCGCTCTTCACGTCGGCGCTGTCTTTTTTCATAGAAAAAGCCGCGCCATGCCCCATGGTGAGCAGCAGCGCAGCTATTGTCAGGGTCTTAGTTATTGTGTTCATGGTTGCAAAGGTACAATAAAAAAGGCGATAACCTGCCATGTCCGGCGAATAATTATGCTTCTTTTGCAATTTACAAAATAAACACACGTTTTAGCCAGAGGTCAAGGAAACGGTCGTAGACAATGCATCCTTCGGCAGTATTATAGACGAGATCTTTTTCCTTGAGCACGTCGAGCGCCTTTTTGATACTGCTGGCACTGGGTAGTCCATGCTTCTGGATGAAATCATTCGATTGCGGCTGAGCCACAGTGTTATCCCGGGCAATGGCAATCAAGAGGTTCCGCTGGTTGTCTGTCAAGAACGTCATCAGCATCTCGTATTGGCTCGACTTGTCTTTCAAAATTGACAGGATGGACTCCCTGACCTGCTGGTAGTCTTTCACGTCCTTCTCATATTCATACAGTCGGTTGAGCACAGACTGCATATACCAAGTATAGCCATCGAACTGGTCATACAGCTGACGGAATACGCTTTCGTCTATACTACCCTTCTTGGCCAGGAAGAATCGGCTGGCAAAGTCGAAGTAGATTTCCTCGTGGAGTGGTTCAAGTGTCATCATAGCCGTGCTCTGGTAGAACGGTCTCTTGGGTGAACCGAACATCTCGTACATCAGGTGTTGCTTACTGCCAGAGAATATGAACCGGACGTTAGGGATGAATTGAATATACGAACGAAGCAATGCCTCTGTTCCCTTTTCGGGATAGTCGGTGATGGTCTGAAACTCATCAATGGCTACAAACACCTCCTTACCACTTCTTTGCAGAAAGTCAAATATTCCCTTCAAGGTATGCTCCGTTTGTGTTCGTTCAATATTCACCGTTACAGTTGGGGTGCCTGTCATGGGATCGAAACTGATGGCAGGACGCCAACTGCTGAACAGGCCTAACACCTTCTCCCAGGAACTGCGTGCGTCAAGCAACTTTTCTTGTACAATGGCCCTGCCCAGCGTCTGCACCAATTCGTATTGGTTTTGGGTATGAAAAATGTCCGTATAGATACAGACGGCATCCTTATTCTCCTGCTTGATGCGGTTGAAAGTATGGAGAATAAGCCCTGTTTTCCCGATTTTTCGTGGTGAAACGAGGGTTGTGTTACGTCCATTCTGTAAGTTAGAAATCAGTTCTTCGGTCTCTTCAGTCCTGTCACAGAAATAACTGTCTCCTTCATAACCCTCGTAAACAAAGGGGTTTCTGGGTTTGTGGGTTGTCTTCTTTGCCATAATTGCATTTTACCTTTAGCGTTTTACTTTTGGTGTAACACCTTTAGCGTGATGCAAAGATACGAAAAAAATCCTATCCGCACAAACTTAATTCAAAAAATATACAAATCCCACCATGATTTTATATGTTAGGCAGAAACGAGCACGATAAAAAGAGTACACGTTTAACAGTCACCGTGTACACAATTAATTTATTCGAAGATGAATTCAAGTTCTTTTGGCTTTGTTAATCCGTGACCGTGTGGAGCGCAGGGTACTCTCGCTGATTCCCATAATCCGTTGTATGTCAGCGTCAGAACGACCCTCATGCTCTAAAATGGCAAACGTCATGTACTTTACTGACAGCCGCTCGTAATCCGTTTCCAGTTCGTTGACGAAGGGCAGGTCCTTCAGCTTGTAGTACTCCACAAAGTCGGTGAAGTCGCCCTTGTTCCAGTTGAAGGCGGTTGCCCCCGACTGCAATGCCTCCCACAGCTGCTTGCCGTTGGCCAAAATACCAGCCTGCCGCTGTTGCAACTCGCTGATCTTTTGGTGCAGTCGGGCCACCTCCTTGACATTCACATCCTTGCCCGCCTCCAGTTCTTCGGCTTTCAGAGTGTAGGCTGCCAGCTGTGCTTTAGTTTCAGCCAAAGCCTTCTTGACCTTCAGCCCTCGGTAGCTGTTGTAGCCCAGCCAGGCTATGACGAGGCCGACAACAACGATAGATAACATTCCCCATCCGTATATCTTGTGCCACAGCTGTTGCTCCGCCAGATTCTTGTCGTACTTGGCCTGAATTTCTGCTAACCGTTCTTGCTCCTGTGTCTGGTAGTACCGTTTCTGCCACGCCATAGCACTGTCAGCCAGTGCATTAGCCTGCTTATAGTCCTCCCGTTCTACACACTGCTGCCGCATGGTGTTGAATATCTCTATGCTGATTGTGTTCATCTTGGAGTTACGTGTTCTGTCTAATGCCTGCTCCCACATTTCGTTAGCCTTCTGTACACTGTCCTCACGCAGGTAGATGTTGGCCAAGGTCTTATAGGTGTTTGGTATACCTTTGATGGCCAGTGCCTTCTTCAGATACAATTTGGACAATTGAGGATCTTCTCTTTCATAGATTCTTCCTAAATGAGTATAGAGGTAGGGTGTTAGTCTTTCGTCTTTCGGATTGATTACAGTAACACATTCATTAGCGCAGATAAGGGCACTATCTTTGTTGCCTGTGTCCAAATAATTAGCAGTTAAGTATAAGAGGGCAACAGCCTGTCTTTCTTGGTCTTTCAATTTCCTGGCTAATACCAGTGCTTTTTGAGCATAATGTTTGCCCAATTGGAATTCAAAGGCATCATTATTATAATATGATAGTTTCTCACAGATTTTGTGCTGTAGCCGTTGATTGTCTGTTTTCTCAGCTAATTCCTCGGCCTGTTTAAGTAATAGGATAGTATTAGATATGGAGTCAGGATTGAAGGTGGTTACGCCTTTATAGAAATATGCGCGAGCCAGTTTTTCATTATCTTTTTTCATTTCATAGTAACTGACACAGTAGTTGATAGAACTGTCGGATTTAGCTGGGATACTATTTCTATAGTTAATTTCTGCCTGTATAAGATAATAATAGGCTAAGTCTTCTTTACTTTCAACATTATTTGTGGAAATTTCATCAAAACAAATTGTTGCTGTGTCAACTTCATCATGACATAGCAGAGAATCAACAGATGCAAGTTTTTCAACGGTTCTATATCCGTCTTGGCAATTTACCATTAGTATCGTGGTCAGTATAACTAACTTTATGTGTGGACTTCTTATCATGTGCATTTTCTTTTTTCGGTGCAAAGGTAATATTAAAACAGCAAATACCAATATTTTCATTGTTAATTATTATTGAGTCTGTTTCAACGGTATATTCTGTTGCTTTTATTCCGCTTTGATAATGTTGCAATATTTGCAATTCGTTTATTTTTAGAATGTTACATCTTTTTTGCCTTGCAACGGCCTTGTAAAGAAAAACAGTGAAAAGTTAGGAAAATACATCCTTTTCATAGTAACTTTGCAACGCGAAAATGCTTGCAGCTGATGTTTACGGCAAACTCAAAATGGGGCAATTAATAAATTTAACTCAATAAAAAATGAAAAAGAAATTTATGACGATCCTGATAGGTAGCATGATTCTGTTGCCTACAAGTGTAGCGGCTCAAACAAATGGTGGAGGCCCAGGAATAGGCAACTATCCTGACATTCCGCGTATTCCCGCCCGTAGCCCAAGTGCTTACATTGCCTATAATGATGGCTTAAATATTGCAACAGTTTGTTTTAGGACTACTGTGGAGGGTGCTGAGATTGTATTATACAAAAATGGTGTTGGGGTAGAAAGTATATCGGGTAATGCCGAGGCTGGCACTCAAATCCCCCTGTATCTTCCTGCATACGGCAGTGGGGAATTCACCATTTACGTAAAACGCGGTACAACTCTATTAGCTGTTTACAATATTACTTTATAAAGAAAAGTCCTCATGGTATAGTTGAGGCATAGTATAAATTACCCATTAAAAATCAAAAAAAGTGAAAAAAGTAACATTTGTTCTTTCAGTGACATTTGCAGCCTTAGTATGTGGATGCAACAGTTATGAATCAGAATTTGAAGCAGAAGTGCAGCATGTTGCACCAAAAGATGACATGCTCCATTTCGCCAGCAAGGAAATGTTGTTAGACGCTATCGAGAATCCTATGTCTAATAGTGTAACTCGCGCAATGAATAATTCTAATTTCAGATCTCTTATGGACGAAGTGGATATCAGTGACCCGGCACTCAGTTCCTTGACACTCTCAGATAAGGTTTATATCGCTGAAAACAACTTAAATTACTATGAGGCATTTGACTATGAATCCCTTGTCCCAAACGACAAATTTGCGCAATACCTGAATCATAAGGCAGAAATATGCTGCAATGACACGATATACAAGATAACGGAATACGGTACGCTTGCTGCCCACGAAGACTACCAGGATGAATTAGAATCTGTTGCAGACATCTTGGCTGATATAGTTTCCTACAATGACAACGAAAATGAGAAGCAACTTAGCAGTAACGTGAGAATCATTAATACATTCAACAGAATTCGTGGTGATGTAAACTCTGATATAGATTTAGGTGACCGTTTAGATGACGGCAGAGACTCTGGAGATACAAATTTTGGAAATAATGGGGGTAACACCTCAACCTCAACAGTGTCTTATACCAATACTTCTTTATCAGATATTCCTTTCAGTACTTTCCCAAATTTTTCTTCTGGCAGCCATACTTTCGTTGGTCATCTCTTAGAAGGCATTTTCGGTGAAAGGTCTACAAAACATCATGAGTTCATCAGTGGATATAGGGTCAGTGGATCATTGTATGATTATGACTATGGGGTGTACCATGAATGTGGAGTTTATGTTAGTATGGAAAAGAAACGTGGTGGATTCTTTAAAGCAATCAATGGCTGGAAAAATATCAATGCTGACGAGTTGGTCATGGATTTGGAAGGTATGGTGTTGGCCTTGAAGGTCAATATTCCTGCTAATATTGCAACGAAAATGCCCACTCATGCAACGATTAGCGGATATGATTCTCAATTCAAATACTGGGGTAAAACAACGAAGTGTGTAAATATTTTAGGATACGACGTTAAGGAAAGCGACATTTATGCACTTGCAGGTAAAGGATTGACTGAAATATTAAATCGTCTCAAAACAATGTGCAATCATGATGTGGATGCCGATGTCAAAGCTGCTCAAATCATAACTCCCAATAAAGCATACATTGTTCTTCTGTCTCATCCCATTTATGCTCATAATCAGCATAAAATTAGAAAAGTATTTGACTCTGGGGTAAGGATAGGCATAACTTCATCGGTTGTTTCAAACCCAACCGCTCCAAATTCTTATGCGGCATTGTTCAAATTTTTGCAGGATATGCCACGTATTGAGATAGCAAAAGGTAAAGTCAGATTAGCAGGCAGATACAATTCAAGCTGGGGCGGCATGAAAATAAACAAGTAAAGGATTACAAAAAAAACGTTAAGCAAAATAATAAACAGGCAGAGAAGACCGTTAAGTGTGTTGGTAATTGTTTGACATTATTATCATGAATCTGAACAGGAAAATATTAGTGGCGTTGGCTTTAACCATAACAATAGGAGCTACGGCGCAGAACGAGGTGAAAACTTTCGAGATAGAGGGAAAGATTGGAGCTACCTATCCCACCCAGAAGTACTTCGGCGACAGGCGCGTGGGGGCATCGCTCGGACTTGAAAGCCGCTGGAACCTGAGGCAGTTGCCGATAGATGTCGGTGCAGAGATTTACTATGGCTCGGCATTGCGCCGCTATCAGGGTGAGGACCAAAGCAACCGTATCTTCTCGCTATCTGCTGTGGGGCATTATAACTTTATGCGCGGAAGCCGTCTTTCTCCGTTTGTTGGCCTAGGTATAGGTACAGACAGTTGCGATGTGGTGGAGGGCTTTAAGGACAACGAGGGTGGAACTGTCGTCGTGTCGCCTCGTGTGGGAGTCGAACTGTTCCACCATCTGCGGCTGACAGTTGATGCCCGCTTTGCCCGTAAGGGATACAACACAGTAGGTATTACCGTCGGCGGTGTTATAGGCGGTTGTCGGAAATAATATGGAATAGCCATAATGGGGACTGCAGTAACTTATTGCAGTCCCTTTAGGAACACACCAGGACAGAGTTCCCATGTGTAACGGAATTAGGAATCATGGAGCAACGACTTCGTTGGATATTCTCGGATAGAATCCATGTGTGCTACGGAACGGCTCCTTGAACCACACTGCTTCGAAACGGAGTGCAGATGATCGTTGTTTGCTATTCTTAATACTCTACTTGCAACAGGAACTCTTCAGACGTAAGAAGGGGCAGTTGGCAGAACTCCTGAAAATCACGCTTGTTGTTCGTGACGATGACATCGCAACCCGCAGCCAGCGCGCACTGGTATTGCAGCATGTCCTCAAAATCCTTGACAGGGCCAAAAGACATGGCATCTTCAAAAGACTTGACAGTGACTGGTACTACCTCAATAGCTTCAGTCAGCGTCTCAAAAATCCGATAGACGTTCTCTTGGGGTTGACGGCGCAAGAGGTAGGACATGGTAGCAAACGACATGGTGGCAGCGTAACACCTTATGATATTTGCGCGACTCATGTCCAACAAAGTGTTGGCCTCCTCACCATGTTCACGGAACTCTACGGCATCCATGAGGATGTTTGTGTCAAGAAACACTCTTTTCATCAGAAACGTTTTTCAATGATGGCGAAGGTTCTTTCGTCCATGTCCTCTACCGTTAGGTTCAACTGCTTTGCATAATCGCGTTGTTTCTCAGACAGTTCGACCCATGCCTGCTGTTTGTCCCATCCTTCTCTTATGTCAGCCTGCTCCCGGAGCCACCTGGTGCTGTCTGACTCTTTCAGACCGTATTTTTCACGTACCCTCTCCACCAGACTCTTTTCCTCTTCACGTGCCTCTGCCTCCCTCATCGCCTCTTGCAGGAAATTGACGACGATGCGCATGTGCTGTGGCTTCATGCTCCGTAACATGTCAGCGTATGGGGCCATGGGGGTCTCTGATATTCTCCTTGCTAATGCAGTCATAACTCTCAAAGGTTTTATTTACGCTGCAAATTTAAACATAAATTCTGGATTTTCAAATAAAAACACAAATAATTCACCAGTTTAGTGCTTGGTCTCTTTGCTTCACGGTGGCAAAGATAATAATAAACTTTCAATTATACAAATTTGCGTAACGCATTTTTGTATAATTTGCATTCATTGTATCCTCCAAGACGATAAAAAAACGAAATTATCCGCTTATCCTACACCTGATACTGATTATCAGCGGGTTAGCAAGATGTTATCCGCTTGCCATCCGCTGTTTATCCTACACCAAATGCCAAGGGGGCTTTCCTAAAGGCTTATTGTAAACGTCCGCAGCCGTCGGACAATCGTCCGAGCCTTGGGGATTTTTTCCCCGGCCTTGGGGATGGTGGCTCCCCGCAGTGTGCGGTCTACTGTTATTGGTGTAGGATAAAAGCGGATAGCAAGCGGATAATTTCGCTGTAACTCGCTGGTAATCAGTATCGGGTGTAGGATAAGCGGATAAACGGTCAGCGAACCACCTTCTTGCCTCCGATAATCACTATGCCCTTGGCATTGGCGGGGTTGATCTTCATGCCCTGCAGGTTGTAGACCGGGGTGTTGAGGTCCTCGCCAGATGCTATCTCCTCAATGCCGGTGGTGTAGGTGGCGGTGAGGCGGCGGGCCGCTGCGGGCGACCCCATCTTGACGTAGGCACGCATGGGCAGTATGCAGACGCCCGAGCCGTCGGCAGGGTTATAGTCCTGTGGTGTCTCCACCAGGCCCCAGTTGCCCGAGGACTGCATGATGTAGAGACCGCCGGCAGCGGGAGCCTCCGTTCCCATGTAGCGCATGGTGCCGTAGAGGTAGGCATTGCCCGTGTTCACGGGACCTGCACCCCAAAGCCGGTGCATAGTTCCCTCAGCGGGACTGGCATAAACGGTGACGTTCGTGGCGCTCAGCAGGGTGCCGCTGCTCTTGGCTTTCAGCAGGTAGGGCTTGTAAGACTCGAGAACCACGGTTCCTTCAAGTGTCTTGAAGCCAATGTTCTTGTCGGTTGATGCCTCCAGCTCGTAAACCTCCAGTTTGTAAGGCCGCTGCATGCTGTATGGCAGGCAGGTGGTGTAGAAGTGGCCTTGTGTGAGCTGACGCGTGTTGGCAACGGTCTTCGCCTTGAATGCCGTGGGTACGGTGATGGCCCATCGGTAGTCGCCGGCATCCTGATACTGCTTCTGAGAGCCGGAGAGGTCGTCGTAGATGATGAACCTGTCGCAGACATAGTCCGTGCCGCTGTAGAATACGTAGTTGTCGCCGGAGGGGTTCTTGCCGTAGAGATAGACCAGGGCCTGTTTCGGCACGCCGAGGAATGGGCTTGTGGGTGACTTGCGGTCTGTGTTGCCAGCAGTGAAGCCGGTGGCATCGTGCATGTCGATCCATTTCAGGTTGTTGGCTCCCGTGAATGCGCCCGGCTTGATGTCGGTGATGCTGCCGGGAAGCGTCACTGACGCGACGAGGGAATTAGTGAAGGCCCCTGCATCGACACTTGTCACCGTGAAGTCAGTGCCCAAGGTGGTGTTGGTTATCGTTGCGGGTATGGCTATATCGGTAGGCACGGTAAGGGTGCTGCCGACAGTTTCCACAGCTGCCGTCGTGGGGCTGGTGATGCGGTAGCCGATGCTGCCTACCTCGAAGCAGTCTTTCACCACCAGGAACTGGCGGTTGATGGTTCCCGAGTAGTAGGGGTCAAGACCCGTGACGGTCAGTGTGGCGGTGCCTTCGCCGGTGTTGTCGGCATAGGTCACCGAGTAGTGCGTGTCCTTGGTCAGCACCTGATGCGTCTCCATGTCGGTCACTACGACCTCAGGTTCCACAGCAGCCATGTCCCTCCTCAGGATCTGCGAGGGGATGGGGTTGGGACTGATGATGAGACGATGGGGGAAGAGTTTCACGTCGTTCAACGCCTTCAGGTCGTCGGATGCCGTGTTGCTGTCATAGATGTCCGTTCCGTCGGTGAAGGTCTTTCCGCTGGCGATGCTGATGTTTCCGGCTGCGCTGTAGCTGCTGGCGTGAATAAAGTCGTTGGTGTTGGTCCAGCTAAGGGTGATGTTGCCGCTGCCGTCGGCCATGATGCCTGTGGAAGCTCCTGTAGCCGTCAGCTGTCCGCCGTTGACGGTTACGTCGCCACCCTGCGCATACAGAGCGCATGGGGCAGTGGCATTGATGGCGGCATCCCTGAGGTTGATGTTGCCTGTACCGGCGACACTGCTGTTTTGGGCATAGATGCCATATTGGTTATCGTCGGATGCTGAAACCGTCAGTCTTGCGCTGCTGCAGTTGACGTTGCCGTTGAAGGCGTGGATGCCGTTTCCCGTGGCATACACCTTGAGATGGCCCTTGTCGGCCCCCGTGCTCTGGCCGTAGATGCTGATGCTGAAGTCGTTGGGGCCGGCATTTCCTATGCCGTTGCTGCTGACGGGGTTCTCCTCTGTGCCGACGTTCATCACGGTATTGTCCTTGAGGATGATGTGTATGTCGCCCGTCACGCTGACTTGATGGTCGAAGCTGGTGTTGTCGAGAACCACATACCAGCCTTCGGCAAGCTCAGTCTCGCTGCCGGTGAGGGCTGTGGCCAACTGACAGGTGGCCGGCTGGCCGTTCATGTCGATATAAGGCACGAAGAAACAGCCGTCGTTGGGGACGATCATCGTGAAGTCGTATCCGCTGTAGGAGCCGCTGTTGTCCTTGACATCCTTCCAGCCGTCGGCAGTCTCGTAAGCCGTGTTGCGCACGGTGAATACTGCCGTGCTGACAATATCCTTGAAGGCATTGCTGCCCAGGGTGGGGGGTGTCTCTGGCAGAACAAGAATTGAGCTGAGGCTGGTACAGCCGTTGAAGGCATTGGCTCCGATGGTTGCAATGTCCTCGCTGATGACGGCGCTTGTGAAGTCCTTGCTGCCGAAGACTACGTCGTCGGCCATGCTGAAGTCGGTGCCCACGGCAAGGGGCGACTTGAGGATGCTGAGGGTCTTCTCGCCTCCTTCATCCGTAATCTCGTAATAAATGTTCTTACCGTCGTTCGCGGCCGGGTTGCCGCAGTAGCCGCCAATGGCTCCCGTCTTCCAGGGGTAGACATGGAAGGTAGCGCTCTTTGTGCCGTAGAAGCCGGCAACATTGCCGCCCTTGGCGGTGACGGTCAGCGTGTAGGTGCCAACGGCAATCACTGGAGATGGTGAGATGGATGATGTGTAGTGTGTGCCTTCGGTCAGTGGGTTGCCGGCATCGTCGCTCACCGAAAATGTCACTTCAATGTTGTTGCCTGTGTACTGATAATGGTCCTCTAAGCCGTTGATGGTGGCGATGGTAAGATTCTTGGAGTCCATGATGGGAATGACCATGTCGCCGCTGACTATCCAGTTGTCGCCGAGAAGGGCTTGCAACTCGCTGCCGGTGGCTGAGGTCTTTATGCCCTGAGCCTGGCCGTGCTGAGTTTTGTAGTAGCAGGTGGAGAAATCGACGGTTGAGCTGTTGTTGCAGATGGTTTTGCCAAGGTAACCGTCTGTCGATATGTTGCCAGCCTGCAGGCAGTGGTTAAAGACTATATGCGTGTTCGAAAACCCGACGCCTACAAGGCCACAGTTGCCCTTGCCGTCGCCTGAGATGCTGCCGTCGAACAGACAGTCGGTGAGGGTCAGCGTACCGCCAAGTACTGAGGTTGCGATACCGCCATGATAGGTTTGCGGATTGCCGTCATAGGTTGCTGAGATGGCAACGCTGCTCCAGACTCTCTCGACGGTGCTGCTTCCACGGGTCTGGCCAACGACACCTGCAGCCAGGGAGTTGGTGGTGTGGATGGTGCCTGCCACCCTCAGGTTTTTGATGGTGGCACCGCTGATATGGCTGAACGGTGCCGCCGGCCCGTATGTTACATCATAGTTGATGGTCAACGTATGGCCTGTGCCGTCGAAGATGCCCTGAAACTGATTGTTGCCGCCGTGATTTGCTTCTAACATCGTGGTGACTGACTTTCCCGCGGCTATGTCGGCAGCCGTGGGAATGTCGGCGGTAAGCTTCACATAGGTGCCGCTGGCCCAGTAGGTGTCTCTGGTGTCAAACTTTGTAAAGGTGTTCCAGTCGTCAACGTTTGTAATGAGATAGGGGTCGGCTATGGTGCCGGAGCCCGAAAGGCCTTCTGCTCTTGCTGTCATGGTTGTCAGCAGAGCCGTCAGGGCGCACAAAAGCCTTCCCACCAAGAGGAATCTTGACTTTGTCATTTGTTGTATGTGTTATAATGGTTAAGGTTTATGGTTGATTCGTTTTCGGTTTGGCGGCAAGGTCAGTAGAGTACCTTCTTGCCACCGCTGACGTAGATGCCCTTTCGGACGTTCTTCACCTTGCGGCCCTGGAGGTCGTAAATGTCATGATTGCTTCTCGAACAGTCATCAATTTCTTTGATGGCGGACGCGTCGTTTACGATTTTCAGGGTCACTCGATCTGTCATTAGCTTTTTGCTACCGCAATATCCTTTAACGGTTAGCTCCAGTGTCTGATTGTGATAGGCCGCCGGCACCTTGCTCATGTCAAAGGGGATGGAGAAGCGCTGATTGACGGGGCTTACAGCCAAAGAGTCGTGCGTATAGACCAGCTCCCCTTCGTCGAATACCTCCACATCGTCTTTTCCGGTGTCTAATGTATTCAGCATGTACATGAGTCGGAGCGTAGGCTTGGGGTAGCGCTCATCAGGTTGAATGTATGGGTAGCCGTATCGGCAGACACCGCTGAGATTGACGACCTCATCTGGACGGGGCTGGCTTTTGCTGCACTTGAGCTTGATGGCCATTTTGTCCGTCACATCGAAGTTGAATGTTCCTGACAAACGGCCTTGAGACGTCTCGAAATTCGACTCGTAGGCCACGGTGTATCGGCCAGGCTCCAGATTGCCATTCTTGAAGCCGATGGTGTCGCAGACGGCCATATAAGTGTTAGCCGTCGTTGGCTGTGCGAAGTTCAGCGCCTTGTTCTGCTGGCTTATCACCGTTCCTTCGGCGTTGGTGAGCGTATATTGGGCGTAGAGGTTGTCGGCGAACTGCTCTGCTCTGTAGGGGTAGCCTGTGGTGAAGAATGCTAAAAACTCGACTTCAAATTCTTTCGGGTTGCTTTCCGTGGGTAGGCGTAGGGCATGTTCGGGCGCGGCAGTAACGGTGAAGTCCTCTTTGTGGGTGTAGCCAGCAAAGGGGGCATTGACCACAATGCGGTATTCGCCTCCCTTATAGACAGAGAATTTCTGGGAAAAAGGCATGCTTACGGGCTCCGTGGTCGTGCTGGCCATGTCGAACAACTCACTCATTTCATACTGCATGTTGCTGGTGTTTTCATAGACAAGGTGACCGTTCTTGTCGTACAGCTCGAGGTACATATCCTCTTTCTCCGGCTTGGGCAGGTCGGCGGGCAGGTCGGCCTTGCTGACGGAGAAGTTGACGGTGCTGACAAGCAGTCCGGGCACCAGCTCTTTGCCGCTGTATCTTTCACCTAATTTTGATCCTAACGGATACCGCTCTGTACAGGCCAGTGGGGCGGCCTCGCCCTTAAGGTATTTCCGTGTGGCTAACTGGTCGATATCGTAATGGCTGATGACCAGCGGTATCTTGGTCTCGTACTGTACGGCTCCTTCGTAGCTCACCTCTAATTCCACCATGAGCTTACGCGGCAGGTCGTCAGTCTGGCCCTCATCTTTCTTGCCCATGAGGAAGATGTCCTTGACCGAGATGCTTGTCAGGTCGATGGGGATGTTCAGCGTCTCGTTCATGTGGCGTGTGGAAAGCGAGTCGTGAGCCAGGGTAATGGTGTCTTCGACAATGGCGATGTTTCTAACCACCATCGAGTCGAATGTCTCAGTGATTTTCAGCTCTTCGTTGTAGCGTTCGAACTGGCGGCTTACTGAGTCGGTGCGCCAGCCGCTGATGTAGTATCTCACGCGGACGGTGCTGACGGTGTCGTTTTCGCCCTTCCCGATGAAGGGGTAGCCGCGATCCAGTGAGAGCCGCAACATGGCCTGCTTGTCGGCGGTGTGGTCGTAAGCCGGCTTGTCGAACTCGTGTTTCACCCGCAGCGTGTCTTTCACGTTGATGACATAGTATCGCTCATTGTCGTCGCCCAGTGCCGTCCAGTTGTGCTTCAGCACGCCGAAGTACTTGCCTACGGGCAGCATGGTGTTGAGAGCGAGGCTGTCACGATGGGCTATCTTGTCCTTGTCGAGGTCCGTCATGCGGATGTCTTTCTTGACCTGCTTTACCAGTTCTCCGGGGGTGTCGTCCTGATTGGCTTTAAAGATGCTCAGTTCGCCTTTCTCGTCACCTTTCATGATGGAGGCGACATAGGGATAGCCCGTGTTGAAATAGATGTTCATTTTCAGCTCGTTGCCGGTCTTGAGCTCGGTGTCGCCATACGCTCTGATTGACGGTTCGTCAATCACGTCAACCAGGGCATCGTAAAGGAGTCCTTCCTTGTCGATGCCCTGCTTTAAGTGGTAACAGCCGCCGAGGTGCAGTGGTGTTGACAAGGTGTTGTGAGTGTGCGACTTGTCAGTGTAGTAGCAGTCATCCAAAATCTCGAAGGTCTTCTTCTGGTTGTAGTTGGCCTCCTTCACAACCTGGCCGTAATAGGTAGAGAGGCTGTTGTACAGTGTGGCGTCAGTGGGAGGGTCGAAGTTGATGTGGTCGGTCGTCATGATGACCATCATCTGTAGCGTACCAGCCTTCAGCTTGCCGTTGTTATCCCAGGGCATCAGACGGCCGTAGTTGTCCCATACGCTGGCAGTCTGGTTTCTTACCATCAGTGTCAGGCCCGGATACTTGTCTGATGTCAAACGAAAGGAGTTTTCCGGCAACACCGTCTGCCCCCGGAGCAGAGTGCCCGGGAGCAGCAGCGATAGTGTTGCAATGGATTTAAGAATATTCATTGTCGTTAGAGGGTAATTATTCCAAGGTGACTTGGGCGGAGCCGGCATCGCGGCCGTTCCAGCGTGTCAGGATTTCTGCGAATTTATCAGCAGGTATGCCGAAGGAAGCTGTGACGCTCAGGCTGCCGTTCAATGCACTTGCCGAGTCATCTCTGCCAGTGCCACTGATGCGTTTGGCTGAACAGATGACGCAGGGCTGTACCATGTTGGTCTTCCCGGTAGGAACGGTGTAATCGGTGCGTGTCACGATGGAACTGTTGTAGGTAAATGTCTTGCCAGCAGGCACTTTGAACGTAATGTTGCGTACAATGACGTCGTCAATCAGTTTGTTGGTCTCTTCGTTAGCGCGAATGAACATGGTGGCTTTCTCATAGAGAATCTTCGCCTCATTGCTGAGCGCCTGGCTCTGGTCGCCCTCTTTCACGAGGATGCTCTCAGACTTGCCGTCGGCGTCGGTGTAGTTGACCTTCAGTTGGAGGTAAGGTGTCGAGCAGCGTGGCAGCAAGGCAGCGAGGGTTACCTCGTATGTGTTTGCTGCTGAGGGTGACGAGCCCTTGTCGTCATCATCACTGCCACAAGCGGTTAATACTGTTGTTGAGCCGCAAAGAACGATGGCGACCATCATCCATAATAGATTCTTTTTCATGTTGTGTAAAAAAATTAAGTAAAACAATAAATAAACAAGAGACTTAGAAGACGGCCTTCTTGCCGTTCACAATATAAATGCCTTTGCGGAGTCCTTCCACTTTTCCGTTGCGCCGCAACAAGACACCGTTAAGGGTATGCACGTTGCCGGCATTGGTGTTGGAACGGGCCTCGGTAATGCCTGCAGCCCCGTTGCGGGGTAATAGCCAGAAGTCAATCCAGTGCAGGTAGGTCTGGCCAGTACATGCTGGCAGACTCCATTCGACGGAGTCGCCAATCCAGCATTCAAAAGTGGTGGGAATCTGTTTGCCGTCCACCCAGTTAAAGCCTTCGCGGGTCTTTACACTGTCCTTGCCCCAGACATGCTGGTTGTTGGTGTTTTTCTCGTCAGAGTACAGGCTGCCGCTGGACCATCGTCTGTAGGTCTCAAAGGCCACCTTCTCCATCCACATGCTGGGTGGAGCGATGAAGGTCATTTTAGAGCCTGTGCGAGTCATCAAGATGGTTTTCACCTTGTCGCCGTCATCAGGGTCTTCACCTCTGACCAGTGCATTGTCATAATCGGTCAGTTTGTAGTTCGACGGCGTGAGCACCATCTTGAGCTGTTCGCCGTTGACATCGACGGTAAACGTCTGGTCTGCAGTGAAAACACCGTTTTCGTCAGCGTAGTTGGACCATCCTTTCATGGCGCTGACGGGAAGGCCCCAGGGGTTCTCGTTAAAGTTCATCTGTACGTAGACGGCATCGGGGCTCTGTGCGGCAGCAGTGATAGCCGAAAAGGCTAAAGCCACCATGATGTAGAATTTTTTCATAAGCAATGATTATTTGTTTTTATTCATATTGTTCGTCATCAGAAAAAGCGTAGTTGTGTTCAGTTCCTCTCGTCAGTATTCAGCGTCAGGTTTGGGTTCTTGTCGCGGGCCGAATGCGGGAATGGAATAATGTACATGCGCGAGTTTGGCTGCAGGGTGTAGGTCTGCTGCGGATAGGCTGCACTGATGTTCACTACGGGGAACACATGGGTAACGGTCTTTTGGTATTCCGGTTCGATGTTCAGGCGCTTCAGGTCGAAGAAGCGGTGGAAGCCGAACAGCAGTTCTTTGCGGCGTTCCTTGATAATGAGCTTTACCATTTCAGTTTGTGAACTTGGCGTGGCAATGTCAGTATTCCCTCCGGCAATGCGCTTGGCGCGCAGGGTGTTCAGCAGTTGGACGGCTTTGCCGATATTGTTTAGTCGGGCTTCTGCCTCGGCCTGTATCAGATACACCTCAGGTGTTCTCATGCCAACAGTGGCATACATGAACTTGGAGTTTTGAACCGTGGGAATCCACATGTCGGCACCTGAGCCGGTGTCAAACCAAGTAGTGGGCTGTCCGGATTCCATGAAGAAAAGAGTGTAGCGGAGGTCTTTCTTTTCCTCCTCATAGAGGGCTATGAGCTCCGGACTGATGATGCCGTAGGTATAGAGTATGGCTTGCTCGTTGTTCCATCCGCTGCCTATCCACATGTAGCTGAGCACTTCGGGATTACGGTCGTCGCCGTATTTGTCGCCATAGTTTTTGTCGAGTATGCCTCGGCGGTAAGCGTTAATTTCGTTATAGTCCACCAGTGCATCGTTCAAGGCCAGCGACTTCTCTGCTGCATCACGGGCTTTCTGCCAGTCGCGGTGGTGCAGATAGACCTGAGCCAGCAGACCGTAGCCGTAGGCACGGTTGGGGTGGTAGATGTTCTGGGGCTTGGCTTGGAGCTGAGGAACGGCATCCTCCAGTTCGGCAATGATGAAGTTGTAGACCTCATCGACCGTCGCTTTCGCCGGTGTCTGTTCCAAGTCGCTTGCCGTCACGATACACACGCCGCCGTCGGTCTTGGCGGTTGCCGGGTCATAGGCTTTGGCAAAGGTGTTGACAGCCAGGAAGTGGTCCCAGGCACGGAACACGCGGGCCTCGGCCTTGGCCAGCGTCTTGATGTCCTGTGTGCCCTCGGCTGCGTCAATGTTGTTAATGATGAGGTTGGAGCGCAGGATGTAGGCATACATGTTCTCGTAGAGGTTGTTGTCGCCAAACAGCGTGCGGTCGGCCTGCTCATTGAACGTGAAATTGATGCCATTGGCCGAGAGGTTCTCGTAGCCGATGATGTTCGACTCCTTTGCCCACAGTTCGTCCGTGAGGAAAGCAAACGACGAGGGGTAGTACGAGCGCATGGGGTTGACGATAAGTTCGTAGTACTGACGGGCTGAGTCGATGGTGACGGCCCCCTTGGGGGTGATGTCGATGTAGCTGTCGCAGGAGGAGACCCCCACCCAGCCTCCCCCTATAAGGGGGAGGAGTGATATGATATGGCGGAAAAGGCTTTTCATGTTGTATGTCATTTTGATGATGTTTGGTATTTCTTCCTCCCCTCCCTTCGGGAGGGGTAGGGGGTGGGCTTTTATAGCGTCGTCGAGAATCCTATGCTGATGGTCCTGGGCTGCTGCAGGGTGCGTGTGCCCGTCTTGACGGAGTACGACTCGGGGTCGATGTCGTGGCCGGCAGCTGACCAGTAGAAGAGGTTGTTGACCTGCAGCGTCAGTCGCGTCTGTCCGATGCCAATCTTGTTGATGATGGCATCGGGCAGGTGGTACGACAGGTTGATGCTACGCATCTTCAGGTAGTTGGCCGAGCGTATCTGCTCGTCGGAGTAGCGCCACCATTCAGAGAACGTTGAGGCATACTGCTGGGCCACGCTGCCCGTGGGCATCTCGTAGTAGTGCTTCACGGTGTGGTCGTTCACGTGGTCGGTGAGCATCTGATAGGAGCTCATGTCGGCAGCGTCGAGGCGCAGCTTGTTGCCGCCGCTGAAGATGAAGAGCGTGTTCAGCTCCAGCTCGCGCCAGCGCAGGTTGAGGCTGAGCGAACCGGTGTGGATGGGAACGAAGGTGCCCATGTTTGCCAGTGCGCCGGTACCCTTCAGCGTTGACGATACGGTGACCTCTGTGGGGTTGCCGTCGGCATCGAACTTAGCCATCTCGTTGCCGTCGGCATCGAGGATGACAGGATAGCCGTTGACAATGCGGCTCAGGCGGAAGGCCCAGGCGGTGTTGTAGCTGGTGCCCTCTATGCGGTAGTTCTCGGGGGCGGTGATGAAGTTGGTGGCAATGTCGGTGGGGTTATGCTCTACGGTGAGCATCTTGTTCTTGTTGTAGGCGTAGTTCAGCGTGGCCTGCAGTCCCCAGTCCTTCGAGCGGATGATGTTTCCCGTCAGCGACAGTTCGATACCGCTGTTACGCATCTTGCCGTTGTTGATGACGCGCGAGGTGGCGCCCAGTGTGGTGTCTAAATACTTGGTCACCAGCAGGTCGTCGCCCACACGGTTGTAGAACTCCAGCGAGCCGCTCAGCAGGTTGTTCAGCAGGCGGAAGTCCAGACCGATGTTAAAGGTCGAGGTCTTCTCCCACCGCAACTTCGGGTTGGGCAGGTTGTCGTCAGAGTAGCGCAGATACTGCGTGTTCGTGGGGTCGCTGTTCTCCGTGCGGTAGCGGGCCACGAAGTAGGTGGTGGAGCTCTGGTCGACGTTACCGTTGACACCGTAGGTGAGACGCAGCTTCAGGAAGTCGAGCCACGAGATGCCCTTCATGAACTGCTCCTCGGAGATGTTCCAGCCGCCGCCGACAGACCACAGCGGGTGGTGCTGGTCGCGGGTGTCCAGTCCGAAGAGGTCGGCTTCGTCCCAGCGGATGCTGCCCGTGAGGTTGTAGCGGTATTTGTAGTTATAGCCAAAGTTGCCATAGAACGAGGCGTAGCGGTGGAAAATCTCCGCCTGTGAGGTGCTCAGGCCGCTCATGCGCTGTGTGCCGTCGGAGACCAGCGACTGCCATCCCTCGCTGTAGAGCGACTGCCAGTCCATGCGCACAGAGGTCAGTGCTGTGTCGTTGTAGCCGTACATCAGCTGTTCTATGAGCCGTGGTGAGCGGTTCTCGCGCAGTTCCAGACCCATGATGGCATTGATGTTATGCTGTGAGTTGAGGAAACTCTTGTCGAAGTTCAGCTGGTTGCGGAAGGTGTAGCGGCGCGAGTTGTTGGACCGCTGGTAGTAGCGTCCGCCGTCGGCCAGCAGGCAGGTGCCGTCCTGGTCGATGAAGGCGTTGTGGGTCATGCGCATCAGGTAGGTCGAGGCATCGTCGTATTGCTCGCTGCGGGTCTGTGCCCACTCATACTGGAACATGACGTTATAGCGGAACCACTTCAGGAACTTGGCCTCCAGGTTAATAAAAGGTCGCATGCGCACGTTACGGTTTTTTGCTATGCTCTCGTCGAGAGCGTCGAGCACGTTGAATGAGAAGGGCATCATGCCCTCTACCTGCTGCTCCTCCACCTGGCGGATGCGTGTGCCGTTGAGCGAGCTGCCGGCGTAGCCACCAATGTTGACGTAGGGCGACAGCACTTTGTTGCCGTTAGCATCCTCGATGGCCGCATAGCGCTCCTGCATGGTGTAGCTGGTGTAGGAGCTGTTAGGCGACTGGCTGTTGGCGAATCGCGCATCGATACCCAGTTTGATGTTGAGCCACTTGGCCAGTTTGAAGTTCGACTTCAGATAGACCGAGAAGATGTCGCTGTGGTCGTTCTTGATGCGGTTCTTGGCATGCTCGTAGTTGAACGAGGCGAAGTGGTTCGACTGCTGCGACTTCTGCGACAGCGAGATGTTGTAGCGCTGTGTGACGGCGGTGCGCCATACCAGGTCGCGGTATTGGCTGTAGTAGTCGCGCTGGCGCCACTGCTGCAGCGTCTGGTTGGCATCGGCCTCGCTGATACGCCCCTCGTCGCGGTCGCGATACAGCTGATAGAGGGGTGAGTAGTAGTTGTTGCCGTACTGGCCAAACAGCGTGCTGACGTTGCCGGCACTGGCCACGCGTGCATTGTAGACATTGGTCTCGTAGTCGATGATGTCGGAGGTGGAGGCGTAGTGCAGGGCGTCGAAGTTGGGCTTGGTAGAGATATACCAGTCGGCGTTGACGTTCACCGTGGTCTTGTCGGTCTTGCCCTGCTTGGTGGTGATGACGATGACGCCGTTGGCAGCCAGCGCACCATAGATACTGGCGGCGGCGGCATCCTTCAGCACCGTCACCGACTCCACGTCGTAGGGGTTAATCTCGCTGAGCTCCATGTTGGTAGCCATGTCGTCGACCACCAGCAGGGGCTTTGTGCCGATGCTGTTGGAGAAGGTGCCCACACCACGCAGGATGGGGTTGCTCTCGCCCGTGTTGGGGTTGATGTCCATGCGCAGACCGGCCACCTGACCTTCTAAGGCAGATGTCAGGTCGCGGTGCATGATACGGTTCAGCTTGGTGGAGTCCACGAAGCCGAAGGCGGCTGTCGACCGCTCGCGGCTGAGCCGCTGGTAACCTGTTGACACCACCACGGTCTCGGCCAGCTGCGTGGTCTGGTCTTTGAGCGTGACGTCAAGCACCAGCTGGTTTTTGACGGCAGCCTGATAAGGCTCCATGCCCACATAGCGGAACATGAGCACGGCGTTGGGACTGTCGATGGTGATGCTGTAGCGCCCGTTCAGGTCAGTGACCGCACGGTGCTTGCCGTTCTTGATGCTGATGGTGACACCATAGAGAGGCTCGCCCTTCGAGTCGGTTACGGTGCCAGTCATGGTGCGCTGGGCGGCAGCTTCCACGATGGCCATAAGGAGAACCAAGATGGTTAGTAACAGTTTTCTCATATAAAACTCTTTTCACAATTTTGCGGCAAAAATACAAAAAAAAATGTGGAACGGTGCACATAATCATTATTTTTTTTGTAATTTTGTGGCCGAATATACCTAATTAATAACTTAAAAACACTAATTGTATGCAAAAAAATCTACGCTATTCATTAGTCTTTCTAATGGCAATGGTCATGGGGACTGCTTTTGGTCAAGAGGTAACTCTGGATTTTACCCTTGCCGATGCTAACGATTCTAAGGTCAGTGCCTGGGGATTCCCGGCAGGTTCTGCTAACAAGTTAGTTAAGGAGCAATCGTTCACCTATGGCGGCTACACTGTCAAGGTGGCAGGCTCGGCCGGCTACTACTGGCACGACAAAGATCACTACCTACTGTTTGGTAAGCAGGGTGCCACAGTGACCCTGCCCGCCTTCAGCTTCGATGTGGAGCGCATTGATGTTGAGGGCAATTCTGGCGCTTCTGCCAAAACTGTGCAAAACATCTATGTCGGAGAGGAAGCCGTCAGTACCGAAACTGAAGGTGTAACGGGTGTGAACGTTTACAACATTGCAGCCGGCAAGCAGGCCGCAGGCACCATCTACGTCATTAAGGTGAACAGTGCCCACAACGATCAGATTAAGACCATCAAGGTGTGGAAGAAGGGCACGGCTCAGGAAGTGACCGTTCCTGTGGCTGACAACATCGCAGCCTTCACCGCCCTGGGCAATGGCACAGAGGCCGAGTTGAAACTCGACGGTGCCAAGGTTACCTATGTCAGCCCCGACTCGAAGAGCGTCTATGTACGCGATGCTACGGGCGGCATGTGCTTCTACAGCCAGGACGCCTTTGCCGAGGCTACCAACAAGTGGGTGCTGGGCGGCAGTCTGAAGGGCAAGGTAAGCATCCGTAACAACATGACCCAGATGAACATTACCGATGCAGCCGCCCTGACACATACCGAGGGTGCAGAGTATGCACCGGTGGCAGTGACCATGGCCGAGCTGAAGGACCATGTCGGCGACTTGGTTAAACTGACGGAGGATTTCACGGCTACGGATGTTTCGGGCAAGTTCTATAACAATGAGGCCAAGGACGTACAGCTCTACGACAACTTCAAACTGGGCTATACCGTGAATGCTGGCGACGTGCTGAAGAACTTGACAGGCGTTGTTATCATGTATAACACGCAAGTGGAACTGGCTCCCACCGTTGCGCCTTCAACTGATGGTGGTGCCGATGAGCCTATCCTCACGCTGAAAGGTAAGGTGGGAGAAGAAGTGTCGCTGACCTTCGGTGTCTATGAAACCGAGGATACCTATAGCGTTGACTTCGGTGACGGCAACCTGCAGACCAATAAGGTTGGTATTAACAACGCTGGTCCTGTGCAAGAAGACGGAACTACTACTACGGCTACAGTGTTTAAGGGAACCGTTGCCGGCGACGGTACCGTCAAGGTTTATGGTAAAAATGACATTTGGTATTTCCTCGTCTCTGGTGATGCTATGCCCACCACCTTTGACCAGGCCAAGCTGATGAACGTTGTTCAGATGAGCATTACTGGTGCTAACGCTGAGAGCGTTGCGCTTCCCGCTTATGAGAAGTTGACGCAGTTCTCATTCAACAACAGCCCCGTGAAGAAAGTCGATGTGTCAAAGGTGACAACGCTGATAAGAATTGACATTTACAATACAACACAAAGTGCTTATGAGCCTCAGTTGGAGACCATTGACCTCAGCAAGAACGTAGATTTGGAAACAATCGTATTGGGTGGAAATTCCTATAAGAAAGGTGTGCTCAAGGCTCTTGACCTTACCAACAATACCAAGCTGACGCAGATTTCTGCAGAAAACAACAAGATAACTACAGTCACGGGTATTCCTGTGTCAGTAAAGAATATCTATCTTTCCAACAATGAACTGGCAAGCTTGACGTTCCCAGAGTTAACCTCAAAGGGCACTATCCAGATTCAGAACAACAAGTTTACGCTGGCCACATTGCCAACCAAACCGGCAATTACGAGTACAAGTAAGTATACCTATGCTCCCCAGCCTGCTTATCTGGTTGACGAGATGCTTGAGGTGCTTGACCTGAGTTCTCAGCTGACGGCTACGGGCATTCTGACTGAGCCTGCAACAACGACCTACAGCTTTGTTACGGCCAGTGGCACAGCTCTTGTTGAGGGTACCGACTATGAGGTCACCGCTCCTGGCAAGTTCAAGTTCTTGAAGGGACAGGACGAGAAGGTACACGGTGTGATGGCTACCACTGCTTTCCCGAAGTTCTCAGGTGCTAACGCATACGTCACCACCGACTTTGCTATCGGCAAGAGCAATTCTGCCACCTTCGACTTTGAGAATAACAATGGCGATTGGCCTATTGGTGAGGGTGCCGATTATGCCAAGGGTGAACTTAAAGAGGATAATCCTATCACCAAGAATGGTGTCACGCTGACAGGTATTCAGGGTTCTGCCACAACTGCAGTGCGTTATGCTACTAATGCTTCAAAGGGTAATTGCCTGTGGATTTTCAAGAACAATGCTATCAAACTGTCTGCTCCTGAGGGTATGGACATCGTGAAAGTAGAGGTTACCATGCAGACCGGTTCGTTCGATCTTGCTCCCTCTACAGGTGAAGTCGCCGATAACGTATGGACAGGTAAAGCTTCTGAGGTGACCTTTGGTCCTAATGCCAAGGGCACACGCTATGTATATGCCATAAAGGTGACTCTTGAGGAGAATGCCTCAGCAATAAAGTCCATTCAGACTCAGAAGGGTAATGGTAAGATTTACAACCTGCAGGGCGTAGAGGTGGCTCAGCCTGTGAAGGGCCTGTATATCCAGAATGGCAAGAAGGTCATTGTGAAATAAGCAGACTCTGAACTACCAACAATAAAGCCTCGCCAAATCGGCGAGGCTTTATTGTGCTTGGCAGGTTCGGGATTAGTGCTTCCCGGCGTTGTCGCGGTACTTGCAGCAGCCGGGCAGCTTGTCGTACACGGCCTTGTCGGCTTTCAGCGTGCCCGTGTCGTGACCGGCCTTGGCAATAGCCTGCTGCACCTTCTCAGGGGCGGTCTGCTTGTTGTCGTAGACCAGCGAGAGCTGTCCGCTCTGCTTGTTCCAGCGGGCGCTTGTGACACCCTTCACACTCTTGGCAGCCTTCTCGATGCGCTTCTGGCACATGTCGCAGTTGCCCTTCACTTCAAACGTCGTCTTGACGGTCTTGGCCTCGGCGGTGCCCAGCATGAGCACAGCGGCCAACAGTAGCATTGTTTTCTTCATAATTTTTTATCCCTGTGGCCCCCTCACTTAGGGGGCAAAAGTTATTGATTCATCATGCTTCGCTTACCGTCCAGCTGGGCGGCAGCATCAATGGCGAAGACGCCGTTGGTGACAATCTCCTCGCCCTCAGCAAGGCCGTCGGTCACCACATAGCCATCAGGCAACGAGGGACCAAGTGTCACCTGACGCAAGAGGAATGTGGGCTGTTGCTCCACGTCGTCCTTGACGTAGACCACGGAGCGGCGACCGGTCCAGAGCACGGCAGACTTGGGGATGATGACACCCTCGTCGGCATATTTCTGCATGGAGGCAGCCACATGACCCACCAGCAGCATCTCTGGCTTGAAGCGTCCGCCATTGTTCGTCAGCTCTACACGGACACCGGCAGTGCGTGTCTGTCCGTTCAGCACGGGGTCGACGAATGTCACCCAGCCGGTGAACGTCTCGCCAGGCAGCGCCTCGGCAGTGAACTGCACCTGCTGGCCACGGTGGACAAAGGGCAGGTCACTCTCATAGGCCTGGAAGATGGCCCATACGCGGCTCAGGTTGGCAATCTGCAACAACGGTTGGCCTTGCCTCACGTAGTCGCCCTGCTCTACCTGCTTCTTGACAACGGTACCGCTG
Organism: uncultured Prevotellaceae bacterium; assembly: GCA_947303855.1. Taxonomy (GTDB): domain Bacteria; phylum Bacteroidota; class Bacteroidia; order Bacteroidales; family Bacteroidaceae; genus Prevotella. The sequence continues at coordinate 37,573 of CAMYZO010000023.1, forward strand.
GTGTTAGCCTTCAGCTGCACGTAGGGAGATGCCTTGCCCGTCTTGACCACCTCGTCAATCTGCGACTGGGGGATGTTCAGCAGACGCAGCTTCTCGGTAGCGGCATCGATGAGCACCTTCTGTGAGGTGCTGAGGGCCGACACCAGTTCCTGTTCGGCGGTGTACAGTTCGGGCGAGTAGATGACAGCCAGGGTCTGACCCTTGCCTACCTGGTCGCCCACGGCATTGATGCAGAGACGCTCAATGCGCCCGCCAACGTAGGCCGACTGTGACTGCTGCTGGCGCTGGTCGGGCTCAATCTTGCCGAACAGGCGTATCTCCTTGTTGCCTGAGGGAGCGCCGACGATGGTGGTCTCCACATTGGCCAGAGCCATCGCCTCGTCGCTGAACATGACGGCATCGGGGTCGATGTCTGAGGAAGGCGTCATACCTTTCTCCATCTTGATAAGATCCATGCCGCACTTGGGGCACTTGCCAGGCTGAGGCTGTTTCACCTGTGGGTCCATGGAGCATGTCCACACGGCATCACCCTCTTCTTCTGTCCCGCCTGCAGCAACCCCGTTGCAGCCGATACACCCCCGTAGTAGCACCCCCAGCAGCAGACCTGCGGCAAGTGTCAGCGTATAACCCGTCCATTTCTTGTTATTGATTTCCATGAGTCATTCCTCCTTTCTCGTCTTTCATTTGTACCGATGCTAATTTCTCGAATTCAGCCACAATCATGTTGTACTGAGCCCTTGCCTCAGCATGGCTGAAGGCGTAGGATAGCTGTTCGCGCTCTGTCTGCAGGATGTCGCTCAGCGTGGTGGTGCCGGTAGCATATTCGCCGGCCATCAGCTGCAGGGTCTGGCTGAGGATGTCCATGTCGCGGCGGTAGAGGGTCATCTTGCGCTTCACGTCCTCAGCACGCTGGCCTATGCTGAGCAGCTGCGAGCGCAGCATGTCAGCCCGTCGCAGGTAGCTTTCGTCAGCTGTCTGCTTCATCAGCTCGGCAGCACGCCGCTGGGCCTTGATCTTATGACGGTAGATAGGCAGCGTCACCTTCAGCATGCCCATCCACATGTCGTCGCCGTTCATGTCGGGCATGGCCATGGCATCGGTGCGTTCCTTGTTGAGCATGTATTGCACTCCCACTCCCACCATGGGCAGTCCCATGCGGCGGGCTTTCTCGCCTTGCGCCTCATATTGCTCACCCTGGGCGCGGAGCGACAGCAGGTCGGGCGACCGCCGCTCTATCTCGGCCCACTCCACGATAGGCATCTCCGACAGCACGATGGAGTCGGGGAGAACCAGTGGCGAGGCCGGGTCACGATGCAGCAGCAGGTTGAACTGCTCTTGCTGCAGCTTCAGCAGCGACTCCAGACTCTCTACCTGCTCCTCCAACTTCAGCTGCTCTGCCTGCAGGCGGTACTGGTCGCTCATGCGGGTGCCCTTCATGCCGTTGGTAGAACTTTTGTATTTGTAGACGGCCAGGTCGCCGATGTCCTTGAACAGCCGCAGATGCTCGCGGGTGGTGGCCAGCTTTTCGCGCGTCACCAGCATCTTGTACCACAGCTGCTCCACGTCGTAGGCCAGCTGTATGCCGCCTTCGCGGTAGCGCTGCCACATGGTTTCTGCCTGCCATGCTTTCTCGTGTTTGGCGGCTTTCATGGCACCGAACCACGGGAACATCTGCATGAGCGATACTGACAGTACCTGACGGCCACCCACCTGTGTCATCGGCTTCGGGTAGAAGTTCACTGACAGCTCCGGGTCGCCCAATGTGCCTGCGGGACAGACAGCTTCCATGGCGGCCTCATAGGCATGCCAGCGTGCCATCACCTCAGGGTTCTCCCTCAGAGCAGCCTTGATGTAGGTTTGAAGGGAGTCGGTCTGGGCATGGGCAGGCAATAGTATGAGCATAAAAAGCCCACCCAAGCCCTCCCGAAGGGAGGGATGTCTGAATAGCAGATGGCGGAGTATACTAAATAGACTGTTCATAAAATAATCATTTGAATAGATGTGTATCTAAACACCCCTCCCTTCGGGAGGGCTTGGGTGGGCTCTTAGTGCGTTTTCCCTCCACCAGCACTGCAGCACCGGCACCACGAACATGGTCATGGTCTGAATCATCATACCGCCAAAGGTGGGGATAGACATCGGCACCATCACGTCGGCACCCTTGCCCGTCGACGACAACACCGGCAGCAGCGCAATCAGCGTGGTGGCAGTGGTCATGGCAGCGGGGCGCACCCGTTTCTTGCCGGCTTCTACCACAGCCTCAATGATGTCTGTCTTGGTCTGGGGATTGCGGGTGAGGAACGTCTGGTGGATATACGTACCCATCAGCACACCGTCGTCGGTGGCAATGCCGAACAGGGCGATGAAGCCCACCCAGACGGCAACACTCAGATTGATGGTACCCATGCCGAAGAGCGTCCGCATGTTGACGTCGCAGACGGTGAAGTCCATGAACCACGGCTGTCCGTAGAGCCATATCAGGATGAATCCGCCGGCAAAAGCCACGAAGACGCCCGAGAAGTGGATGAGCGAAGCCGTGACCGAACGGAACTGGAAATAGAGGATGAGCAGGATAATCATCAGTGCCATGGGGATGACAATCTGCAACCGCTTGGCGGCATGCTCCTGCTGCTGGTAGGTGCCGGTAAAGGCATAGCTGACACCCTTGGGCAGTACAATCTTGCCCGTTTTTACCTTTTCGTCAAGCACGCGCTTCACCTCGTTTACCACCTCGACCTCTGCCAGTGAGGCTGTCTTGTCAAACGTAATGTAACCCACGAGGAACGTGTTCTCGCTGTTAATCATCGTAGCACCACGGGTGAACTGTATGTCGGCCACCTGGCCCAGTGGTATCTGCGTACCATTCATGGCTGGGATGAGCACCTGTGACAGCACGTCGGGGTCGTCGCGCAGCTCTCGTGCATAGCGCACCCTGATGGGGAACCGCTCGCGGCCCTCCACGGTATTGCCTTCGCTCATGCCGCCAATGGCCGTTGAGAGGATGCTCTGCACGTCGCCAACCTGGATGCCGTAGCGCGACAGTTTCTCGCGGTCGAGCTTGATCTCAATATAGGGAGCACCAGAGGCACGGTCGTAGTAGACCGAGGCACTGTTCACTTCGGGAATCTGGCGCATGACTTTCTCAAATTGCAGGCCCGCCTGCTCTATCGACTCCAGGTCGGGACCGTAGATTTTCAGTCCCATCGGAGCCTTCAGTCCCGTGGAGAGCATCACCTGACGGGTGGCGATGGGCTGCAGCTTGGGTGAACCTGTGACGCCGGGGATGCGTGTCACCTCAGCGATTTTCTCCCAGATGTCGTCGGCAGTGCGAATCTCTGGCCGCCACTGACGGTGGTAGCCGTCCTTGTACAGCTTGCGGTGCCCGTTCTCGTCGAGTTCGTATTCTGGCTTATAGTTGATGACGGTCTCATACATCTGTATAGGTGCCGGGTCCAGGGCAGAGTTTACGCGGCCCCATTTGCCCACCACTGACTCCACCTCGGGAATGGCCTTGATACGGCGGTCCAGAATCTTGCAGTAGCGTATGTTCTCGTCAACGCCGGTATGGGGCATTGACGTGGGCATGAGCATGAACGACCCCTCATCGAGTGTCGGCATGAACTCCTGGCCACACTGTCGCCAGATGAGTATGCCGCAGACAAGCGTTGCCAACGGCACCGTCATGAACAGCAGCCGGTGGCTGAGGCACCAGCGCAGTATGCGTTCGTAGAAGATGACCAGCAGCCACAGGAGTCCTAAGATGGTGCCCACGATGGCGGCCACAAACAGCACGTTCAGGAGGATGCCGTTGTCAGGCCCCAGTGGCAGCCATAAATCACTCAACAGGTAGACGGCCAGCACCACTACCAGCGCTATCAGCAAGTAGTTGAGGGCTTTACCGGAAATTCTGGAAACTCCAGAAAACCAGGAAAACCACCCTTTCCCTCTTATTGAGAACACCCAGTAGGCCAGTGTGGGCAGCACGAGGAAGCCCAGCAGCAGTGCCGACAGCAGTGCAAAGGTCTTGGTGAAGGCCAGGGGGTGAAACATCTTCCCCTCCTGGGCCTGCATGGCAAAGACAGGGATGAAGCTGACGACGGTGGTGGCCATGGCTGTCAGGATAGCCGACGACACTTCGGTAACGCCCTCGAATATCACTGCCTCTAACCTCTCACCTCTCACCTCTTCCCTCTCACCTCTCACCTCTTCCCTCTCACCTCTC